>JBQTJV010000041.1:0-50565 GCA_052386775.1 Betaproteobacteria bacterium
ATACCGCAGATCCCCGGGCAGCGCCGGCAGGATGCGGTCCGCGAAGGTAGCGCGGGCGATTTGCAGCAATTCGCCGGCCTCGGGCTTATTGGTCATGTGCGCTTGTGAGGGTGAGGATTTCGCGTTCCAGGTCGCTCAGTATGTGCCCGGTGAGGGCCAGCTCCAAAGAAGGTTCCGTTCCGGACAGATGGCGCTGGGCCTGCTGCAGTGCGATCACCGCCCAGCGCAAGTGTGCCATCACCTGCCAGTAGCGCAGATCGTACCCCGTCACCCGGCGCCCTGACAGGCGTTCGTATTCGGGCAGGAAATCCTCGATGGGCGCGATGCCGCCGACCGCGAGATCCGGCCGGGCAAAGCGCCAGCACCGCGCACACAGCCAGCCCACGTCCTCGAGCGGATTGCCGAACGCGGAGAATTCCCAGTCGAGCAGTCCTGCCAATGCGCCGTCATGGACCAGGTAGTTTCCCGTGCGGTAATCGCGGTGGATGAACGTGGTCTCTTCGGTCGCAGGGGCGTGGACTTCGCACCATCGCAAGCCCCACTCGAGGACGGGATGGGCGTCCGGATGGCCGTCGAGATAGCTGCGGTAGTGGGCGATATTGTCGCGCGCATGCGTGGTACGGAGAAAGGCCAGCGTTGAATGGGCAGGCGTGATGCGATGCAGCCGCGCCAGATTGGCGGCCAGCTCGCGCGCGAGGTGCGCCGGGTCGGGAACCAGCGACCGGTCGCGCGTGACGCGATGGCCGGCCGCGACCCCTGGCAGGCGCTCCATGATGAAAAAACACCGGCCGATGACGGCAACCTCCTCGCAGAGATAAAGCGGCCTCGGCGCGCGCACCTGCGCCTCCTGGATTGCCCGCAGCACCGCGAACTCCTGCGCCCGGGTGAGGCTCTCCCGCACGGCGGCGGGCGCATCGGTCCGTAACACCCACTGATGCGCCTGGCCGTCTATCTCGACATCGAGCGCCCGGTTTTCCTGTACCGCGCCACCGCTCATGCGTTCGAAGCGGGTGATGCGCACCTTACTCTTGCCGGCGGCGCGGCCGATGAAGGCGCCCAGACGTTCGCAAATTACCGGCTCATCGAGCTGCACGCGGCTGCCTGTCTCGGTTCGGTTCACTCTACGAAACATGATACGCTTCGCACCTGCGACATGAAGACCCCGCTCGAAATACTCCGGCTCTATCCCTCGCACGACTATACGCTGCACGGCGCCTTTTCCAGTCGCGCGCAGCGCGACCCGCAGCGCACGTTCATGCTGTGCGACGGAAAAACGTGGAGCTGGGAAGCGTTCGACCGCGCGGTAGCGCAGGCGTCCCGTGTCCTCCTCGCCCGCGGCATCGGGAAAGCGGATCGCGTGGGCGTCATCGGCACGAACAGCGATGGACACATCGTCTTGCTGTTCGCGCTCGCCCGCATCGGCGCAATCATGGTGCCCGTGAATCCGGAGTTCGGCGTGCAGGAAGCGCGCTATGTCCTGCACCACGCCGAAGTGAGCGCGGTCGCGGCGAGCGGGAAGGCATTCGAAACGGCACGGCAGGCTTGCGCGGGGTTGAAGCGCCCGCCCTGGTTCGTGCTTCTCGATGGCGAGCGCCGTGAGGTGCCGCGCCTTCACGACCTGATGCGGGATGCGCCCGCCGTGGCGCTGCCTGCCGATGTGAGCCCGGATTCGACCTGCCTCATCGTCTACACCTCCGGCACCACCGGTTTTCCCAAGGGCGCCATGCACAGCCAGCGCAGCTTCGTCACCGGCGGGGAGGCATTTGTCCAGCGCGTGCACCTGCAGGACGACGACCGCTTGATGATCGTACTGCCGCTTTTTCACATCAACGCGCTGTTCTATTCCGTCGCAGGCACGCTGGCGGCGGGCGCGAGCATGGTGATCGTACCGCGTTTTTCCGCTTCCACGTTCTGGCAGACCGCGGCGGAGAGCGGCGCCACCGAGGTCAATATCATCGAAGCGATCGGCACCATACTGAAGAATCGGCCGCGCAGCGAGTTTTGTCCGGAGCATCGCATCCGGAAGGCATATGGGGTTCGTGAAAGCGTGGCCGGGACGTTTCGCAACGAATTTCACATTCCGCATCTTATCGGCGGCTATGGCATGACGGAAATTCCCGGCGTAACGTGCAATCCGTTCGAAGGTCCGCAGAAGCCGGGGAGCATGGGACCGGTGGGGCGTCATCCCGATCCCGCGCGGGCCTGGGCCGAATGCCGCGTCGTCGATGAAGCGGGACATGACGTCGCGGCGGGCGAGGCCGGCGAGCTGATCGTCAAGACGCCCATCATCATGCAGGGCTATTTCCGGGACCCGGAACAGACGCGGGCTGCTTTTCGCGATGGTTGGTTTTTGACTGGCGATCTGGTGCGGCGCGACGCGGACGGCTATTTCTATTTCGTCTCGCGCAAGAAGGACATCATCCGCCGCCGCGGGGAAAACATCGCGGGTGCAGAACTGGATCGCGTGGTCGGCGCCCATCCCGCCGTGCACGAGGCGGCGGCGATCGCGGTGCCGTCGGAACTTGGCGAAGACGAAATTCTCGTCGCGGTCGTGCCGAAGAGCGGGCACCGCATCAGCGCGGAGGAGATCGCGCAGTGGTGCCGTGAGCGGCTTGCGGCGATGAAGGTGCCGCGTTTCGTCGCGGTGGTGGAGGCGCTGCCGCACACGCCGACGCACAAAGTGGCCAAGGCGCTCATGCGCAGCGATGCGACCCTGAAGGCGCGGGCGGTGGACCTCGCCGTGGCGGCGCCATCGCGTGAGATCAGGGAGGAGGCGCATCATCGAACGTAAGGCATTGGGGCTCGGCATCGTCGGGTCGGGGCGTATCGGCACGCTGCGCGCACGGCTCGCCAGCCAGCATCCGGCGGTGCACTATCTTGCCGTATCGGATCGCGACGCGGGAAAGGCGCGCGATCTCGCGGACAAAGTCGGCGCGCAGTTTCATTCGGGCGATAATCGCGAGGTCATTTCGCGCCCGGAGGTGAATGCCGTCATCGTCTCCACGAGTGAAGGCGAGCACATGGACGCGGTACTCCAGGCGGTCGCGCTCGGCAAACCGGTGCTGGTGGAAAAGCCGATCGCGCTCACGCTCGCCGATGCTGACGCCATGGTCGCGGCCATCGACACATCGAACGCCAACGTGCGCGTGGGTTACAGCCGGCGTTACAAGGAACGCTATCTCATCGCCAAGGAACAGATCATCCAGGGGCGGCTCGGCAAGGTGGTGGGCGCGGCCGCCCGCGTCTACAACTCGCGCTCACAGGGCCTCGCGGTGCTCAAACGCGACCGGCATGCAACCCCGGTCGTGGATGCGCTCACCTATTACGTCGATCTCATGAACTGGCTGCTCGGGGGAACGCCGATCGCCGAGATCTATGCGCGCGGGCAGAAAGGCGTGCTCCAGGCTGCGGGATTCGAAGCGGACGATATCAACTGGGCGATCTTCACTTATGCGGACGGCACGGTCGTCAATCTCGGCATCAGCTATGCGCTGCCGGAAAAATATCCGGCGCTCGGCCACGCGGCGCGCGTGGAACTGCTCGGCACCGAGGGCGTGATGATCCTCGATGACGATCACACCGACCAGCTCATGTACACCGAAAAAGGCATACCGCACGTCTACCTGCCCGATCACACGGTGAACATGGTGTTCCTGCAGAGCGGCACGCCGGGCGACTGGGCGCTCGGTGAGCTGTGGGGCCCGATCGCGAATGAGACGCGGGCGTGGCTCGATCATCTCGCCATCGGGAAGCCGTGCGTGCTGGCGACGCCGCGCGAGGCGCGCGCGAATCTGGAAGCTACGCTCGCGATCGCACATTCGCTCGCCAGCGGCCGGCCGGTGACGCTGCCGTTGGCCGGATAGGCACGTAAAACCATCTGATGCGAAGGAGGAGGCGGTGAGAAAAATACTGCAGGGGATGTTGGCAGCGGTCGCGATAGTGGGCATGGGAAGCGAAGTGCACGCCCAGGATAAGGGCAGCCCGAAAGATTATCCGACGCGGCCGGTGCGGCTGCTGGTGCCGTACGCGGCGGCCGGACCCACCGATCTCATGGCGCGACTGGTGGGTCAGAAGCTCACCGAGCGCCTGGGGCAGAACGTCGTCATCGACAACCGTGCCGGCGCGAGCGGCAATATCGGCACGGCGCTCGTGATGCGCTCCAATCCCGACGGCTACTCGCTGCTCGTGCACAGCAGCGCTTACGTCGTGAATCCGAGCCTTTATCGAAGCGCCGGCTACGACGCCGTCAAGAGCTTTGCGCCGATCATCAATGCCGGCGCGAGCCCCAACATGCTCTACGTGCATCCGTCGTTTACGGTGCGCACCCTGAAGGAGCTGATCGCGGCAGGGAAGGCCAAGTCCCTGAGCTATGCGTCGCCCGGAATCGGCACCACGCCGCATCTGACGGTCGAACTGCTGCTCAAGACCATGAACAAGCTCGACCTCACGCACGTGCCCTATAACGGCGCCGCCCCGGCGTTGAGCGCGGTACTGGGCGGTCAACTGCAGCTCGGTTGCGGGGCCTTGCCGCCCCTCGTCGCGCCGGTCAAGGCAGGCAAGCTGCGCGGTATTGCAGTGACGAGCCTGAAGCGCGCGGAGACGCTCCCCGAGGTGCCGACTGTGGTGGAGTCCGGTTTTCCCGGCTACGAGGACTACACCTGGATCGGCTTCTTCGCGCCGGCCGGCACCCCGCGCACCATCGTGGACAAGCTGAACAAGGAGATAGACGGCATACTCAAGCTGCCCGATGTGAAGGAGCGGCTCGCCGTGCTGGCTTTCGAGTACACGCCGAACACGCCGCAGCAGTTTGCCGAGTACGTCAGGAAAGAAGTCGCGAAGTGGGGCCAGGTGGTGAAGGATTCCGGCGCGCGCGCTGACTGAAATTTATAAAAACGAGGAGGTGCAGGATGAAAACCCGATATGCGGGCGCGGCTCTCGTGCCGACATTCTGGCTGATCATGACTGCGGTTTCTTGTGCTCATGCGCAGTCCGGCGATTTTCCCAGCCGGCCGATCCGGATTCTGATCGGCTCCGCGCCCGGCGGCGGACTCGATCAGACCGCGCGCGTCATCTCGGACCGTTTCTCCAGCGCGCTGGGCCAGCCTATCGTCATCGACAACCGCCCCGGCGCGGCGGGAACGCTGGCCGCACAGATGCTGAAGAATTCGACGCCGGACGGGTATACGCTGAACCTCGGCGCCATCGGCAATCTCGCGGTCAACTACAGTCTTTACAAGAATATCGGCTATCACCCGCTGAAAGACCTCGCGCCGGTGACGGCGATGGTGGACGCCGCCAACGTCGTGGTGGTGCATCCGGGCGTCGCAGCGACGTCGATCAAGGAGCTCATCGCGCTTGCAACCAGGCAGCCCGGGATGACGTACGGCTCGTCCGGCGCGGGCAACGCGGGCCATCTTGCCGGAGAACTCTTCAAACGCATGGCGAAGGTCGATCTGACCCACGTTGCCTACAAAGGCGGCGGGCCCGCCATGATCGACCTGGTCGGCGGCCGGATCCACATGATCTTCGCGTCGCCGTCCTCTTCCATCCCGCACATCAAGTCGGGGAGAATCCGTGGGCTCGCCGTCACGACGCTCAAACGCTCCACCATCATTCCCGAGCTGCCGACCGTGGCCGAGTCGGGGATACCCGGTTACGAAGTGAACAACTGGTACGCGATGGTGGCGCCCGCGAAGACGCCGAAGGCCGTGATCGCCCGGCTCAACCGCGAGCTCACGTCGATACTGAACGATGCCGAAATCAGGCGCCGGCTGGTGGCCCACGGTGTCGAGGCCGCCCCGTCCACCCCGGAGGCGCTCGGCAAGTACATGAAGTCCGAATTCGAGAAGTGGGGCAAGCTCATCGCCGAGGCGGGAATTACCGCCAAGTAAGCTATCATTCCTACCCTTTCGACAACCCCAACAAGAGGACGCACTCGCATGGCACGCGCACCGAAGACCATTGACACCCGCGAAAAGAAAAACCGCAAGCTGACGCGCAAGGATGTGCGCAAGGCCGCCGAGCGCTGCAAGAACTGGGGGCGTTTCGGCAAGGATGACGAGATCGGCACGCTCAATTTCACGACCGCCGAAGACATCGTCGCCGCGGCACAGCTCGTGCGCAAAGGGAAGGTCATTTCGCTGGCGCTCAATTACGACCAGCACGGCCCGCAGGGCGCCAAGAGCAAGTATCCCGCGCTCGGGCGCTTCAACCCGATCCACCTCATGACGCGCACCGGCACCGACGCTTACTCGGGCGTGCTGGATCATCGCAACATCCGCGGCACCGACGACATCATCATCATGCCGCTGCAGTGCGGGACGCAGTGGGATGGCCTCGGGCACATCATGTACGACGACACCATGTGGAACGGCTACGACTGCCGCAACGTGACGAGCGCCGGCGCACAGAAAGGCGGCATCGAAAAGACCAGGGAGAAAATGGTCGGGCGCGGCGTGCTGCTCGATGTTGCGCGCGCGATGGGCAAGAAGTGGCTGCCGGACGGATTTGCGATCACCAGCGAAATCCTCGATTTCACGGAAGAGAAGCAGGGTGTAAAAGTGAAGCGCGGCGATTACCTGCTGGTTCACACCGGCCACGTGGAGCGTTGCTTGACCAGCAAGAGCTGGGACGGCTACTCGGGCGGGGATGCGCCGGGTTTTGCGTTCGAAACGGTGGATTGGCTGCACCAGAAAGAAATCGCGGGTGTTGCCACCGACACCTGGGGTGCCGAAGTCCGCCCGAACGAGACCGAGGACACCAACCAGCCGTGGCACTGGATCACGATTCCGATCATGGGGCTGACGGTCGGCGAAATCTTTTATCTGACCGAGCTGGCGAAGGATTGTGCCAAGGACAAACGGTATGAGTTCCTGTTCGTGGCGCCGGCGCTGCCGATCACCGGCGCGGTGGGTTCGCCGGTGAATCCGCTCGCGATCAAGTAAGACTGCCGCAGCAGCCCGAAGAAAGGCTTCGACGCCGAGGACGCCGAGGACGCAAAGGAAAAACAAAAAAGTGAAGCAGAGATCCAACCCTCTTCCCATGCAAGCACGGTTCGCGCCGTTTCCCGTTTTTGTCGGCAATCCACTTTGCGTCCTTGGCGTCCTCTGCGTCCTTTGCGTCATCGCTTTAGCATCCGCTAAAGCGGCCGCGCAGCAGTATCCGGCGAAGCCGGTGCGGTTCGTGGTGCCGTATCCGCCGGGGGGGCCGCTCGACGAGATTGCGCGTGCGGTGGGGCAGCGCCTGACGACATCCTGGAGTCAGCAGGTGCTGGTGGACAATCGCAGCGGCGCGGGCGGCAGCATCGGCGCCGACCACGTCGCGAAGACCGCGCCGGACGGCTACACCATGCTCCTCGGCAATTCGGGGCCCATCACCGTCAACCCCAATCTGCGGCGCGACCTGCCGTATGACCCGCAGCGCGATCTGGCGCCGGTCACGCAGATCATCGCCGCGCCGATGGTGCTGGTGGTGCATCCGTCGCTGCCGGTCAAATCGGTGCGCGATCTGGTGCGCCTCGCCAAGTCGAAACCCGGGCAGCTCAATTATGCCTCCGCGGGCATCGGCAACCTGCAGCACCTCGCCATGGAATCGCTGCAATCGATGGCCGGTGTCAGGATGAACCACGTTCCGTACAAAGGTGCGGCACCGGCGTTCATCGACCTCCTGAGCGGGCAGGTGCAGCTCATGTTCGCGAACATCGTGGGTGTGCTGCCGCACGTCGATGCCGGCAAGGTGCGCGCTATTGCCGTTTCCAATGCGAAGGGCGCGCCGGTGTTGCCCAACACGCCAAGCGTCGCGGCGACGCTGCCGGAATTCGATCTCGACGGCTGGATGGGCATCTTCGTGCGCGCCGGCACGCCGCCCGAGATCATTGCGAAGCTGCACAAGGATCTCGCGGCTGCAGTCAGCGGCGAGGACTTCAAGGAGCGTTTCGCCAAGCGCGGCGCGCAGGTCGCTGTCGGCGGTCCCGAGGGTCTCGCGAAGATCGTGCGCTACGAAACGGCGCTCTACGGAAAGATCATCCAGTCCGCCGGCATTCGTCCGCAATAACCACCGGGACAGAACCGAGCGCGCTGTCCCGCAATTGAAAGCGACGCACTTGGCACGGAAAGCGGCCGCCGACATCTCGCCCGTCATGCGCAAGCTGAGCGGCTATATCGCTCAGGCGGCGCGACGACCGGTGCCCGCGGCCGTCATGGAAAAGGCGAAGCATCATCTGCTCGACACGCTTTCCGCGATGGTGTCGGGTGCGCCGCTGCTGCCGGGGCGCCGCGCCATCGAATACGTACGCGCGCAGGGCGGCACGCCGGAAGCCTGTGTCGCGGGCAGCCGCATCGTCACCTCCGCAGTCAACGCAGCGCTTGCCAACGGCATGCTGGCGCACGCCGATGAGACCGACGACGCCTATTACCTCGCGCTGGTGCATCCCGGCTGCGCCGTGGTGCCGGCCGCGCTGGCCATGGGCGAACGCGAGCGCTGCAATGGAACGGCGCTGCTGCGCGCCGTCGTTGCCGGCTACGACGTCTGCGCGCGCATTTCCAAGGCGCTGGGGATCGAAAAATTTCGCAGCGCCGGTTACTCCACGCACAGCTATGGCGGCGCGTTCGGTGCCGCTGCCGCAGCCGGTGCGCTCGCCGGCATCGACGCCGACCAGGCGCGCTATCTCCTTTCCTACACCGCACAGCAGGCGTCCGGGCTTTCGTGCTGGGCGCGGGACACCGAGCACATCGAAAAGGCGTTCGACTTCGGCGGCATGCCGGCCCGCAATGGCGTCACCGCCGCGGTGATGGTCGCAAGCGGTTTTAGCGGCGTCGAGGACGTCTTCTCGGGCGATCGCGGCTTCTTCCACGCGCATGAGCGATTTGCGGCCCCGGACTTGCTGGTGCGCGGACTGGGCAAACAATTCGACATCATGCAGACCGCGATCAAGCGCTGGGCGGTGGGCTACCCGATTCAGGCGCCGCTCGATGCGCTCTCGAATCTGATCGAGCGGCACGGCATCAAGGCGCCGGACGTCGAGGACGTCGTCGTGACGATAGACGAGCAGGGCGCGCGCACGGTCAACCAGCGCAAGATGGCAGACATCAACGTGCAGCACCTCGCGGCGCTGATGCTGGTGGACGGGGAAATCACGTTCCACTCCTCGCACGACGCCTCGCGCCTGAAGGATCCGGCCGTTGCAGGCTTAAGTAAGCGTATTGAGCTTGCGGGCAGCGCGGCGCTCTCGAGGGCAAGGACCACGCAGGCGATCGTCGACATCACCACCAGGGACGGCAAGCGCCATTCGTATCACACCAAAGCGGTGCGCGGCAGCGCGACCAACCCGATGTCGCGCGATGATGTCGAAACGAAGTGCCGCGACCTCCTGCGTCCGGTTCTCGGCGGGGCGCGCGCGGAACGCCTGATCGCAACAGTATGGAATATCGAGCGGGTCGCGGATGTCCGGCAGCTTCGCCCGCTGCTCCGGGCCTAGGAATCGCCGCAATGCAGAAGGGCATTGTTTACCCTCCACGCGTTCTCGCTACCGGCGAAGCGGCCTCCTGGTCTTGATGGGCTGTGTGCGTTCCCACGCTTCGACCGGTCCTTCCTCGATGATAAACAGCGGATGCGGCTCAGGTCTTTCAATCTCCAGGCAACGACCATGATGGGCCGGATTTCTCGCACGCAGCTTCCGCAGCAAGTGCTGCCATTCGTATTGCAGTTGACCGGCAGAGCAGCGTAGCGCGATCTTTCCGCGTACCGGCCCGCATTTTCTCCGATCGAAGCTGTAGCCGCGCGCGTCGGCCTCGGCGAGGATCACCGCAAGGTATGCGTTGATGGCGGAGCGCGGCAACCCGTGTTCGCGGAAGCGGTGCAGTTGAGGATGCCGGCGATAGCCTATGGTTCGGCCTCCCAACACGGCGCGCGCAAGCAGCGCTTCGCGCCATAAAGTGACCAGCCCCTGCGGGTCGAGATATTTGGGGTGTAGTGTCCAGAGTCTCATGCGACGGCGACATTCCTTGCGAAACGCTCGAAGGTGTTGCCTATCGGCGCGGCGATCCAGCGTCCCGCAAACTGCTTCCATAGTACATCCTCGCCACGCCTGCTTCCGCCGCCGCAGCTTCGCACAGGCGGCAGGGGCGTGAGGTGGAGTAGAGAACGGCGCCGGCAAGCATCTTCCGATTCAAACGGCGCTGCGCGTCCTTGATCGCCTCGCGCTCGGCGTGGGCGTTGGAATCACCCAGCTTGACGACGCGGCTCGGTCCTTCGCCCACGACTGCCTTGTCGAGCACCAGCACGGCCCCGTACGACTGGTCGCCCCAGGACTCGGCGAGTCGCTTCATCGATTCAGCGGCTTCGTACCAGCGCCGCTGGAGAATTGCATCGGTCTGCGCGAAGCCGAGGCGTGCGGTGACGAGCCCTGCAAACAAGGAGAGGACCCGGACCAGAGCCTGCCTTCGGGTGACCTGGCGTATGAGGTCAGACACGATCATGCGATCCACGGTGGTATTCCGAACACGTCAAAGCTTCCCAAAAAATTGGGTGATATCGAAACACACCCAGACCGATGAGCCGTCGGGCCTTATCCACTCTACGCGATCGAATGTTCTTCCTCCCGGCGCCTTGGCAAGCGATTGATGTCCACGTCTGCCGCCTTGAAATCTCTCCTTGAGCCATTGATATTCGGCAGCCACACCCGTTTTCCAGTCCGCGATATTGATGATAACGGCCGTATCGCAACTGCTGCCATCCCCGCCGCTGTACACGGATGCCGGCGATGGTGAAACCGGCTGCGCAATGGCCGGCGCCGAAAGAACGGTCAGCAGGACGAAAACTAACGCATGTCTGTGCATGGCAAGACTCTAGGCGGTGCGACCGCGTTTACGCGCCAGGCCCTCGACGTGCACGCGTCGCGCTTGCTCGCGACGGGCCTGCTCGCGGCGCCGGCAAGCGCGACACAGCTTCGCCGTCGATTCCACATTGCCTTTGGCGACTTCATACCACCACTTCTGTTGGGCGGCACGCCAGATTTGCGCCGCGCCGCAACTGGCGCAGGTAAAAGGGATGTCCTCATAGTAGCCGCGCGCGACAAAACTCGGCGTCCCGTAGCTATTGTAGGGCGCCAGCGCTTCTACGTTTACCTGCACCAGGCCGGGCGGGGTCGGTGTGGTGCGGTGGAGCTTACGCTGGAATTGACGTTGCTTCCGGCGCGACATGCTAGAGCGTGATTTCGCCGTGAATGACGTGCACCACGTCACCGCCGACCCAAATTTCGTCTCCGTCCTTGCGTAGATAAACGCGCCCGGCTCTTCCCAGCGCGGCACCTTGGGACACGACGTAAGAGGCCCCGGCGATTCCAGAGCCGATGAGCCACTGCGCGAGGCTGGCATTGAGGCTGCCGGTCACCGGGTCTTCGAATTTTCCGCTGCCGATGAAGGCGCGCACTTCGAACGCTGCATCGTGGTCGGCATCATGCGGGCCGACGACGCCGAGCTTAAGCGCGCCGAGCGCCGCCCAATCGACTTTGAGCGAAAGCACCTGACGCGCGGAGCCGAGCATCACCGCGCACCACCCCGGGCCGTTGTCGATCCACTGATGCCGGACGATGTCCGACGCGGGAATCGCAAGCGCTCTGGTGATCGTGGCGAGCATCTCGGGCTCGAGCGGACCGGTACGGCGCAGCGGCGGCGCGGCGAACTCGAGGCGCGGTCCATCGCAGCGCACGCGGACGACTCCGACGCCGCACTGCTGCACGACGATATTCGGATTGCGCGGCTTTCCACCCGCAGCCAGCCAGCAGTGGCATGTCCCGAGCGTGGGGTGACCGGCGAAAGGAAGCTCGCCGAAGGGTGTGAAGATACGCACGTAGTAGTCTGCATCGGGATCGGTCGGCGGCAGCAGGAACGTCGTCTCAGAGAGATTCGTCCAGCGCGCGAGTGCGGCCATGCGCTCATCGCTCAACCCCGCGGCGTTATGCACAACCGCGAGCGGGTTTCCACTCAGAGGGTCTGCCGAGAAGACGTTGACCTGCCTGAACTCAAATGCGGACATGGTTTCGCTCGCCAAGTGCCGGTAAGTCGCCGCTTGGGCGATTATGGCACGCCGGCGATGTCGACGAAAAAGGCGCCGTCATTGCCCGTTGACGCTCGGGCCGGTTCTGCCGAACTGTCTTACGGTGAAGGAGGACCCGCCTCGCTCTGATTCGATCCGATCTGCACCTGCTGCTTCCACGTGCGGATTTACTCACGCAACTGTAACTTCTACTGCCGGCGACCTGGCTGTCGGGATGCCGCCTGACGCGAATCTTGCTGTTCTGAACCAGTCTCCATACCTGCGCCCGCAATGGCGCGTTTCTTGCTGTCGCTACACGCGCAGCAGCTAATCGATTGGCTGCTCAGTAAGGAGTGCGAGATGACAACTAAATCGGTGTGGATGGCCACAGCGCAAATACCCGATAGACCTTCGCTGGCCGGTAATACACGAGCTGACGTCTGTATCGTCGGTGCGGGCATCGCCGGCATGACGACCGCGTATTGCCTGCTGCATGAAGGCAAGTCCGTAATCGTCCTGGACGATGGAGGTATCGGCGGCGGTATGACACAACGGACGACGGCCCATCTGACAAACGCGATAGACGACCGGTACTTCGAAATCGAACGCCTGCACGGCCAGGACGGCGCTCGACTGGCCGCCGAAAGTCACACTGCAGCGATCGACCGGATCGAGTCCATAGTTCGTGAAGAGGGCATCGAGTGCGAGTTCGAGCGACTCGATGGCTACCTGTTTTTGCCGCCTGGCGAGTCGAAGGAACTGCTCGAACGTGAAATGGCCGCAGTGCATCGCGCCGGCTTGGGGGGCGTCGAGCGGGTACAGCGTGCGCCCATGCCTGACTTCGATACAGGGCCCTGCTTGCGCTTTCCACGGCAGGCCCAGTTTCATCCGCTGAAGTACCTTGCGGCTCTGGCGCATGCCATGGAACGGGAAGGCGGATCCATTCACACCCGGACGCATGTCAGCCGTATCCAGGGTGGTGCGGCTCCGCGGGTGGAGACTAGCAAGGGCTATACGGTTGTCGCCGACGACATAGTGATAGCGACTAACACGCCGATCAACGATGTCGTAACACTGCACACCAAGCAGGCGTCGTATACCACGTACGTCATCGGTGCGCGGGTCCCCCGGGGTTCAGTTACCCGGGCGTTGTACTGGGATACGCGCGATCCATACCATTACGTTCGATTGGCACCTTCGGACAGCATGGAGCATGAGGTTTTGATCGTCGGCGGCGAAGATCACAAGACCGGTCAGGCAAATGATGCCGCTCAACGATTCTCACGACTCGAAGGGTGGGCGAGAGAGAGATTCCACGCGATCGCTGGCATAGAGTTTCAATGGTCCGGCCAGGTAATGGAGCCGATCGACGGCGTGGCTTTCATCGGCCGCAACCCGGGAGACTCGTCCAATGTCTACGTCGCAACGGGCGATTCAGGCATGGGGATGACGCATGGAACCGTTGCCGGAATCCTGCTCACCGATTTGATTATGGGGCGCGAGTCTCCCTGGGCACGTTTCTATGACCCGTCGCGCAAGATGTTCCGAACACTGACTGGCTACGTAAGGGAAAATCTCAACGTGGTGGCGCAGTACGCGACCGATTACGCAACAGGGGGAGACGTGCAGTCGGCCGACGAGATAGCACCCGGGCAAGGCGCCGTCATTCGACGCGGGTTCAGGAAGATTGCGATCTATCGCGACGAGAACGGCGTGCAACATGAATACTCAGCGGTGTGTACGCATCTTGGATGCATCGTCAGTTGGAATGGCATGGAGAAAACGTGGGATTGTCCATGCCATGGCTCGCGTTTCGATAAAGACGGACGCGTGATTGGTGGGCCCGCAAAAAGCAACCTGGCGCGCGTGCACGAGCATGCGGCCTCCACGCATTAGCGACAGCCCCGCCAGGCCTGGCTCCTCATTCTGAGCTTCAGCTTCCGGCAGCCACCGGAGCGAATCGCTACCCATATCGCCTCCGATTGGCTCAAAGCGCCACCCTCGTGGGCAAAAGCGGCGAAGTCAGCCGCGCGTGACGTGAGCGGCAATGCACAGCCAGTGTCCTTTCCGGCGCGCCCAGACATCGGTGTATCGGCCTGCCGCGGCCTGACCGCCTGCCTTGGTGTATGTCGTGCGCCCGTGGATGATGGCGATGTCGCCCATGATCCGGATGCGCACGTCCCGGGCCTCGAGATTCGAGATCGTCGCCGGTTGTGCGATCTGCTTGAGGAAGCCCGCGCGGTCGACGAGCGAGCCGTCGGGGTTGCTGTTCAGAAAATCCTCAGACAGGTTCTTTTCGAACCAGCGCACATCGGACGCCTGGACCGATTTCATATAGCCGCTGTTGAGCTCCTGCAGGATGTAGATGTCGACATCGTTCGCGACGGTGCTGGCTTGCATGGTTTCGCCTCCCTGGGTGGTTCCGGGTGCCCGCACTCGCCTGCGGTATGGACAGCATTCTCCATACGGAGTAGCGTCTATGTTTCACGGAGAAGTGAAATATGCATGACGCACCGGAAATCTCGCGTGTCGCCCACCTTCTCGCCGACCCCGCCCGGGCAAGGATCCTCTGGACCCTGATCGACGGCACGACGCGTCCGGCCGGAGAGCTGGCTTACGCCGCGAATATTTCAGCGCAGTCGGCAAGCGCGCATCTTGCCAAGCTGGTCGGCGGCGGACTGCTCGCCGCACAAGTGCAAGGACGCCATCGCTACTTCCGGATCGCGAGCGCGGAGGTTGCCGGCGTAATCGAAGGCATAGCCTCCGTTGGCGTTTCGTCCAGGCCGCGGGTGCCGCGCCCGCCGCTGCCTTCGCCGGGCGTGCCAGTGCAGTTTCTTCACGCCCGGACCTGCTATGGCCATCTGGCCGGCGAGATGGCGGTGAAGGTTCTCGAGCGAATGCTGCACGCGCGATGGCTGACCGTGGACGGGCGCGATTTTGCCGTGACCCCGCTTGGCGAGAAGAAATTGACCGCACTCGGTATCGATCTTCCCGCAGCTAGCCGGCCGCGGCGCGTATTCGCCCGCGCCTGCGTGGACCTTACCCAGCGGCGCGCGCATCTTGGCGGTGCGCTGGGGGATGCGCTGCTCGAACTCTATGTCGCGCGCGGCTGGGTTCAGCGCCACCGCCGTTCTCGCGTCGTCAGCATCACACCCCGGGGACGCGACAAGTTTAGAAGCTTGTTCGGTATCTGAGGCAGCTGGCTATTCGCTGTGGACGGACTTCTAGCGTTCCCGGCGAGGGACCCGCTCTTCCCATTTAAACGGTGCTCTGGCGAGCGCCGGCGTCGCCGGCGCGCATTGCCTGCGCGATCGTCTCGCGGCTCCACTGCGGCGCGATGCGCTGGATGAAGTCGAGCATGTAGCTGCGCAGGTAATTCTCGCGGCGCAGTTCTATGCACGCGACCGTGGGTTCGAACAGTTTCGCCGCGTCGATGGCGCGTAGCTTCGAGTCGCGGCACGGCTCGTAGGCGATGGAGGGCAGGATCGCGATGCCCAGCCCCAGCTCCACGTAGGTCTTGACCACGTCGGCATCGATCGCGCTCAGCACGATGTTGGGCCGGATGCGGGCCGCTGCAAACGCGCGCAGCACCGCCGAGCCGCCGACAAAACTCTGGTCGAGCGTGATGATGGGATGCCTGGCGATCGCCCTCAGCGTGAGACGCTTCTCCTTCAGCAGCGGGTGACCCTTGGGCGTGATCACGCTGCGATGCAGTTCATAGCAGGGCAGCATCACCAGATCGCTTACCGACTCGGGCGGCTGGCTGCTGACGCCGATGTCGGCCTCGCCTGAAGCGACGAGTTGCGCAGTTTGTGCTGGACTCGCCTGGCGCAGGACTAACTGCACGCTGGGATGACGCCTGATGAAGTCGCGGATGACGTCGCGCAACACGTAGCGCGCGTGCATGTGCGTCGTAGCAACGACCAGGCGCCCGGCATCCTTGGCCGTGAAGTCGTCACCGATCCGCTTGAGATTCTCGGCATCGTGCAGCATGCGTCGGGCGACATCGAGGATCGCCTGGCCCGGCTCGGTGACGCCGACGATGCGGTTACCTTTGCGCACCAGGATGGCGATGCCGATTTCCCGTTCGAGCATCTGGATCTGCTTGCTGATGCCGGGCTGCGAGGTGTGCAGCGCGGCGGCCGCCCGCGAGATGTTGAAGCCCTGTTCCGCGATGCCGTGAAGGTAACGGAGCTGCTGCAGGTTCATGGCCGGAACTATAGCCTACGGTTATCGCACGATAGAAACAGATTCTTTTATAGCATACGCCGGGCGGGATAGCATTGCTCTTCACGTTCGCCCTTCGACGGGCTCTGGACGAACGGGGCGGAATCGTCAGAGAGGGATTACCCATGCCGAAAATGACTGGAGCGCGCCTGTTCGCCGAGATGATGCGCGACTACGAGGTGTCGCACATCTTCTTCGTGCCGGCGTTCATGCTGAAATCGTTTGCTGAGATGGAAGACATGCCGATCGCGCGCGTCATGGTGCACGGCGAGAAGGCAGCCGCCTACATGGCCGACGGCTACGCGCGGGCGAGCGGCAAGCCGGGTGTTTGCATGGCACAGATGATCGGTGCGTCCAACCTGGCCGCGGGTCTGCGCGATGCGCACATGGCGGGCGCCCCGGTCATCGCCATCACCGGCGGGCCCACGCCGCAGTCGCGCTACAAGCATGCCTACCAGGAAGTCGACGACATCACCCAGTTCGATGCGGTGACCCGGTTCAATGCGCAGGTCGATCACGTGGCGCGCCTGCCGGATCTGGTCAGGCAGGCGTTCAGGGTTGCCACCTCGGGCGCGCCCGGGCCGGTGCATCTGCGTATCCAGAGCCATCTCGGGCAGATTACCGAGCAGGAGGCGGAGCTCGATCCGCTGGTGGAACCGATGTATCGGCGTGCGCCGGCCTTTCGGCCCGAGCCCGAGCCGCAACGCATTCGCGATGCGGCCGCGGTGCTCGACGCCGCGCAGCGGCCCGTGATCGTCGCGGGCGGCGGCGTGATGCGCTCCGGCGCGCAGGCAGAGGTCGTGGAGTTGGCCGAGAAGCTGAACATCCCGGTCGCCACTTCGCTCAATGCCAAGGCGGCGCTGCCCGATACGCATGCGCTGAATGTCGGCGTGCCGGGCGCCTACTCGCGCGACTGCGCGAATCGTGTGCTGCACGAGGCCGATCTCGTGTTTTTCATCGGTAGCCACACCGGCGGGCAGGTGACGAACAACTGGATGTTCCCGCCACCGGGGACCAAGGTCATCCAGCTCGACATCGACCCGGCGGAACTGGGCCGCAACTATCCGAATGCCGTGTCGATACTCGGCGATGCCAGGGCGAGCCTGCGCCACCTGATCGACGCGGTGCCGAAGCGCGCACCGACGGCTCGCCGCGACTGGACGGAACGCGCGCAGCGCATCGTCGGGGAGTGGCGTGCAGAAAATGCCGAGATGCGCAACGCAGATGTAGCGCCGATCCGGCCCGAGCGCATCTGCAAGGAAATCTCCGAGGTGTTGCCGGGGGACGGCGTGGTCGTCTCCGATACCGGTCACGCCGGCATCTGGACCGCGCGCTTCATCGAGCTGCGCCACCCCACGCAAAGCTACTACCGCACGGCCGGCTCGCTGGGCTGGGGCTTCCCGGCGGCACTCGGCGTGAAATGCGCGCTGCCGGATCGTCCGGTGGTGTGTTTCACCGGCGACGGCGGTTTCTACTATCACATCGCCGAACTGGAGACCGCGCGCCGCCACAACATCAACGCCGTGATCGTCGTGAACAACAACAGCGCGCTCAACCAGGAAATCAGGCTGAACGACATCGCGTATGGCGGCAAGCAACGCGGGCGGGCGGAAGAGATGTGGCGATTCCCGGATGTGAATTTCGCGAAGATTGCCGAAGGCTTTGGCTGCGTCGGCTTGCGGGTCGAGAAGCCGGGCGACTTGGCGCAGGCGCTCCAGCAGGCGATCGCGATGAACAAGCCGGTGGTGGTGGACGTGGTCACCGACATGTACGCCATCGCGCCGCATCCCTGGACGCCGAGCGGCCGCGATTTTCATTCGTATCAGAAGACCGGCGCGTAAGCGTCGCTGGAGGATAACGATGACCGAAGCAATCAAACCCATCCGGCGGGTCGTCACCGGAAACGACGCGCAGGGACGTTCGCGCGTGCTCTACGACAGCGCGGCGCCGAACGTGAACGCCAACGCGTTCAAGAAGGGCACCGGCATGACCGATGTCTGGGTGTTCCACAGTTGTCCCGCGGTCATCTCCGGCGAGCGCGACGACGGCAACCTGCCGTTCCACTTCGAACCGCCGGCTGCGGGCGGCCATCTGCGCATCGTTCAGTCGGACCCGAAACCCAAGGACTACGATCCTGCGCAGGACAAGTACCTGGTGCCCGAGCACCCGCCGAAGAAGACCGAAGGCGGAACCTGGGAGCGCGGCGGGCAGAACCTTTACACCACGCGCATCCACAAGTCGGAAACGCTGGACTACGGAATACTGCTGTCGGGCGAGCGCATCCTCATGACCGATGATGGTCAGCGCGTACTCAAGCCCGGCGACTGCGTGGTGCAGATCGGCAGCTGGCACGCCTGGGCGAATCCGAATGAGAGCCAGATGGCGTTCGTGATGATGGGCGCCAAATTCGACGAATGACGGGTAGGTTGGGTTGAAGCAGTGCGAAACCCAACACGCTGCGAGGAGTTGTGAAGATCTGATCGTTGGGCATCACTTCGTTCAGCCCAACCTACGACGCTGTCCTGAGCAATGCCGAAGGGCTCAGGGCGAATGGGCATCTCAGGGCGAACGGGCATGTTAGCGAGGGCTCATGACGAACAGTCACTTTCCGTTCGTGCTGAGTTCATCGAAGCATGAACGGCCGGAAACAGATAAAAGGAAACTGAAATGAGCGAACAATCAAGGGCGGTGCGCAGAATCGTGGTCGTGGACGAAAACGACCGCTCCAAATGCATCGCAGACGGTCCGTCGGCCGATGTCCGCACCGATCCGGCGCGCCCCGGCTTCGCTTCGACGCGCATCTGGGTCACCGACCGCACGCCCGCCCGCCTCAAGGGCGTGCGCGAATCGCTGTACATGCCGCACACGCTGGAGCCGCCGCCGGGCGGCTCGGTGTGCCGCGTGGTCACCTTCCCGCCCGACGACGCCTATATAGGCAAGGTCGGCGCAAGGGAAGTGCAGGCGTATTTTGCCGCGATGGGCTCGCCGGGCGCGTCGACATATTCGCCGAAGGCGCCGCATCCCTACATGCAGAAGACCCGCACGCACGATTTCTGTCTCGTGCTCGACGGCGAGATCACGCTGGTGCTCGACACCGAGGAAGTGCACCTCAAGGCCGGCGATACGGTCGTGCAGCGCGGTACCAACCACGCCTGGAGCAACCGCTCAGGCAAGCCGTGCACGATCGCGTTTTCGTCGCACGACGGCAGGTGGTGACCAATGACGTGCGATGCGCGCAATGCAGGCGGGGCGGTGGAGTAAACTGACCCGGCCAACAATCGCGACGAAGGAGGAGAGAGATGAAGACCGGATCGCCGCTCGCCGCCCTCGCGCTTGCATTTTCGTGTCTGCTGTACAGTGTCGTTGCATCGGCACAGCAGTTCCCGGCCAGGCCCATACGCTTCATCATCGGCCCCGCCCCCGACGTGCTGGCGCGGCTGGTGGGACAGAAACTTTCGGACACCTGGGGCCAGCAGGTGGTGGTCGATCAGCGGCCCGGCGCCGGTGGCATACTCGCCGGGGAGACGGTGGCGAAGGCGGCCTCGGACGGCCACACGTGGCTGCTCAGCACGGGCGCCTATACCGTTCTGGTGGGCCTGTACCGAAAACTGCCGTTCGATTTCGAACACGATCTGACGCCTGTCAGCCTGCTCGCGACGATTCCGTTCCTGCTGGTCGCGCATCCGTCGCTGCCGGCAAGATCCGGGAAGGAGCTGATCAAGCTTTCTCGCGCGCGTCCCGGCGAAATCAACTTCGCGTCCGGCGGGACCGGCACTACGTCGCACCTCGCCGGTGAGATGTTCAAG
Source organism: Betaproteobacteria bacterium (assembly GCA_052386775.1). Lineage (GTDB taxonomy): Bacteria > Pseudomonadota > Gammaproteobacteria > Burkholderiales > SG8-41 > DSOT01. The sequence goes on from JBQTJV010000041.1 coordinate 20,067, forward strand.
AACATGGCGAAGATCAAGATCGTGCACGTCCCTTACAAGAGCGTTCCCGTCAGTCTGGTGGGCGTGATCAGCGGCGAGGCGCACGTGACCTTCGCCGTCATGCAGGCGGGTTACCCGAATGTAAGAGCAGGGAAACTGCGGGCGCTCGGAGTCACTTCCGCCAGGCGATCGCCGTCCGCGCCGGACATTCCCACCATCTCCGAATCCGGTGTTCCGGGGTACGAATTCATTTCCTGGAACGCCGTGCACGTGCCGGCGGGGACGCCGAAGCCGATCATCGGCAGGATACATGCGGAACTCGTGAAGGTGGTCGGCCTGCCGGACGTGAAGGAAAAAATGTTCGCGCTCGGGATGGAGGTCGCCGGCAGCACGCCGGACGAACTCGGCGCCCTGGTCAAATCGGATATCGCGAAGTGGGGCAAAGTCATCAAGGAGGCGGGGGTGCGCGTTGAGTGAGCAGGATCGGGCCTACTGGATTTCCTGGTACAACCTGCCTGAGCTGAATCGTGACGCCTACTTCGATTGGCTGCACGAAAAGTACATGCCGATGGTCGTGGGCCGTCCGGGCGTGCTGTGGGGCGCGCATTATGCGTCCGAGGAAAACGTCGTCCCGCTCGGTGGCGGCAAAGGACGCGTCAGCCACGTCAAGCCGGAATCGGTGCCTGCGGGCGATCGCTACATCGTGATCTTCGGCGGTGAGTCGGCGCATGCGTTTGCCAATCCGGCGCCGCAGCGCTTGCACGCCGAATTGCCGGAGACCGGTCGCAGGATGCTCGCGATGCGCATCGGCGAGCGGATGAACGTCATGCTGGAGGAGGCGCGCGTTTACGGCCCGGAGAAGCCGGACCACGGTATCGCGCCGAGCCCGTGCATACAGCTCGGAAGCTTCAATTCCGGCTCGCTTGAAGAGGAAGATGAAATGCTGACCTGGTATGCGCGCTGGCGGCTGCCTTCGATGCGGGACGTTCCCGGCTGCGTGCGGGTGCGCAAGCTGGTGTCGGTGTCGGGGTGGGCCAAGCACGCCTGCTTCTACGAGTTCACATCGCTCGCGGCGCGCAACGCGCATTTCGTGCACTACGAGCGATCCCATCCCGAAATGGAAGCGTGGTCCAAGCGGGTGGTGAAAAACACGATCCACGCACCGGGCTCCGCCAACGTCGCGCGCAGGGTAAAGCTGGAGGTGAAATGAATCGGAAACTTCGTGTGGGCATGGCGGCAGCGATCGCAGCCGCGCTCTCCATGGGCCAGGCGGTGGCGCAATCGAAGGATGCTTCGTATCCGACCCGGCCGATCCGCATGATCGTCGCATCCGGTGCGGGCGGCGGCCTCGATTTCGTGGGGCGACTGGTATCGCCGAAGATCACCGAAAGCGTGGGCCAGCAGGTCGTCGTGGACAATCGGGCCGGGGCGAGCGGCAGCATCGCGGCGGAACTGGCGGCGAACGCAACGCCGGACGGCTACACCGTGATGCTGATGAGCGCGAGCCTGGTCGTCTACGGCATCGTCAGCAAGACCCGCTACGATCTGTATCGCGATTTCGCGCCGATATCGCAGGTCGCAGCAGCGCCGTACATCCTGACCGTTAATCCGGGGCTGCCGGTCAACTCCGTGAAGGAATTGATCGCCCATGCGAAGAAATCATCCACCAAGCTCAACTACGCGTCCACCGGCAACGCATCCTTCGCGCATCTTGCGACCGAACTGTTTGCCCATACGGCCGGCATCCAGCTTGTGCATGTTCCCTACAAGGGCGTGGGCGCGGCGCTGCCCGACATGCTTTCCGGGCAGATACAGCTCAGCCTGCTCAGCGTGGGGTCGGTCTATTCGCACGTGCGCTCCGGCAAGCTCAAGGCGCTCGCGATTGCCACGCGCACCCGCGCGAAGGTGGCGCCCCAACTGCCGACCATGATCGAGGCCGGCGTTCCGAACTTCGTGGTGACCCAGTGGCACGGACTGCTCGCGCCGCGCGCCACGCCGCGCGCGGTCGTCGAGCGGCTGCACCGCGAGGTGGCCGCCGCGGTGAATCACCCTGATGTTGCGTCGCGGTTTGCAGTCGATGGAACGGAAGGCATCGGCAGTTCGCCCGCCCAGTTTGCCGAGCATCTGAGGAACGAACGCGATCAGTGGGCTAAGGTCGTGAAACTCGCGAATGTCCGGACGGAGTGATCATGACCATCGAGATCGTGCGCCGTGCCGAAATACCGTGGGAAGACCGCAAGAACGTCGACGGCTGGCCGAGCCGCGCCGGCATGTATTGCGACGATCGGGCGAACCAGCTCTGCATGCGGTTGATCGACTATCCGGTCGGCTCCACCGAACCGCGCCACGTGCATGGCGGCGCGCATGCGACGACCGTGCTCAAGGGCCGCGCCATCGTCGATGGCCTGACGCTGGGGCCGCTGGACGTCGTGCTCGGCCCGAGCAACGAGCCGCACGGTCCGTTGCACTATCCGGAGGGCTGCCAGCTCTTCAGTGTCTTCCACGGCAGCTACTATCACAGCGAGATCGAAAACCTTTCCGCCGAGAAGCACTACCGGCTCATCCAGTCCGGTCCGATGCCGTGGGCACGCGCGGATGGCTATGAGAGCAAAACGCTGGTGGCTCGCGGCGTCGGCCCGCTGCTGCTGCGCGCTTTGAAATTTCAGCCCGGCGCGCAGATCGCCGAGACTGCGCCTTTACCGTTTTATGCAGCGCTCGTCATCGATGGCGAAGCGGCTATCGGCGAAGAGAAGCTCGGTGACTGGGATTTCATGCGGGTGACGGGCCGCGGCGCACGCGAGACGATCCGCTTTCCGCACGGCGCCACGCTCCTCGCCGTGTCCCTGCAATGAGGGTGACAGGGTTCGCTCCCGCGCAACATGCGGGGAAGGGTCAGGGAAGAGGCACGTGAAAGACGCGACGCTTGGCGCGTACGACATCGCGGACCTGCGCGAGATGGCGCGCCGCCGGCTGCCGAAAGGCATCTTCGAATTCATGGACCGCGGCAATGGCGATGAGGTGGCGCTCGCCAACAATCGCGCCGCCTTCGAGCGTTACAAGTTGAGCCCCCGCATGCTGGTCGATACCTCGCATCGCACGCAGGAGATCACGCTCTTCGGCCGCAAGCAGGCGATGCCGATCGCGATCGCGCCGACCGGCTCCGCGGGCCTCACCTGGTATCAGGGTGAGATCGCGCTCGCGCGCGCGGCACGGGAGGCGGGCATTCCGTTCGCGCTCGCCACCGGCTCGATGACGGCGCTCGAGAAGGTGGCGGAGGAGGCGGGGGGGACGCTGTGGTTTCAGGTGTACATGTGGCCCGACCGCTCGCTGTCGCACCGTCTGATCGAGCGCGCGAAGGCGGCGGGCTACCAGGCGCTCATCGTCACCGTCGATACGCCGGTCACGCCGGGGCGCGAATACAACCTGCGCAACGGCGTCACCATCCCATTCCGGTTCACGCGGCGCAATGTGACCGACGTGCTGATGCATCCCCGCTGGGTCGTGAACGTGCTCCTGCGCTATCTCGTGACGAGCGGCATGCCGCGCTACGAAAACTATCCGACCGAGATGAAGCAGCGGATCACCGCGCTGCCGATGGGCCGCTCCATGATGGTGACCGATTCGCTGACCTGGGAGGACCTGCGGGCGCTGCGTAAACTCTGGCCGCATCCGCTCATGGTGAAGGGCATACTGCGCGCCGACGATGCGCTGCGCGCGGCGGACTGCGGTGCCGATGGCGTCATCGTCTCCAACCACGGCGGGCGTGCGGTGGACAGTACCATGGCGCCGATCGCGCTCTTGCCGCGCATTGTGGACGCGGTCGGCAAGCGCCTGACCATCATCGTGGACAGCGGCTTCAGGCGCGGTGCCGATGTGGTCAAGGGACTCGCGCTCGGCGCGAAAGCGGTGCTGATCGGCCGCGCCACGATTTACGGTACTGCGGTCGCGGGTCAGGCGGGCGCCGCGCGCGCGATCGAGATCTACCGCGACGAGATCGACCGGCTGATGGCGCTGATCGGCTGCCGCAGCATAACCGAGCTGGATCACGACTTTCTGGTGTTCCCGGCGGGCCTGGATGCGGACACGCAGCAAAACGCAAGCCTGCCCGAGCCGCAGATGTTGAACCACCACAGCGCCCGGGCCGATTAAGCGTGACTAAAGCTGCGGCGGTGCGGGAATCTGCAGGCTCACCAGAGCCTTTCTCAAGTCAGGGACCGAGGTAATGTGAAAAGCAGCCAGCCCGGCCAGCCGCGCGCCTTGCACATTTTCGGGGAGGTCGTCGAAGAATGCGATCCGGGACGGGCTGACTCTCATCTTCCCGGCGACTTTCGTGAACGCAGCAGGAGCGGGCTTGCGCGCGCCGATCTCATGCGAGCAGAAGATGCCGGAGAAATTCTCCAGCAGACTGCGATATTCGGCGCTCCAGTAGGCGTGGTGCGCCGCGTTGGTGTTGGAGTAGAGATAGAGCGGCATGGAAGCCGCCAGCGCCGGCAGCAGCCGTTCCATGCCGTCGCGAGGCTGCACGAATATCGCGTTCCAGCCCGCGAGGAAATCGTCGAACGACAGGTTCACCGCCAGGCGCCCGCACAGATGGGCATGGTATTGAGCGGCTTCCATTTCACCCAGTTCGTGGGCTTCGTAGGCGGGGTCGAAGGCGAAGCGCCGCGCGATCGCGGCGGCCGGGATGCCCGCCGCGCGAGCCCACGCTTCGAAGGCGCGGTGGAAATCGATGTCGACGACGATATTGCCGAAATCGAAAAGCAACGCGTCGACCAAAGGCGTCGGGGCAGTCACGCCGCTACGTTAACCAGTAACCGGGGGCGAGGCAATTCGAAAGCGGCGCGCGCCGGTCCGCATTGTGAAAGCACTTCGTTGAAGTCGCCGCCGCGCTTTGCTAGCATCCACCGGACATCGACCGCAGCGCGTTTCGCAGCCCGGCACCGTCACCCGCGTTCTCGCACCTGCTCGATCCTGGGAGGAGTCATTTAATGCCGAAGACGACCGGCCCGCGCTTTGTCGCCGACGCACTGCGCGGCTATGGCGTGACGCACATCTTCTTCGTGCCGCAGATGCTGCTCGAGACTCTCACGTCGATGGAGGGAATGGGCATCCGGCGCGTCATGACGCACGGCGAGAAGGCCGCCGCCTACATGGCAGATGGTTACGCGCGCGCGAGCGGCAAGCCGGGCGTCTGCATGGCCCAGCACGTGGGCGGATCGAATCTCGCCGCCGGACTCAAGGATGCGTTTCTCGCGTGCTCGCCGGTCATCGCCTTGACAGGCGGCCCCGCGCCTCTTGCCCGGCACCGTCATGCGTACCAGGAACTGGAAGACTTCACGCAGTTCGAGCACACCACCAAGTTCAATGCGACCGTCGGCCACATCGCGCGGCTGCCCGACATGCTGCGCCAGGCGTTTCGCGAGGCGACGACCGGATGTCCCGGCCCCGTGCATCTCCAGATCGCCGGCCACCACGCGGAATCGGTGATGACCGAAGGCGAGCTCGAACTCATCATCGAAGAACAGCATCAACGGGTGCCCGCGTATCGGCCGGCCGCCGATCCGGCTCAGGTCACCGAAGCGCTGCGCGGTTTGCGCGCGGCGGAACGCCCCGTGATCGTCGCGGGTGGCGGGGTGGCCTGGTCGGGCGCGCAGGCGGAAGTCGTGGCGCTCGCAGAAAAACTCCAGATTCCGGTCGCGACTTCGCTCAACGCCAAGGGCACCATTGCGGACACGCATCCGCTTGCGGTGGGCGTGGTCGGCACGTATTCGCGGGCCTGCGCCAATCGCACGGTGGGCGAGTCGGACCTGGTTTTCTATATCGGCAGCCACACCGGCGGCCAGGTCACTGCGCGCTGGCAGGTGCCGCGACCGGGAAAACCGGTGATTCATCTCGACATCGATGCGCGCGAGATCGGACGCAACTACCCGACCAGGGTGGGATTGCTGGGAGATGCGCGCACCGTATTGCAGCAGATGATCGAGGCGGCGGGAAAGGTGACGGTGGCGGACCGCTCGGCGTGGCTGACGCGCGTTCGCGGCCTGGTGCAGGAGTGGCGCGACGCGGTTGCGGCAAACGTCAATGCCGATGCGGTCCCCATGCGTCCCGAGCGCGTATGCCGCGAAATCTCGCGCGCGCTGCCCGCAGGCGGCGTGCTGGTGTGCGACACGGGCCACTCGGGCATCTGGTGCGGCGCGATGGTGGATTTCACCCGACCGCGCCAGCGGCTCATCCGCTGTGCCGGTTCGCTCGGCTGGGCGTTTCCGGGTGCGCTGGGCGTGAAGTGCGCATCGCCCGATACGCCGGTCGTCTCCTTTTCCGGAGACGGCGGGTTCTACTATCACCTCGCCGAACTGGAAACCGCTGCGCGCTATGGCATCAATCTCGTGGCCATCGTGAACAACAACGGTGCGCTGAATCAGGAGATCCCGCATTTCGACAAGGCCTATGGCGGCGATCCCGACGAGCGCGGGCGGGAGATGTGGGGCTTTACGCCGGTCAACTTCGCGACGGTGGCGGAGTCGCTGGGCTGCGTGGGCATGCGCGTGGAGCGGCCGGATCAAATCGGGCCTGCCATCGAAAAAGCGTTGAAGGCGAACAAACCCGTCGTGATCGACATCGTGACGGACCACCGCGCGTTTTCGCCGAGGACATGGACTGGAAATTGATGCGCCCCGACTGCGCCCCTCCCCCGCATCTTGCGAGGGAGGCGAGGTTTGTGGCGCAAGAAGAACGTTTGCGCAAGCTTCAATGAAGGAGTGAGCTATGCACGGATCGCTGGATGACCTGAAAGTCGAAGTCGACATGCTGACGCCGGAAGGCGAGCGCATCGTCGGCAGGAACCCGCCGCTCGACATCATCGCGCGCGACATCATCTTCGGCGAGGGTCCCGTGTGGGACAACCGCGCGAAGCAGCTCTATTTCACCGACATCATCGGCGACACGATCTGGAAATGGACGCCGAAGGTGGGGCTCGAAGCGGTGATGATGCCTTCCGCCAAGGCGGACGGCCTGGCGCTCGATCTCGAGTATCGTGTCCTCGTGGCAGGATGGGGCGGGCGCACGGTGTTCCGCATCGAAAAGGATGGCTCGCGCACCGTCCTCGCCGATCGCTGGGAAGGAAAAAAACTCTCCAGCCCGAACGACATCATCGTCAGCAAGGATGGCGCCATCTGGTTCACCGATCCGGTCGGCGGACTGCTCAACGTGGGCCTGGTGCACGAGGACCTGCAGCGCTACCACGACAAGCAGCCGGTGTTCCGCATCTCGCCGGACGGCAAGAAGATGACGCTCGTTACCGACGAGATCGTCTATCCCAACGGTCTCTGTTTCTCGCCCGACGAGAAGCTGCTCTACGTTAACTGCAGTCGCGAGCGGCTGATCCGCGTGTACGACGTGAAGCCCGACGGCAGTTGCAGCGGCAAGGGCCGGCTCTTCTATCAGTACGGCGGGCCGGAGCGCGGCGTGCCCGATGGCATGAAGTGCGATATTGAAGGCAACGTGTATTGCACCGGCCCGGGCGGCATCTTCGTGCACGATCCGTCGGGCAAGGTGCTGGCGCGCATCCGCACGCCGGGTCACCACCCGACCAACTTCGCGTGGGGCGACGACGACTGGAAGTCGCTCTACATCACCAACATCGGCTCCGTGGTGCGCACGCGGCTGAACATACCCGGTGTTCCGGGACGCTGACGGAGGAAATCATGGCGTGGAATTTCGAACAGGTGGCGGGGCCGTACAAAGGCAGAACGGGCGGACTCGCCTGGGATGGTAGCGGCATGCTCTTCAGCGCAGTGCAGGAGGAGCAGATACTGCGTTACGACCCGCGCAGCGGGAAGACCGAGGTGTTCCGCAAGTACACCGGCCGCACTAACGGCCTCGCGCTGGCCAAAGACGGTACCGTGTATGGTGCGCAGGAAGGCGGGCGGCGCGTGGTGCACTTCCGCAAGGACGGCTCCACGGGTGCGCTGCCCGATCTCCTAGAGGGCAGACACCACAACCAGCCGACCGACCTGATCGTGGACAGCAAGGGCCGCGTGTGGTTTGCCGACGCCTACAACGCGCAGGTGCCGTACGGTCCGCCGGTCTATCCGATGCTGGATCACGCGTCGGTGCTGCGCCTGCAGCCGGCGAACGATGGCTGGCGCATGGTGCGCATCACGCACGACACCTCCGGCCCGCGCGCGATCCTGCTCTCCGCCGACGAGAAGATGCTGTTCGTGGCCGATGGCGACGCGGAGCGCGGCAACCTGCAGCGGCTGTGCTCCTATCCGGTGAAGGAAGATGGCGAACTCGGACACGTCAAGGTCATGATCGATTTCGTGGTGGTCGAACGCGGCATCGAGGGCATGTGCCTTGCGAGCGACGGCAATATCATTGCGTGCGCCGGCTGGAAGAAAGCGGGTGTCGGGCCGATGCTCTATGTCATCTCGCCGGCCGGAACCATCCTCGAATCCCATCCCGCGCCCGCCGACCTGCCGATGCGTGTCGCCTTCGGCGATGAAGGCCTGTCGAGCCTCTATCTCACCGCAGGCGATGGCGGGCTCTATCGCGCGAAGGATACGGGGCGGCGTGGTCTGCGGCGTTGAAACGCTTAGACGCAGAGGACGAGAAGGACGCAAAGGAAGGATCAGGGATAACAGTCATGTTTGCTTCACTCCAGTCCGTCGGTAGCGGTTTTTGTCCTGTCTTTCATTTGTGTTCTCTGTTTTTTCTTCGCGGCCTCTGCGTCCTTTGCGTTATTGCTTTTTCCACAGCAGCGGCGGCGCAAAGCTATCCCGCGAGACCGATCCGCATCATCGCGCTCAGTTCGCCCGGATCCGGTCCCGACATCGTCGGGCGCCTCATCGGAGCCAAACTTACCGAGGCGTGGGGGCAGCAGGTGGTGGTCGACCCGCGGCCCGCGGCGACCGGCATCGTCGGCTCCGAGATCGCGTCGAAGGCGGCGCCCGACGGCCACACGCTGGTGATCTTCACGGCGCAGGCCGTAATCGTCTCGATCATGTACGACAAGCTATCGTACAGCCTGGCGCGGGATTTCACGCCGATCACCTTCATCGCCTCCACACCGTTCATACTCGCCGTCAATCCTTCGGTTCCGGCGCATTCCGTGAAGGAACTTGTCGCGCTCGCGAAATCCAGGCCCGGCGCACTGCGCTACGGCTCGGGCGGCTCCGGCTCGCCGCCGCATCTCTCGGCGGAACTCTTCAAGAGCATGACCGGCATCGACATGCTGCACGTTCCGTACAAAGGGGTGACTCCCGCGATGGTGGATACCGTGGCGGGGCAGGTTCAGATGGTCATCTCCGTGATCCCTGCGGTGCTGCCGACCATCAAGTCGGGAAAGCTGCGTGCACTCGGCGTTACCAGCGCGGCCCGCACCGCGCTCGTTCCCGACATCCCCCCCATGGGGGATACGGTGCCGGGTTACGAATTCATAGGCTGGTACAGCCTGTTCGCGCCCGCCAGAACGCCCCCTGCCATCGTCAACAAGCTCAACGCGGAGGTCGGCAAAGCGTTACAAACGCCGGAATTCCGTGAGCGTTTCATCGCGCTCGGGGCCGAGCCCAAACCCTCGACGCCACAGGATATGACGCAAATTCTGAAAACGCAGACGGAGAAGATGCGCAAGGCCGTGCAGGATTCCGGCGCCCGCCCCGATTAGAAAGTTAGAGTACGCCGTTCATGGTTCCCTTCGACTATAGCTCAGGACAGGCTCAAGCTCACCAGAAACGGCTTTCTGAAACAACCGTTCGCCCTGAGCATCGTCGAAGGGCGAGCAGTTATTGTTCACCGGAAGGACAGGTATGCCCAGGATGACCGGCTCGCGCCTTTTCGCCGAGATGCTTCACGGCTACGGCGTCACGCACGTTTTCTTTGTTCCCACCATCCTCATGGATGCGCTTGCCGAGATGGACGACATCGGCATCCGCAAAGTGATGACCCACGGCGAAAAGGCCGCCGCCTACATGGCGGACGGCTATGCGCGCGCGAAGGGCGCCCCCGGCGTTTGCATGGCGCAGCAGATCGGCGCCTCCAACGTCGCTGCAGGTCTGCGTGACCCGTACATGGCGGGCACGCCGCTGATCGTCATCACGGGTGGCTCCACCGTCGGGGGCCGCTACCGCCACGCCTACCAGGAAGTGGAGGACTTCAGCCAGTTCGATGCCGTGACCAAGCTCAACATCCAGCTCGACGAGATCTCACGCCTGCCGGATCTGCTGCGGCAGCTGTTCCGCGCGGCGACGTCGGGCGCTCCCGGGCCGGTGCACCTGCGGCTCCGCGGCTCGCATGGGCAGAACATCGAAGTGGAAGCGGACCTCGAACCGCTCGTCGCCGAGCGCTTTGCCCGCGTGCCGCCGTTTCGCCCGGCGCCCGAACCCGAGGCGGTCCGCGAGGCCGTGGCGCTGCTCGCGAAGGCGCAGCGCCCGATCATCGTGGCCGGCGGCGGCGTGGTGACATCCGGCGCGCGCGCGGAACTGGTGCAGCTCGCAGAGAAGCTGCGGATTCCCGTAGCCACCTCGCTGACCGCCAAGGACGTGATCCCGGACAGCCATCCGCTCGCTGTCGGCGTCGTCGGTGTCTATTCGCGCGCGTGTGCGAATCAGGCTGTCTCCGAAGCCGACCTGGTTTTCTTCGCTGGCGCGCATGCGGGCGGGCAGGTCACTGCCAATTGGCGCATACCCGCCATCGGCACGCCCGTCATCCAGCTCGACATCGATCCCCAGCAGCTCGGCAGGAATTATCCCAACACCGTTTCGCTCCACGCCGACGCAAAGGTGGGCCTGCGGCACATGGGCGATGCGGCGCCGGCGAACACGCCCGAAGCGGCGAAAGCGTGGACATCGCGGATAAAAGAGCTGGTCGGCCAATGGCGTGAAGGCGCGGACCGCATGCGCAATTCCGACGTCGTGCCGCTGCGTCCGGAACGCATCTGCAAAGAGATCACCGAAGCATTGCCCGCGGATGGCGTTGTGGTATCCGACACCGGGCACGCCGGCATGTGGACCGGGCAGATGATCGAGATCACCCGGCCCGCACAACGCTACATCCGCTGTGAAGGCTCGCTCGGATGGGGATTGCCGGGCGCCATGGGCGTCAAGTGCGCGTTGCCCGATCGGCCGGTGGTGCTGTTCACGGGCGACGGGGGGATCTATTACCACCTCGCCGAACTCGAGACCGCTGCGCGGCACGGCATCAACCTGGTGGTGATCGTCAACAACAACAATTCGCTCAACCAGGAGATCCCGCTGGTGAAAGCGGCATACCGCGAGAAGCGCGACACGCTGTCGGGCGAGATCTGGCGCTTCCAGAAGGGCATCAATCTCGCGCGCGTCGCCGAGGAGCTCGGCTGCGCCGGGTTCCGGGTCGAAAAACCCGGTGAAGTGAAACAATTGCTGCCGAAGGCTTTTGCGATGGGCAAGCCGGTAGTGATCGACGTGGCGAGCGAAGAGCAGGCGCTGGCGCCGATTGCGTGGCTGCCCGGCGGCGCGCCCCGCGGGCATTAGGCGAAGACTCCCCTGCGGGCTCCGCAACGCTTCACCATGCGGTGATGAGCACCCAGCGTAACGAACCAAGGAGGACTGAAGTGAAACTCGTGAAGCACTCGGCGGCCATCCTGGCCGCAGGTTTTCTGGTGACGCTGCCGCCGCTCGCCGTGGCGCAGGGCGCCGCGGCCGCTTATCCGTCCAAGCCCATCCGGTTGATCGTCCCGCTCGCCGCGGGCGGTCCGAGCGACACGATGGCGCGCACGCTGGCCCAGAAGTTGAGCGAAGTCGTGAAGCAGAACGTCATCGTGGACAACCGGCCCGGCGCGAGCGGCATCATCGGCACGGAGCTGGTCGCCAAGTCGCCGCCGGACGGTTACACCCTGCTGCTCGTCTCCACGGCGGTGTCGATCAACCCGAGCCTGTACAAGAAACTGCCGTACGACACACTCAAGGATCTGACCGGCGTGGCGCTCCTCGCGGCCGCCCCGTACATGCTTGCGGTCCATCCGTCGCTGCCGGTAAAGAACGTGAAGCAATTGATCGCGCTCGCCAAGGCGCGGCCGGGTGAACTCAATCACGCCTCCGGCGGCAGCGGCACCGGCCCGCACCTCGGCATGGAGGTCTTCATGCAGCGCACCGGCATCAAGGTCGTGCACGTGACTTACAAGGGCGGTGGGCCGGCACTGAACGATTTCATCGCCGGCCAGACGCAGGTCTACATGGGCAACATGCTAACGCTGTATCCGCAGGTCAAATCCGGCCGTGCCCGCGCGCTGGCCGTGACGTCGGCCAAGCGCTCGCCGGCCGCACCCGAAATTCCGACCGTCGCGGAGTCCGGCGTTCCGGGATTCGAGGAAGGCGGGCAGCATGGCATCGTTGCGCCCTCCGGCGTGCCCAAGGATATCCTCGCCAAACTGAACCGCGATATCGTCACTGCCATGCGATTCCCGGACATCGTCAAGCGCCTTGCCGTGGAGGGCTCGGAAGTGGTCGCGAGTACGCCGGAAGAATACGATGCGGTGATCCGCCGCGATATCGCGAAGTGGGCGAAGATCATCGGCGCGGCCGGCATCACGGCGCAGTGAAGCGCTCCGGAGATCCCATGAGCGGGTTTCGCGACATGCTCGCCGGCAAGGAAGCCTATCTCGCCCCGGCGGTCTTCAACCCGCTGTCGGCGAAACTGGCAGAGCAGGCGGGTTTCAACATGCTCTACCTCGGCGGCGGCACGCTCGGCTATCTCAAGTGCTGCCTCGAGGCGAACCTCAACCTGACCGAGGTGGTGCAGGCCGGCCTCGAAATCCGTGCGGTTACCACCTTGCCGCTCATCCTCGATGCGGCCTGTGGTTTCGGCGACCCGATGCACATGCATCACACGATTGCGCTCGCGGAGGCGGCCGGGTTCTGCGCGATCGAGATCGAGGACCAGCTCATCCCCAAGCGCGCGCATCATCACATCGGCGTCGAGCACATGATTCCGCAGGAGCTGATGGTCGCGAAAATTCGCGAGGCGGTGCGCGCCCGGCGCAACATCGATTTCGTGATCGCAGCGCGCACCAATGCCGTTCGGCAAACCGGCATGGACGATGCCGTAGCGCGTGGCCTGGCGTACCGCGAAGCCGGCGCCGACATGCTGTACATCGCGCCCCGCAGTCCGGACGAAGCGAGAGAGATCGCGAAGCGATTGCCGCCGCCTTTCATGTTTTCGTACGAGAGCAGTGGCGATCGTGCCGGCGCCGGGCTGAGCGTCCGGGAACTGGGCGCGCTGGGTTACCGCGTGCTTACCGTGGCCAATACGGCGCTGCCGTTTCACCGCGCCATGAAGCAGACCTACGAGGCGATTGCCCGCGGCGAGCAGAATCCGGTGATGGCGGGCACCACCGGCAAATCGGAACAGGCGGCGCTGCACCGGACGATCGGCTTCGATGCGTTGATCGCGATCGAAAAGGCCACCGTCGAGAAATAGCGCCTGGCCGGGTTGGTTTGCGGGCGAAGTGCAGTCCAAACAGAACGGAGAAAGCATGGAGCGACGGTTCGTCCCTTTGCTTGGCGCGATACTGCTGGGCGCGACAGCGCCCGGAGCGGCCGAGGCCCAGCAGAACTATCCGGTGCGGTCGGTTCGCCTGGTGGTGCCCTCTTCGCCGGGGGGCGGTACCGACATCACGGCGCGCATCCTCGCGCCCAAGCTTTCCGAGTACCTGGGCCAGCCGGTCGTGGTGGAAAACCGCGCCGGCGCGGGGACCATGATCGGCGGGGAGGTGGTTGCCCGTGCCGCGCCTGACGGTTACACGCTGCTGATGGGCATCAGCACGCTGGCCATCAACCCGGCGATGTACCGCAAAGTGCCGTACGACGCACTCAAGGATTTTGTGCCGATCAGCCAAGTGGTGGCGCTGCCCAACATGCTGGTCACGCATCCGTCGCTGCCGGTGAATTCCGTGAAGGAGCTGGTTTCGTTCGCCCGTGCGCGTCCTGGCCAGATCAATTTTGCGTCGGCAGGGGTCGGCACCAACCCGCATTTGTCCATGGAACTGTTTCTTTCGATGGCCGGCGTAAAGATGGTCCACGTCCCGTACAAGGGTTCGGGGCAGGGCGTGATCGATCTCCTCGCCGGGCACGTTTCGGTAATGACTCCCAGCATTCTGACCGCGCTCGGTTACGCCCGGGCCAGCCGGCTGCGCGCGCTCGGCGTGACGAGCGCAAAACGCGCGAGCGGTGCGCCCGATATTCCGACGATCGCGGAAGCCGGCGTTCCGGGATACGAAGCGGTGCAGTGGTTCGGTGTGCTCGCTCCGGCCGGGACGCCCCAGACCATCATCACGCGGCTGCATAAGGAAATCGTACGCACGATACGGGCTCCCGAAATCGGCCAGAAACTGGTGAGCGATGGCGCCGATCCGGTGGGCAGTTCCCCCGATGAGTTCGCAGCATTCCTGCGCTCGGAAACGACCAAGTGGGCCCGGGTTGCGCAGGAAGTGGGCATAAAGCCCGAGTAGCGGCCAAGCGTGCCCACAGGCGTTGGAATGGCGACATGACAGATAGCGAGCTGTCGTTTCGGAAGGCCGAGCGCTCCGATCTCGCGCAGTTGATTAGGTTGCTTGCCGACGATCCGCTGGGATCCAGGCGCGAGCGGTTCGAGACGCCGCTGCCCGGGTCATATCTCGAGGCCTTCAATGCCATCGCAGCCGATCCGAACAACGAGCTTGTGGTGGCGTGCGTCGAGGGCCGGGTCGTCGGCATGCTGCAACTTACCTTTATCTTCTATCTGACGTATCAGGGCGGCTGGCGTGCACTGGTGGAAGGCGTGAGAATCGACGCCAGCGTGCGCTCGCTTGGCCTGGGCAAGGCACTGCTGCAGTGGGCCATCAATCGGGCGCGCGAACGGCGCTGCCACATGGTCCAGCTCACCACTGACAAGACGCGGCCCGAGGTGATGCGCTTCTATGAAGCGCTGGGTTTCGAGGCGACGCACGAAGGCATGAAGCTCCATCTAACCGTGCATGGCGCGTCGTGATCGTTTATTGAATCAGCGCGCTTGCCGACGGTCGAACTGTTGAGGCGAAGAGAGGCGTATATGAAAGCGATCTGGAACGGGCAAGTCATCGCCGACTCCGACGACACCGTCGTCGTCGAAGGCAATCACTACTTTCCGCGCAGCGCGGTCAACGACGAATTTCTGGAGCCGAGTGCGACCACGACGGTGTGCGGATGGAAAGGCACGGCCAACTATTTCGGCCTGAGCGTCGATGGCGAGCGCAACCCGGACGCGGCGTGGTACTACGCGGAGCCCAAGGACGCCGCGAAAGAGATCAAGGGGCGCGTCGCGTTCTGGAAGGGCGTGAAGGTTACGCCGTAAGGACGCGCGCCTGGGCTAGACGCCGGTCCAGAACTTGCCGTCGAGGTCAGGCGCGAAGTCACCGTCGATCAGGACATAGAGCATCTTCACCGGTTTTCCGGAGCGGTTGCTCCAGGCGTGGCTGGTACCGCGCTGGATGACGACATCGCCGGTCTTCAGGTGCACTTCCCCCTCGTCGAGGATCAGAGTGATCTCCCCGTCGAGAACTACCGCATAATCGACGGTTTCGGTCCGGTGCATCATCGAGTGCCGCCCGCCGCGGCCGTAAGTCGAGGCGTCGCCCGCGCCGCTCTTCCTGAATAACTCCCGCGCTTGTTCCGGGGAGAGGTTGCGCGTCTCCTCCGATTCCGGAGGAACCACGGAAATGCGCAGCACATTGCCCATGGGCGGCGGTTGCAGCGAGCGCGGTCCCGTGGTCGGTTCGCGCTCCTCGGCCGCGATTGGCACCGGCATGGCGCTGGTCTTCCACACCTCGAAGGAAAGCTGCCCGGGGCGTATCGGATTGCTGTGCACCGTGGGGACCGGGCCGTCCGACAGCACGATCGCTTTGCCCTGCCCGTCGTGTCCGGTGACTACACGTCTGATCTGCGTCATGTTGCGTCCTCGCTTTGTCGAATTGTCCATGCCGGGCGATGCCGTGCGGGAAAGGCGAGTATATCCGCTCGCGGTTGTCGGGGCGGGCGCGCTCCAACTAGAATGACGTCAGTCGGTCCACGAAGATCCTCTTGCAGTAAATTCTCCGGACAGGTTCATAACGCACAAGGAGCCTAGCAACGTCATGGCCAACATCGATCTGCACAACCACGTCATTCCGCCTACTGTGGTCGACGCCATTGCGCGCAACCCCGAGCGCTTCGGCACCCGCTTCGTGGAGAAAGAGGGCAAGCGCTATTTCGATGCGCACGGCCGGCTGGCGGAGCTTTTTCCCGAGTTCTACGACGTGGATGCAAAGCTCGCGTGGATGGATCGCAGAGGAATCGACATCGCCGCGATCTCGGTGGGCCCGCCGATCTATTTCTACTGGCTGTTGCCGGACGCGGGGCTCGCCGCCGCGAAGCTCGCGAACGATGGCATCGCGCAAATGGTTGCGACGCGCCCCGACCGCCTGCGGGGCATGGCTCACCTGCCGATGCAGGACCCGGACGCCGCCATCACCGAACTGGAACGCGTGGTGAAGGAATACAGGTTCAAGGCAGTCGAGATGGGCACCTCCATCGAAGGTGTTGCGCTCGCCGACAAGAAGTTCCGCAAGGTGCTGAAGACGATCGAGCAGCTTGGCTGTTTCATCTTCGCGCATCCTTATCAGTGCCTCGCCCAGGGCGCCATGGATGACTACTATCTGCGCAACTTCGTCGGCTTCCCGCTCGACACGACTCTGATGATCGCGCACCTCATGTTCAGCGGCGCACTCGACGAGCTGAAGAAACTGCGGGTTCTGTGCGCGCACGGCGGGGGCTTCATGCCGTACCAGATCGGGCGCTTCGCACACGGGCACAGGGTGCGTCCTGAGCCGAAGGTGAACCATCCGTCGCCACCGCGCGAGCTGTTCAGGCGCTTCTACTTCGACTGCCTGACGCACGACCCGCAGTCCGCGCGCCATCTCATCAACATCGCCGGCGCCAACCGTGTCGCAATCGGTACCGACAATCCATTCGACATGCAGCCTGACGATCCGATGGGGTCGGTCGACGCCATTCCGGAGCTGACGGCGAGCGAGCGCGAGTACGTCTGCGAGCTGACGGCGCGCGATCTGCTCGGCGAAGACTGACTGCTGCCCGGTAAAGGGCGCATGGGCGCGCTCACAGCCGCATGGACCTGACCCGCACGCTCGCGACCTTTGTCGTCCAGTCGCGATTCGACGCCATCGCGAGTTCCATCCGGCACGAGGCAAAACGCTCGCTCGTCAACTGGATGGGCTGTGCCCTCGGCGGCGCGCATCACGAAGCCGTCAACAGCGCGCTGACGGCGCTGGCTCCATTTGCCGGACCTGCGCAGGCCCAGATCATCGGGCGCCGCGAAAGGCTCGATTGCCTCAACACCGCGCTGGTCAACGGGATGAGCGCGCACGTCCTGGACTTCGACGACACGCACCTGCGCACGCTACTCCATCCCAGCGTGCCGGTCGCATCACCGTTGCTCGCGCTGGCGGAACGCCGGGCGTTTAGCGGGGCGGATTTCCTCCACGCTTTCATCCTCGGCGTGGAAGTCGAGTGCCGCGTCGCCAATGCCATCTACGCGGCGCATAACGTGAGTGGCTACATCACGGGAACCGCCGGGGCGCTCGGGGCTGCTGCTGCGGCGGGTCGCGTGCTGGGTCTCGACGTGCAGCAGATGACCTGGAGCCTCGGGATAGCAGCGACCCAGGCCGCCGGTTTGCGCGAAATGGCGGGCACCATGTGCAAGAGCTTCGTCCACGGCCGGGCGGCGCAGAACGGAACGCTTGCCGCCCTGCTCGCCGCCAGGAACTTTACCAGCTCGCGCCGGGTGCTGGAGGCGCCCCGTGGGTTGATCGAAGTGCTCGCGGCGGGAAGCGATCATCAAGCCGTGGTCGCCGGTCTGGGCGAGCACTACGAGATCGCGCTCAACACCTACAAACCGCATGCTTGCGGCGTGGTGTGCCATCCGGTGATCGATGCCTGCATCGAGCTCCGCCGCCGTCACGGCCTCGCCGCTGAACAAATCGGGAACGTGGCCCTGCGGGTGCATCCCCTGGCCCTCAAGCTGACCGGCATCCGTTCGCCGCGCACCGGCCTTGAAAGCAAATGGAGCATTTACCACTCGGCCGCCGTGACATTGTGCGACGGCGTGGCGGGGGAAGCCCAGTATACGGATGCCCGGGTCCGGGACGGATCGGTCAGCCGCGTACGCGAGCGCGTGAGCGCCGAAGCCGACGACGCGATACGCGATGACGAGGCCTATGTGATCATCACGCTCGCGGATGGCAGGCGACTGGAGGCGCACGTGGCGCACGCACTGGGCAGCGTGGACAACCCGATGAGCGATCGTCAACTGGACGAGAAATTTCACGCGCTCGGCCGCGGCACGCTGAATAGAGAGCAGTGCGAGAGGCTGCTGCACGCATGTTGGGCCGTGGAAACGCTGACCGACGTGGCGGATATCGCCCGCCTCGCGGGCTTGCCAGTGCCGCCGTCAGCATGACGCCTCCCTGCGTGCACCCGGGCGCCTGCACGGGAATACCGGGAAGGCGGTAGAATAGTCGCCCGCCCCACTCATTGCCGAACGTTTCTCACCGTCCGTTTTCCAGAGAACAAACAGAAGGAGATGTCATGAAAGCCAGTATTTCCGCCTTCAGCATGCTGTTGCTCGGAGCCGCCGCCGCGCTCGGCGCGGCCTTCCCGGCTTCGGCCCAGCAGTATCCCGCAAAACCGGTCCGCGTCATCGTTCCCTTTGCACCGGGCGGCGGCAGCGATATCACCGCGCGCCAGGTGTCCGCCAAGTTCACCGAAGCCTTCAAGCAGCAGTTCGTGGTGGAAAACCGCGGCGGTGCAGCCGGCCTGATCGGCATGGAGCAGACGGCGAAGTCCACTCCTGACGGCTACACGATCATGATCATGTCGGGCAGCTTTTCCGCGACCTCCGCGACACACAAGCCGGCCTTCGATCCGATCAACAGCATCGTCGCGGTGGCGGAAGTCGGCTTCACTCCGTTCGTGCTGTCGGTGCATCCCTCCCTGCCCTCGAAGAACATGAAGGAGTTCATCTCGATGGTGCGTGGGAAGCCCGGCGAACTGGTATACGCATCGAGCGGCGTGGGCGGGCTTACCCACATGGCGACAGAGCTGCTCGCGAGCATGGCGAAACTCAAGATGATCCACGTGCCGTACAAGAGCACCGGCGCGGCGATGACGGACCTGCTCTCCGGACGCGCACAGTTGATCGTCGGCAGCCTGCTGCCCACGCTGCCGCACTTCAAAACGGGAAAGCTTCGTCCGCTGGGCGTGACGACGGCAAAGCGCTGGTATTCGCTGCCGGATGTTCCGACGGTCGCGGAAACGGTGCCCGGCTATGAGGTGGAATTGTGGTTCGGCGTAATGGCGCCGCGCGGCACGCCGCAGCCGATCATCGATCAGCTCAACGCGGCGGTGAGCAAGATGATCCAGGAGCCGGAAATGAAGAAAAATCTCGATCAGCAGGGCATGGTGCCTTCCGGCGGGCCACCCGCCCGGTTCAACGAGCGTATCCGCAAGGATTACGACCGCTGGATCCGCGTGGTGAAGGAAGCCGGCATCAAGCCCGAGTAAGCCCACGACGCTTTTGCGAGCGGGTTGCGGAGCCTTCCGCAGCCCGCTTGCTTCCCGCCTGCGGGTCAGCCCGCCGCAGGTTCGGCCAGTTTTTCGGAAAGGACGCGCTTCAACTGCATCACCGCCGAAGTCGGGCTCGTCAGCACGCGGCGTCCCGGCCGGTCGGGGATCAAGGCTGCCGCGCTGGCCATCGAAAACTGCCCGAGGATCAGTGCATCGCAGTTGCCGATTTCCTGTGCCGCCTGCGCGATGATGCGATCGTGCTCTTCGATCCGGCCGGCGTGCAGGGCCTTCAGTGCCGAGGGCACGGTGAGCGTGCTGATCTCAATTTGCAGATGGCGCCGGCGCGCCATCTGTTCCAACTCCGCCTTGAGCGCCGGAACGCTCGGCGCAAAGGTGGCGAGCAGCCCGATACGGGTGCCTGCAGCGAGTGCCTCGTCGAACATCGCTTCATTCGGTTTGAGCACGGGTATCGGCAGGGCTGCCTGCGCCGCCTCGATCGCCGGCCCGAAGGCCGAGCACGTGAACAGCACCGCATCCGCGCCGCAGGCATGCGCGTACCGCGCGAGCGTGACGAAGCGCTCGATGATCGCCTCCGTGATCCGCCCCGCGGACGCCAGATCGGGTGCGAGCGAATCTTCGAGCAGGCTGGTGGTGCGCGCCTCCGGCCACAGCCGGCGGAAGGCATTCACGATCGGCTCGATGGCAACCGGCGTTGCATGGATGAGGGCGATACGCGGCCCGGACATACATCCCTGGTCCCAAAAAAAGACCGCGTATTCTACATGGTCTCAGGCCGGCTGCGTCAGTGTCCTGGCGCTCTTTTCCAGGTGAGACATCACTGCCGTACCAAACGCGCGGGTGCCGGTGTTCCCGCCCAGGTCGGCCGTGCGGGTTGCCGGATCGGCGAGTGCGGCGTCCACCGCGGCCTCGATGCAGGCTGCCGCTTCCTTGAAATGGGCGCGGTCGTGGCGATGGCCCAGCCAGTCGAGCAGCATCGCGCACGACAGGATGAGACCGCACGGATTCGCAATATCCTTGCCCGCGATATCGGGCGCGGAGCCATGGCCGGCGTTCGCCACGACATGCGTGTCGCCCGCATTCAGGGCTGCCGCCAGGCCGAGGCTGCCCGACATCGCGACCGCGGCGTTGGACAGGATGTCGCCGAACATGTTGGTGATCAGGATGACGTCATGTCGCTGCGGGCGCGAATAGATGTCCGCCGCCATGGCGTCGATATCCATTTCACGCCAGGTCACATCGGGAAACTGTGCGGCGACGGTTTCCGTTTCGCGGATGAACAGGCCGTCGCTCAACTGCAGCACATGGCGCTTGCCCACCGCGGTGAGGCGCTTGCGCCGCCGCCGCGCGTAGTCGAAGGCGACGCGGGCGATACGATTCGACGCGTGTGCCGTAATCTTGCGCACGGAGAGCGCCACGTCGGGTGTCGGCATGAATTCGGCGTTGCCGAGATACATGTTGCGGTCGGAATAGAAGCCCTCGGTGTTCTCGCGCACGATGAGACAATCCAGTCCCGGACGCGCATCGCGCAACCCGGCGCGGCTGCGCGCCGGGCGGATGTTGGCGTACAGGTCGAGTCGTTTGCGTACCGTGCCCGGCACGTTGATGCCCCCCGCTTCACGGGCTGGATAATCCGTCATGCCGCACGGACCGAGGATCACCGCATCTGCGGCGAGCGCTGCTTCGATCACTTTGTCGGGCAGCGTGCTGCCGTTGCGGCGATAGCTCGCCATGCCCACGTCCTGGATGTCGAAATGCAATCCGAGCGTATGGATCCGGTCGACGCGCTTCACGATGTCGAGCGCCGCCGCGGTGATCTCGGGACCGATATCGTCGCCGGGGAGTACCAGGAGATTCATGAGACTTTCCGGAAGAGAAATGAACGGGGACGCGCTTGCTGTATCATGCACTCAGCGCGGACTGGAGTGCCTGCTCAATGTAGCACGCGCGTCGCGAGCCCGGCAACCGAACGTCGCGGCGCATATGGGGAGGGAACATGATGCGGCATGCTGCGTTGACTTTGTCGGTGATGTCTCTGCTCGCTGCAGCGGGCGTTGCACCCGCGTGCGCCGCCGCGGCACAGGATTACCCGAACAAGCCGGTCCGGCTGATCGTTCCCTATCCGCCGGGAGGCGGCAACGACACGCTGGCGCGCCTGTTCGGTGCCAAGCTCACCGAGGCCTGGGGCCAGCAGATCGTGGTCGACAATCGCGGCGGCGCCGGCACCACGATCGGCACGGCACTCGCCGCGCGTGCGGTCCCCGATGGCTACACCATACTGCTGTCGTCGATCGCGACGCACGCGATTTCACCCAACCTGTACAGCAAGCCGGGCTATGACCCGATCAGGGACTTCGCACCGATTACGCTGCTCGCCATCGCCCCGACGGTCTTGTGCGTAAATCCGGCGGTGCCTGCCAACTCGGTGAAGGAACTGATCGCGCTCGCCAGGGCGAAGCCGGGCGATCTGAAGTTCGCGTCCGGAGGCAACGGCACGCCGCCGCACATGGCGGGCGTCATCTTCGCCTCCATGACGGGCATCAAGCTGCTGCACGTGCCCTACAAAGGCGGCGGGCCTGCAATCGCAGGACTCGTCGGCGGCGAGACCACCATGATGTTCGACACGGCGGCGTCCATCCTGCCGCACGTGCGCGCAGGGCGCCTCAAGTCTCTTGCCATCGCGCGCTCGGCGCGGCTCGCCGAATATCCCAACTTGCAGACTTTCGCCGAAGCCGGCGTTCCCGGTTACGAGGTCAATGCGTGGTATTCGATGCATGCTCCGGCCGGGACATCCACTCCGATCATCGCCAAGTGGAACCGGGAACTCGCGCGGATACTGAAGCTGCCGGACATCGATCAGCGCCTGAAACAACTCGGATCGGAAAGCGTCGGCAACTCGCCGGAAGAGTTTTCGAAATTCGTGAAGACCGAAAGCGCAAAATATGCGAAGGCGATACGGGAATCCGGCACGCGGGTCGAGTGATCAGGAGAGACACGTCGCATTGAACAGGAGGAAGAAGGCATGAAGAGCAAAGAAAGGAATCCGGTGATCGCCGTGCTGGTGCTCGCTGCCCTGGCCGGCGGGTCAGGAACGGCGCTGGCCCAGGCATATCCCGCAAAACCGGTGCGCATCCTCGTCGGTTTCGCGCCCGGCGGCGGAACCGATATCATGGCGCGCGCTGTCGCCGCCAAGCTCGGCGAATCGATGAAGCAGCAGTTCATCGTGGAGAACCGCCCCGGCGCCAACGCCAATCTTGCCGCCAAGCTCGCAGCGGAGGCGCCCGCCGACGGCTATACCCTTCTCTTCATGTCCGTCGCGCACCTCATGAGCAAGCCGGTGTACAAGAATCTGGGTTACGACATCGAGCGCGACCTGACGCCCATTACCGTCGTGTCCGAGGTGTCGAACGTCTTCGCCGCGCACCCGTCGCTGCCGGCGAAGACCGTGAAGGAGGTGATCGCCCTCGCTCGGAGGAAGCCCGGAGAACTCACCTATGCCACGGCCGGTGTGGCGAGCCCCGAGCACTTCGCCGGAGAGATGTTCAAGGTCATGACGAAAACCAACCTGCTCATGGTGCCGTACAAGGGCGGCGGCCCGATCGCGATCGATCTCGTGGCTGGCCACGTCATGACCAGCTTCAGCACCATGCCGCCGATCATTCCCCATGTCCGCGCCGGCCGCGTGCGCGCGGTCGCCGTAACAAAGGAAAAACGCGCAGCCGTGCTGCCAGACGTGCCGACCATCGCCGAAACGGTGCCCGGCTATGCCATGAGCACCTGGTATGGCGCCGTGGCCCCGGCCCGGACGCCGCGGGATATCGTGACGCGGCTTAACCAGGAAATGGTCAAGGCGCTGGCGCTGCCGGATGTGAAGGAGCGGCTCGCATCGCTGGGTGCGGATATCGTGGCCAGCAGTCCGGAGCAAACCGCCTCGTTCTTCAGGGCCGAACTCGCCAAGTACACCAAGGTGGCGGAAACGGCGAAGATCCGCGCCGAGTAAGGCGACAGTACGAATCACCATGCTGCTCGGCTGCATCGCCGACGATTTCACCGGCGCGACCGATCTTGCGAATACGCTGACGCGGCAGGGCATGGCGACGGTGGTGCTGCCTGGCGTGCCGCATCGCGATTTTCAGGCGCCGCAAGCCGACGCGATCGTCGTCGCCCTCAAGTCGCGATCCATCCCGGCAGCCGATGCCATCGACATGGCGAGGGCGGCGCTGTCGTGGCTTGAACGCGGAAAGCCGCGGCAGTTTCTTTTCAAGTACTGCTCGACATTCGATTCCACGGACGCGGGCAACATCGGCCCGGTTGCGGAAGCGCTGCTCGAGGCGCTCGATGCCAACTTCACGATTGCCTGCCCCGCGTTTCCGACCAACAAACGCACGGTGTACCGGGGCTACCTCTTCGTCGGTGATGTGCTCCTCTCCGAATCGAGCATGCGCACCCATCCGCTGACGCCGATGACCGATGCGTCGCTGGTGCGTGTGCTGCAGCGGCAGAGCAAGGGGCGGGTGGGGCTGATCGCACACGAGGTGGTGCGCAAAGGCGGCGCGGCGATACGCGAACGCATTCGCGAGTTGCGGGACAGCGGCGTGCGTCTGGCGATTGCCGATGCGCTGATCGATGCGGACCTCGTTGCTTTGGGTGAGGCGTGCGGCGATCTCAGACTCGTCACCGGCGGCTCCGGCATCGCGCTGGGACTTCCGGAAAACTTCCGGAGGGCAGGGCTGCTGCAGCGCGCGGGAGGCGCGGACCTCCCTGCCATTGCAGGTCCCGCGGCGGTGTTGGCGGGCAGTTGCTCGGCGGCCACGCAGCGACAGGTCGAGCACATGAAGCGCCAGTGCGAATCGTTCGAGATCGAGCCGATCGAGCTGCACGCGAGCGCAGAAGTGGTCCAGCGGGCGATCGATTGGGCGCGTCACCGTTTGGGGTCGCGACCGGTGCTGATCTATTCCACGGCCGACGCGCCGGCGGTGGAGAAGGCGCAGGCCGCGCTGGGCCGCGACCGCGCGGGTCAGCTCGTCGAGCAGGCCATGGGACAGATCGCGAAGGCGTTGGTCGCACTCGGGGTGCGGCGCCTGGTGGTGGCGGGCGGCGAAACGTCCGGCGCGGTGGTCACGGCGCTCGGCGTCGAAGGGCTGCGAATCGGCGCGGAAATCGATCCGGGCGTGCCGTGGACGACGAGCATCGGGGACAACGCCCTTGCCCTGGCGCTCAAGTCCGGAAATTTCGGTGCGGATGATTTTTTCATGAAGGCGCTGACATGAACGAAAACGCGCTGCGCGAGCAGATGGTCGAAACAGGAAGATCGTTGTACCAGCGCGGGCTCGCGCACGGCTCGGCCGGGAATATCAGCGTCCAGTTGAAGGATGGCTGGCTGATGACGCCGACCAGCTCGTGCCTGGGGCGTCTCGATCCCGCGCGCATATCGCGCCTGGACTTGCAGGGCAAGCTCATGTCGGGGGACAAGCCGTCCAAGGAAACCTTGCTCCACATCGCGATGTATCGCGCGCGCGGCGCCGGCGCGGTCGTGCACCTGCATTGCGCGCACGCGGTCGCCATATCGTGTCTCGCCGACATCGACGCGGGCGACGTGTTTCCGCCGATCACGGCGTACGCGATCATGCAGGTGGGAAAGCTGGCGCTCGCGCCGTACTACCCGCCCGGAGACGAGTCGCTGGCCGAAGCGGTGCGCAAACTGGCCGGAAAACATCACGCCATCCTGCTGGCCAACCATGGTCCCGTCGTCTCCGGTTCCACGCTCGATGCCGCCGTGAACGCGATCGAAGAGCTGGAGCAGACGGCGAAGCTCGTGCTGTTGCTGCGCGGGCAGGCCCTGCGCCTGCTGACTCCCGACGAGGTTTCGGAGCTGAACCGCCGCTTTTCGAGTTAGCACGGTTGCCGCGACGCGTCAACGGCAGCTAAACTCGCGCAGTCGCAGCACCGCCATTGTACCGAGGAGATTCCCATGCATCCGCTCGTCGCGATCGCCGGCGCGCTCTTCGTCTCGACCACAATCCTGCCTGCCTCCGCGCAATCCACGCTCGATACGGTGCGCTCGCGCGGATATCTGCAGTGCGGCGTCAACACCGGGCTTGCGGGCTTCTCGCAGCCGGACTCCAAAGGCGTCTGGCGCGGCATCGATGTGGATTTGTGCCGCGCGGTTTCCGCCGCGGTGTTTGGTGATGCGAACAAGGTCCGCTATACGCCGCTCACGTCCCAGCAGCGATTCACCGCGCTGCAATCGGGCGAGATCGATATCCTTGCCCGCAACACGACCTGGACCGTTGCGCGCGATACCGGCCTGGGACTCAACTTCGTCGGCGTCAATTACTACGATGGCCAGGGTTTCATCGTGCCTGTGAAGCTCAACGTCAAGAGCGCGAAGGAGCTGAATGGCGCCACGATCTGCGTGCAGCCGGGGACCACCAACGAACTCAATGTCGCCGACTACTTTCGTGCCAACGCGATGAAGTTCAGGCCGGTGGTGATCGAAAAACTCGAAGAGGTGCTCAATGCCTACTTCTCCGGCCGCTGCGATGTCTACACCACCGACGTGTCGGGTCTCGTTTCGATTCGCGCCTCGCGCGCGCCGAATCCCGCCGAGCATGTCATTCTCCCCGAAGTGATCTCGAAAGAGCCGCTCGGGCCCGCGGTGCGGCATGGCGACGATCGCTGGTTCGATGTCGTGAAATGGTCGCTGTACGCGATGATCGAGGCGGAGGAACTGGGCCTTTCGTCCAAGTCGATCGACCGGCATCTCAAGAGTGCGAGCCCGGCGATCCAGCGCTTCATCGGGGCGAGCGGCGGCATCGGAAAGGGTCTTGGCGTCGACAATCGCTGGGCCTACAACATCGTGAAGCAGGTCGGCAATTACGGCGAAAGCTTCGAGCGCAACCTCGCGCCGCTCGGATTCGAGCGCGGTCTCAACCGGCTGTGGAACCAGGGCGGACTCATGTACGCGCCTCCGGTCAGGTAAAGTCGGTCGGTGAGACGGCTATCGAGCGACCCGCGTCTGCGGGGCTTGATCTACCAGGCGTCGGCGGTAGGCGCCACGGTAGCGCTCGCCTGGTTTCTCGTCTCGAACACGATCGACAATCTCACGCAGCGCCAGATCGCGAGCGGCTTTGCGTTTCTCGGCCGCGAGGCGGGCTTTGCGATCGGCGAGTCCACGCTCTTCACGTACAGCGCAGCCGATACCTATCTGAAGGCGCTGGCGGTGGGCGTTGCGAACACGCTGCGCGTCGCCCTGGTCGGCATCGTGGCTGCGACGGTGCTGGGCGCGCTTATCGGCCTCGCGCGCCTTTCGCGCAACTGGCTGCTGGCGAGGCTTGCCGCGGGCTACGTCGAATTCATACGCAACGTCCCGCTGCTGGTCCAGCTCTTCTTCATTTACGCATTGATCACCGAGTACACGCCCGCACCGCGTGAAGCGATCGAGTTTCTTCCCGGCTGGCACCTGTCCAATCGCGGCCTTTTCATACCGGTGCCGGCTGCGCATCCCGTGCACGCCTGGATCCTGGCCGCGCTGGCTGGCGGGGTCGTGGCGGCCATCGGGTTCGCGCGCTGGGCTGCACGTCGCCGGGCACGCACCGGTACGGCGCCACCGGTACTCGAGCTGACGCTGGCATTGGTATTGATTCCACCGGCGCTGATCTTCGTCGCAGGCGGCGCGCCGGTCGAATTCGACACCCCGCGCCTGGCAGGTTTCAATTTCTCGGGTGGCCTGGCGCTCACGCCCGAATTTGCGGCCCTGACCGGCGGGCTGATCGTCTACACCGCGGCTTTCATTGCCGAGATCGTGCGCGCGGGCATCCTGGCGATACCGCAGGGGCAGTTCGAAGCGGCCTATGCACTGGGGTTGCGCAGGCCTCGAGCGTTGCGGCTGGTGATTCTCCCACAGGCGCTGCGGGTGATCGTTCCTCCGCTGACCAATCAGTATCTCAACCTCACCAAGAACAGCTCGCTCGCCGTCGCGATCGGCTATCCGGACCTGGTGTCCATCGCCAACACGGCGATCAACCAGACCGGTCAGGCGGTGGAAGGCATCGCGGTCATCATGGCGGTCTATCTCACCATCAGCCTCACGATCTCCGTCTTGATGAACGGGTACAACGCGCGGATGGCACGGCGCGGCCTATGACACGGATAGCGGAAACAAACTTCAGCAAGGCGCCGGTTCGAGCGGGGGCGGTCCCGCTTCTCGGCTGGATACGGAGCAATCTTTTTCCCAATGTGCTGAGCGGTTTCGTCACCCTCGCGCTGCTTTTTCTGGCATGGCGCACACTGCCGCCGCTCATCGACTGGGCGTTTCTCGATGCCGTCTGGAGCGCGCATGACCCGAAAGCATGCCGCGCCGCGAGCGCAGGCGCATGCTGGGCGTTCGTAGCAGAGAAGCACCGCTTCATCCTGTTCGGCACCTATCCCTACGAAGAACACTGGCGGCCCGCGCTCGCTGTTGTAGTGCTCGTCGCCTTGTGGACGGCAAGCCTGGTTCCCTGCTTCTGGAAGCGCTGGCTGCCGCTGGTGTGGTGCTTCGGGATTGCCCTCATCGGTGTCCTGATGTGGGGCGGGGTGCCGGGCCTGCGGTATGTGGAGAACGAGCGCTGGGGCGGGCTGATACTGACTTTGCTGCTGACGACCTTCGGCATCGGCGGTGCCTTTCCGCTCGCGGTGCTGCTGGCGCTGGCGCGGCGTTCGCGGATGCCGGTGCTGCGGGGGCTCGCCGTCGGCTTCATCGAGCTCGTCCGCGGCGTGCCGCTGATTTCGCTGCTGTTCATGGCCTCCGTCATGCTGCCGCTGTTCCTGCCGTCGGGCGTGAGCATCGACAAGCTGCTGCGCGCGCAGATTGCCCTCATCCTGTTTGCCGCGGCCTATCTGGCCGAAGTCGTGCGCGGCGGGCTGCAGGCGGTACCGCGGGGCCAGTATGAGGCGGCCGATGCACTGGGGCTTCCCTATTGGAGAACGACGCTGCTCATCATCCTGCCGCAGGCGCTGAGGATCGCGATCCCGCCGCTGGTCAACAGCTTTATCGGTTTCTTCAAGGATACCTCCCTGGTGCTCATCATCGGCCTCTTCGATTTGCTTTCTACCGTGAAAGTGGCACTTACGGATCCGGCGTGGTCAGGGTTCGGCGTGGAGGCCTATCTTTTCGCCTCATTGGTGTACTTCGCGTTCTGCCATGCCATGTCGCGCTACAGCCAGCGCCTCGAGTGGAAGCTCGCCCGGGCCGAGGGAGGCAGGCGGTGATGAACCCTTCGGCAATGGTCGAAATGGAAAAAGTGAGCAAGTGGTTCGGCGATTTCCAGGCGCTGAAGGACGTCGATCTGCAGGTTGGGCGGGGCGAAAAGTATGTCGTTTGCGGGCCGTCCGGGTCGGGCAAGTCCACACTGATCCGGCTCATCAACCGGCTGGAGGCGCATCAGTCAGGCCGCGTGCGGGTGAACGGCATCGAGCTGGATGACGACCTGCGCAGGATCGACGCGGTGCGGCGCGAGGTCGGCATGGTGTTCCAGAGCTTCAATCTCTTTCCGCACCTCACGGTGCTCGAGAATCTCACGCTGGCCCCGGTCTGGGTACACCATGTGCCGCCGCACGAAGCGAAGGCGCTGGCGATGGACCTGCTGGAGCGGGTGCGCATTCCCGAGCAGGCCGCCAAGTATCCGGGGCAACTGTCCGGCGGCCAGCAGCAGCGGGTCGCGATCGCCCGCGCGTTGTGCATGAGGCCCAAGCTCATGCTGTTCGACGAGCCCACCTCCGCGCTGGATCCCGAGATGATCAAGGAGGTGCTGGACGTCATGGTGGAACTCGCGGCCGAGGGCATGACCATGATCGTGGTTACGCACGAGATGGGATTCGCGCGCGGCGTCGCCGATCGCATCGTGTTCATGGATGGCGGGGAGATCGTCGAGTCCGCGCCGCCCGCCGAATTTTTCTCGTCGCCAAGAACGGCGCGCGCGCAGATATTCCTGAGCCAGATTCTCGGCCACTGAGCGCCGGGGCATCGTTGACAAAGGCGGCACCGCGTGCAACATTCCGGCTGAAAGCCAGTAAGTCTTTCGCCACGCGCCGTCTTTCCGGTGCATCCTACAAAAGACGCGGCTGCATTTCGAGAGGAGAAATTATGTCTGTCGTCAGCAAAGCGTTGAGTCGTTCGCCCGTGCGCGCCATCGTGCTGGGCGTGCTCGCCTCGTGCGTGCTCGTGCCGCAGGTCTCGGCGCAGAATTATCCGACGCGAACGGTGCGCATGATCCTGCCTTTTCCGCCGGGCGGGCCCACTGATATCACAGGACGCGTGATCGCGCAGAAACTGTCCGAGCAGCTCGGTCAGCCGGTGGTGCCGGACAACCGCCCCGGTGCAGCAGGAAATATCGGCCTCGAACTCGCCGCCAAATCCCCGCCGGACGGCTACACCATCGTGCTGACAGCGCCGCCCATTGCGATCAGCCCGTCGCTGTACAAGAAGCTCAACTACGACGCCGAGAAGGAGCTTGCACCGATTTCGCTGGTCGCGGAAATCCAGAACATCATCGTGGCGCACAACTCCGTACCCGTGAAAAACCTGAAGGACCTCATCGCGCTGGCGCAGCGCAATCCCGGCAAGTTGACGTTCAGTTCGAGCGGCGCCGGCAGCACCAATCATCTCGCCAGCGAACTGCTGAAAGGCCGCTACAAGCTCGACATCATCCACGTGCCGTTCAAAGGTTCGAGCCCTGCCCTGGTGGCGCTCATGAGCGGGCAGGTGGACTGGGGAACGATGGCGGTGCCCGGCGCCATCCCGCTGGTGAACGCGGGCAAGGTGCGCGGCCTCGCGGTGCTTTCGGAGAAGCGGGTGCCGGCGCTGCCTAACATCCCGACCGCCGTGGAATCGGGCGTGCAGGACTTCGTGATGT
>JBQTJV010000042.1:0-7834 GCA_052386775.1 Betaproteobacteria bacterium
GCAACGCAGGAGGCGCGCTGATACACTTTGCGGCTCAAATAGACAACGCGCTCACCGTTCCCGTCCGAACCATGAAAGAGTCGCTGCAGCCCGGCCTGACGTTCCGCTTCCAGTACAAAATTCCGGAGAACAAAACGGTACCGCATCTCTATCCCGAATCCGACATGTTCCGGCAGATGCCGGAGGTGCTCGCCACGGGCTACATGGTGGGGTTGATGGAGTGGGCCTGCATCGAAGCGCTGCGCCCGCATCTCGACTGGCCGCGCGAGCAGTCGCTCGGCACGCACGTCAATTTCTCGCATCTCGCAGCGACGCCCCCGGGATTCACCGTGACGGTCGATGTCCGGCTGGACCGAATCGAAGGCCGGCGGCTTTTCTTCTCGATAATCGCGCACGACGGCGTGGACAAGATCACCGAAGGCACGCATGAGCGGGTCATCATAGATGCGGCGCGCTTCAGCGCAAAGGTGACGCAAAAGGCAGAGCGCGCCGGGAAGCCCTCGCGCTAAAGCCGCGGTTCGAATCAGTCGCTGCCGGATATCGCCATGGCACTCAGTGGGATCTGGTAAGCAGGCGCATGCCGCGATCCAATCCCTCGATGGTCAGCGGGAACATGCGCTCCCCGACCAGTTCGCGGGTGATGCGGATCGACTCGTGGTAGTCCCACACTGATTCCGGCTGTGGGTTGAGCCAGATCGCGTTGGGATAGACGGCGAGCAGGCGCTGCAGCCACACGGCGCCCGGCTCTTCGTTGGTATGTTCCACGCTGCCGCCCGGATAGACGATCTCATACGGGCTCATCGTCGCGTCGCCGACGAAAATCGCCTTGTAGTCGTGCGGGTAGGTATGCATTACGTCCCAGGTCGACATCCGCTCGGTGGCGCGGCGGCGATTGTCCCGCCACACCCGCTCGTAGAGAAAGTTGTGAAAATAGAAGTATTCCAGCCGCTTGAATTCCGTGCGCGCGGCGGAAAAAAGCTGCTCGCAGATCCGGATGTGGTCGTCCATCGAGCCGCCGACATCGAGGAACAGCAGCACTTTCACCGCGTTGTGGCGCTCGGGCACCATCTTCAGGTCGAGCCACCCTGCATTACGGGCCGTCGAACGCACCGTATCGTCGAGATCGAGTTCCTCGGGATTGCCTTCGCGGGCAAACCGTCGCAGGCGGCGTAGCGCCACCTTGATGTTGCGCGTGCCCAGTTCCACGGAGTCGTCGAGGTTGCGGAATTCGCGCTTGTCCCAGACTTTCACCGCGCGGCGGTGGCGCGACTCGTTCTGCCCGATGCGCACCCCTTCAGGGTTGTAGCCGTATGCCCCGAAGGGTGAAGTGCCCGCGGTGCCGATCCACTTGCCGCCGCCCTGGTGCCTTCCTTTCTGCTCTTCAAGCCGCTTCCTAAGCGTCTCCATGAGCCTGTCCCAGCCGCCCAAGGCCTCGATCTGCTTTTTTTCTTCGTCGGTGAGCAGCTTTTCCGCCATCTTCCTCAACCACTCTTCGGGAATAACGACAGCCAGGTCCTCGGCTTCGGTGACGCCTTTGAAGTACGCGGCGAACACCCGGTCGTAGCGATCGAAGTATTTCTCGTCCTTCACCAGGCAGGTGCGGGCGAGGTGGTAGAAATCTTCAAAGCTGCCGAATGCGACGCGCTTCTCCAGCCCCGCCAGCAGCGTGAGAAATTCCCGGATGGAGACCGGCACGCCCCCTTCCTTGAGCTTCAGGAAAAACTCGATCAGCATTTAATTGCCATGCCTATCAAATAGTTATGGGTCTGCTGCCAATACGTCATGCGGTTACGATTGCTTACACTTTATGACAGATTTTAAGAGCGCTTTCCCGGATGATGCCTCTCATGCCGGGCAACACGTTCCGGCCCGAGACTTAAAGGAGGCGTATATGCGTAAGCGTCTGGCTCTGATAGCAACGGGTGCGGTGCTCGCGGCAGCGAGCGGAACGGCGCTTGCCCGTGGCGACTTTAGCTTCGGCATTTCGATCGGCGTGCCGGTTGCGCCGGCACCGGTCTACGTGGCCCCGCCGCCCGTGATCTATGCTCCGGCGCCGCGCGTCTATTACGAGCCTGCGCGGGTCTACTATGCGCCGGCATACTACTACCACGCACCGGTCGTGAAGTACAAGCACCGGCACAGGCATCACGGGCATTACCATCGCTACTGAGGCATCGGGAAAAAACCCGTCCAGCCTCAAAGAAAAGCGCGCGCGATAAGGGCGCGCTTTTTTTCGCCCGGAGAGCTACGCTTTCCGCCGCGACATGAAAACGAGCCGCTCGAAAAGATGCACGTCCTGCTCGTTCTTGAGCAGCGCGCCGTGCAGCGGCGGAACGATCTTGTGGGTGTCCCGGCTGTGCAGCGCTTCGGGCGGAATGTCTTCCGCCATCAACAGCTTCAACCAGTCGAGCAGCTCCGAGGTGGAAGGCTTCTTCTTGAGGCCTGGCACGTCGCGTATCTCGAAGAATGCTTCGAGCGCTTGGCGCAGCAGCTGCTTCTTGATATCAGGGAAATGCACACGGACGATTCTTTCCATCGTCTCGTGATCCGGGAAACGGATGTAGTGGAAGAAACAGCGGCGCAGAAAGGCGTCGGGTAATTCCTTCTCGTTGTTGCTGGTGATCACCACCAGCGGCCGGTGCTTCGCCTGCACGAGCTCGCGCGTCTCGTAGACATAGAATTCCATGCGATCCAGCTCGCGCAGCAGGTCATTGGGGAATTCGATATCCGCCTTGTCCACTTCATCGATCAGGAGCACCGCCGGCCTGTCCGCGGTGAATGCCGCCCACAACATTCCCTGCACGATGTAATTGCGGATATCGTGCACCTTGGGGTCGCCGAGCTGCGAGTCGCGCAGGCGCGAGACCGCGTCATATTCGTAAAGCCCGTGCTGCGCTTTGGTGGTGGACTTGATGTGCCACTCGAAGAGCGGGCGGCTCAGCGCCTTGGCCACCTCCAGGGCGAGCATCGTCTTGCCCGTTCCGGGCTCGCCCTTGATCAGCAGCGGCCGTTCGAGCGTGATGGCGGCGTTGACCGCCATCATCAGATCGTCGGTCGCCACGTAGTTGTCGGTTCCGGTAAATCGGCTCATGTCATCCCTTGGCCTGGCTCTGGATATCGGACTTGCGGTCGATATCGTATAAAACGGCAGCATCCTTGCAGTCGATCAACTGCACCGACTCGCGATGCCGCTCCAGCATCGCGCGCGCGCCTTGGTCGCCGTCGAGGGCGAGCAGTTCGCTCGCCAGGGCCGCGCTGAACCCCACAGGATGGCCGCGCTGGTTTCGGAACCGCGGCGCGGCGATCAGGGCGCCAGCTTCGAGCGCGGCGGTGACGGCGCGTATCGTGGCCGGCGCGATGCCCGGCATGTCGGCAAGCGCGACCACCCACCCGTCTGCAGCGCGCTCGCAGCCGACGGCGTGCGCCAGGCTTGCCCCCATGCCCCGTGCCGCCGCGGGACATGCCGTGACCAGGCACCCTTCCTGCTCGAGCAGATCCGCCAACGGAAAGTCGCCAGGGCGCACCACCGCGGTGACGCTGAGACCCGCAGCCAACACATGGCGGGCGGCGTGGGCGGCAATCGCCACGCCGTCTGCCAGCGGATGGATCAGCTTGCTGCCGCCGAAGCGGGAGCCGGTTCCCGCCGCGAGCAGGATGCCGACGATGTTCTTGCCTGCCTGTGCCATCGCGCGTGATTATACGGGACGCACTCACCGCTCCGGTGCGGACTTATAATGCAAGCCGGTGCCGACATGCCGAAATTCTGCGCGAACCTCACCTTGCTGTGGAACGAAGCCGGTTTTCTGGACCGCTTCCCCCTCGCCGCCCGCGCCGGGTTTACCGGTGTGGAGTATCTGTTTCCCTACGACTACGACGCACACCAGCTCGCGGAAAAACTCGCGCGCAACCATCTGCAGCAGGTGCTGCACAATCTGCCGGCCGGAAACTGGGCTCAGGGTGAGCGCGGCATCGCGTGCCACCCCGATCGCGTCGGCGAGTTCCAGGACGGCGTGGGCAAGGCGATCCAGTACGCCATGATGCTCAACTGTACGCAGCTCAACTGCCTTGCGGGCATCACGCCGCCCGGCGTCCCCGGGGAACAGGTCCGCGCCACGTTTGTTTCGAACCTCAAATTCGCGGCCGATAAGCTCAAACGCGCGCAAATCAAGCTCCTGATCGAGCCGATCAACACGCGCGACTTCCCGGGTTTCTACCTGAACCGCTCGAAGCAGGCGCTCGACATCATTCGCGAGGTCGGATCCGACAACCTGTTTCTGCAGTACGACATCTATCACATGCAGATCATGGAAGGCGACCTCGCCACGACCATCGAGAAGCACATCAACCTGATCCCGCACATGCAGTTGGCCGACAACCCGGGCCGCCACGAGCCGGGCACGTGGGAAATCAACTATCCGTTCCTGTTCGGCCTGGTGGACCACCTGGGCTATCACGGCTGGATCGGGTGCGAGTATCGCCCCCTTACCACGACCGACGCCGGGCTCCACTGGATCAGGCCGTACATCAAGGAACCGTAAACCGCGTTATCCTGCGTGCGCTTGACTAACATTCCCGGGCGGCGACACAATCCGGCACCACAAAGTCCGGCAAACACCCTACTGGAGGAGCATATGAAGACACCTCGCTTCGCTTCGACATTGGCCATTGCATGTGCCGCCGCGATGTCCATGCCTGCGGCCGCACAGCAACTGAAGATGATGACCGGCCCGCAGGGCGGTTCCTGGTATCCGCTGGGCGGCGCCATCCAGAACATCATCGAAAAAAATGTCCCGGGCACCAACATGCAGGTGCTGCCGGGCGCCGGCATCTCCAACGTTCTGGGCGTCCAGACCGGCAAAGCGGAATTGGGTTTCGGTAACGCAGGCTCGACGGTGGACGGCGTGAACGGCGTCGAGCCGTTCAAGCAGAAAACCGGCAATGTGTGCCACGTGGGGACGCTTTACTTCCAGTACTTCCACGCCGTCGTGCTTGCGGATGCGGGCGTGAAGAGCGGCGCCGACCTCATAGGGAAGGCTTTGACGACGCAGCAGAAAGGCAATACCGGGGAGCAGATGACCCGCGACCTGCTGAAGGTGTACGGTCTCGATTACAGCAAGATGTCGAAGGTCAATTTCGGTTCGTACACCGATTCGGTGGCGCAGTTGAAGGATGGGCATGCCCAGGTCTTCACCTTGATCACCACCGTGCCGGCTTCGGCGGTCATGGATCTCGCCTCGGCGCGGGAAATCCGGATTCTCGACCTGTCCGACATCAAGCTGCAGGAATTGCAGAAGATCAACAAGGGCTATGACAAGCGGGTCATCAAGGCCGGCAGCTATCCCAAGCAGGACCGGGACATCCAGACCATAGGCACCTGGACGCATCTCATCGCGAGCTGCAAGCTCCCGGAAGCGCTGGTCTACAACATCACCAAGTCGCTCGTAAACAACGTCGAGACACTGGGCAACGTGGTGGCGGCCGTGAAGGGCCTCAGCGTCAAAGACATGGCGACCGACGTCGGCGTGCCCTATCATCCGGGCGCAAGAAAGTTCTATCAGGAAGCAAAAGCTCTCTGATCCAAGGTAACCTTCAGCGGCGCA
Organism: Betaproteobacteria bacterium; assembly: GCA_052386775.1. Taxonomy (GTDB): domain Bacteria; phylum Pseudomonadota; class Gammaproteobacteria; order Burkholderiales; family SG8-41; genus DSOT01. The sequence goes on from JBQTJV010000042.1 coordinate 5,601, forward strand.
CCAGGCGCCGCTGATTTTTTTGGCCGGCCGTATGACGCTCACCGTCGACAGCGTCCTCAAGAAGGCGATCGCGCTGATTGCGGTCGGCATGTCGGTCTATCACCTGACCATCGCCTTCATCGGCGCGCCGCAGCAGCTTTACTTCCGCAGCACCCACCTGCTCTTTGCGCTCACACTGGTATTCCTGCTGTACCCGACCTTCCGCAAGAAAACCGCGGAGACGAAGGCCGTCATACGTGACGATGCCGGAGGGGTGATCGGCGCTGCGCCGGCCGGACACGCCTCTTGGGTCGATTTCGCTTTCATCATCGGGTCCGCAATCACCATCGGCTATGTCTGGATCAATCACGAGCATCTCATCACCCGGTTCGTGTTTGTGGAAGACCCCACTTCCACCGAGCTGGTACTGGGCACTGTTTTCACCGTTATTGTGCTCGAGGCGACGCGGCGCGTGATCGGGTGGGCGCTGCCGGTTACCGCGATTATCTTCCTCGGCTACGCGCTGCTCATAGCGAAGACACGTCCGGAGCAGATCATCGAGATCATGTACATCACGACCGAGGGCATCTTCGGTCCGACGCTGGGTGTATCGGCGGCCTACGTGATCATGTTCGTACTGTTCGGTGCGTTCATGGAGCGCACTGGCATCGGGCAGCTCTTCATGGATATCGCGCTGTCGCTCACCGGGCATACAGCGGGCGGCCCCGGCAAAGTGGCGGTGGTAAGTTCCAGCATGTTCGGGACCGTATCGGGCAGCGCGGTGGCGAACGTGCTGGTGGACGGTCCGATCACGATCCCGCTCATGAAACGCACGGGCTTTCGTCCCGCATTCGCGGCAGCCGTGGAATCGGTGGCATCGACCGGCGGGCAGATCATGCCGCCGATCATGGGCGCGGCGGCGTTCGTCATGGCGGAATTTCTGGCGGTGAGTTACTTCCAGGTGACGTTGTGGGCGCTCATCCCAGCGGCGCTCTATTACGTCGCCGTTTTCTTCGCCGTTCACTTCGAATCGAAGCGCGTCGGGCTGCTGGGTCTGCCCCGTTCCGAAATCCCGAGATTTCGCGACGTGATGCGCGAACGCGGTCACCTCTTCATCCCCATCCTGGTGGTGCTGGGCGGGTTGATCTACGGCTACAGCGCACCGCTTTGCGCTCTGGCCGCGACACTGAGCTGCATACCCGTCGCGATGTTGCGCAAGAGCACGCGAAAAGGCATCTCGTGGAGAACGGTATGGGGCGCCCTGGAAGACGGCGCCAAGAATTCCATCGCGGTCGCGCTCGCCTGCGCCTGCGCCGGGATCATCATCGGCGTCATCACGCAGACCGGCGCGGCGATCAACTTCACCGCGCTGGTAGTCGGGCTCGCGCAGGAGATGCTGGTTCTTGCGCTTATCCTCACCATGCTGGCCGGCATCGTGCTGGGCATGGGCATGCCGACCACGCCGGCCTACATCGTCATGGTCTCGTTGCTGGTGCCTGCCATCATCAAGCTCGGCGCGATTCCTCCAGCCGCACACATGTTCGCCTTTTATTTCGCGATTCTTTCCGCCATCACGCCACCGGTGGCGCTCGCCGTTTATGCCGCCGCCGGACTCGCCAAGGCCAATCTCTGGGAAACGGGCTGGGTAGCGGTGCGCGTCGGCGCCGCGGGATTCATCGTGCCGTTCATGTTCGTGTTCGAGCCGTCGTTGCTCATGATCGGCCACTGGAGCGTCATACTGCACTCTTTCGTGACGGCAACCATCGGCACCATCTGCCTGGCCGCCGGCCTGTTCGGCTACCTGTTGCGCGAGGCGCGCATCTGGGAGCGCGTGGCGCTCGTCGCGGCAGCCGTGCTGCTGATCAAGCCCGGTATCGTCACCGACCTCATCGGCGCCGGCTTGCTGCTGCTCGTCGTCGCAGTGCAGTGGTTCGCCGGCCGCGCCGAAGTCCCGGCGGTCAAACCGATAGAGCCCCAGCCGAAGTAACGCTCGTTCTGCGATTTCCCCGGGCGCGGTTGCCAGCCGCGCTGCCCCTGTCGCACAATCCCGCTTCACTCTCGAGGAGGTCACGCAATGAGCAACATCGGTTTCATCGGCCTCGGCATCATGGGCAAGCCCATGGCCGGCAATCTCATCAAGGGCGGGCACACGCTGTTCTTGCATTCGAGGAGCGGCGTGCCGCAGGAACTGACGACGCCCGGAGGCAAGTCCTGCACCAGCGCGAAGGATGGCGCGCAGAAGGCCGACATCATCA
>JBQTJV010000043.1:0-3715 GCA_052386775.1 Betaproteobacteria bacterium
GGAGGGGTTGGGATTGGGGAAGATGAGCTTGGGATCGTGCATCGACGTCGAGCCGATCATCAGCAGGTGGTAACGGCCGCCTTCGCTCATAACCGCATTGGCGACGGCACCCGCAAGCTGATACTCGCGTACCCCCGGTTTCGCGGTGGCCTTCACCGCTTCCAGTGCCTTGATCGCAAGCTGTCCCGCCTTCGCCATCGCCTGCAGCTCCTCGGGACTCTTGCGATAGGTCAGCTCGTGCAGCATGTTCGGACAGAACACGAACGTCGCCTGCGGGAGCATCTTCTGCATGTCCAGGTAGGCCTGCACGCCCATGTACTCGGGGCCGGTGCGGTCGGCGGCAACGATACCGATACGGCCCTTTTCCAGTTTCAATTCGATCAGCCTTTCAGCAACGGCCTTGCCATACTTGCCATGCTGGCCGCTGCGCACATCGCGCACCGATACCATCCTGCGCGCCGCCTCGATGTGACAGCCGTAATGCGGATAGATCAGCGTCGGCTCGCCCTTCAGCGGCAGCACCATGTACTGGCACATGCCGCGGTCGTCGATCAGCCCGGCGCCCCACGTCACGCCGCTGCCGTGGCTGTAGATGTCAGGCCCGCCGGTCAGGATCAGCGCGTCGAGTTCGTCGCGCCCCATAAGCTTGCGTGCCGCCTCATGGCGTCGCGCAAACTCCCCGTCGGAAAATTTGTGATAGACGGTATCGCTGTACCAGGGCGAATTGCAGATCGCCTCGAAATTGTCCGACTTGTCCAGCTCGTGCCGCACCTTGCTCCAGTCGTTGTCCATGCCTTGCTCCGCTCAAGTAATAGGGGTGTCGTAACGCCGCCAAAGGCGAGTGCGTTTCGTCATAGTGCTGAATTATCCGTGCTGCTCGCGCGCCGGTGCTCCGCCGCGTGCTGCCCCGTGAGGCTGGTCGGCTGCTTGAGGCTCGCGAGATCCGGTGCCGCAACGTCGCTCCGGTGCGACTGCAGCAGCTCGTAATAGCGCGCTGCAAGCGCCAGGTCCTGCAGCGCCGTGCCTACGGATTTGAAGACGGCGTAGCCGCCGGCGAGGTTTACCTTCCTCTGCGTCACCAGCTCTGCGAGGGTCGCCTGTCGGTCGAGTTCCAGCGCACCCGTTGCGATAGCCTGCTGCAGATCGCCCGCCTCCTCCGCTGCCAATGCGGAATCCACGACGACCACTGCCGCGTCACCGAAGGTGGCGGCGTCGACTTCGATCGATTCCTTGCGGGTACTGCCCACCGCGCATACCAGCCGGCACGCATCGAGCCAGCGCCGGCGCAGCACCGGCTCGCTGCCGACGGCATTGGTCGCCACTACCACCACGGCATTCTCCCGCGCCGCCGCCTCGGCGCTTTCGACTGCGGTGACCGGCAGGTCGAGCTTGCGGGTCATTTCGATGGCGAACGCTCCGCGATGCTGCGGATTGGGGCTGTAGACGCTCGCTTTCGTGACGTGCAATGTCGCGGCAAGCGCTTCCAGCTGCATGCGGGACTGGTGGCCGGAGCCCAGCAGGCCCACGCTGACCGACGAGGGCAGCTTCAAATGGCGTGCAGCGACGCCGCTGGCTGCACCCGTGCGCATATCGGTGATCAGCCGTCCGTCGAGAACCGCAAGCAGTTCACCGTCTTTCACACGGTAGAGGGAAACGACATAGCGCACCCCGACGCCGCGAACCATGTGAAATGCCTTGGTCGCCGCGTAACCGCTTTCATAATCCGCGGCGAACATGAGGCGCATCCAGCCGCCTTCCATGGCGACCGTCTGCCGCGGCGCGATCAGCGTGCGTCCCGCCGCTTCGTGCTTCGACATCGTCTCCAGCATGTCGATCGCATCGCCCATCTGCAGCACGCCTTCGAGCGCCCGCGCGCCGAGTATGATCGCCATGCTTAACGGATATCCCAGCCCGCGCCGGAGTGACGATCCTCATGGCGTGAGCCGGGAGTCACTTTAAATGCTCGGCGAGCCAGTCCGCGATCAGCGGGCGCACGATGTGATGCAGGTTGTTGCAGACGTGCACGCCATCGTCGAACACCAGCGTCGTGTTCGGCCCCTTCGTTTCTGCCGCGACTCGATGGGCGTGTTCGGGGGGCGAGGCCTTGTCGAGGCCGCCGTAGATCTGCAGCAACGGCACCTTGATGCGCTCGGCCGCGCCCTTCATCGTGATGCTGTCCTGCACCGACTGCGGATCGTCGCCCATGTACTGTGTGAGTCCGAGCTGTGACAGCGGATCCATGCCGGGGAAACGGCCCGCCGGCGTATACCAGCTGCTCACCGAGACGACCGCCTTGAAGCGCTCGTCGAAGGCCGCGGCACGACAGGCGAAAAGGCCGCCATACGAGATGCCGCCAACGGCGAGGCGATTCGCGTCTATATCGTTGCGCTTCGCAATGAAATCCGTGACGGCGCGGATCGGCACTTCGAAATCAGGGCGCAGCTTCACTTTCGTGCTGACGAGCCCCTGCCCCGGGCCGTCGAATGCCAGGACCGCGATGCCGCGCTTCACGATGTGCTCGCTGAAGTCATAGAGCTCCTCTTTCGTGGAGTCCCCTCCGGGAACCAGGATCACGAGCGGCGGCTTGCTCACGCCCTCGGGCTTGCGCAGGTAACCGGGAAGCGGCACGCCTTCAAAAGGAATTTCCATCAATTCCATCGCCGGCTTCACCAGCGGCGCGGCTTTTTTCCAGCAGACATCCATCGCCTGCATCGCGCCAAGCCACTGCTTCTGGTCGTGCACGAAGAGAAAGCTCGCCCAGTGATAGTAGAGCGCGGCGCGAATGTACGCTTCTCCGGCAGTCACCCGGTTGCCCGCCGCGATTGCCTTATCCGCAATGTCCGCGTGCTTGCGTGCCGCCTTGCACCACTCCTCGCACCACTGGTCCCAAGTCTGTATCTTCTGCTTGAGCTGCTCGAATTCCCACGGCGACACGTATTGCGAGAGCATGCGCCAGGTGAACCGGTCGAGCGCGACCGTAACGTTGCGATCCGCCATCTATTGCTCTCCCGGAAAGAGGTTTTGCGTCATGCCGCGCGGGCCTGCGGTGCCGGCAGCCGCGCAAGTAACCCGGTGCGCTCCAGCTCCGCCTTCAATGCCTGCCGCTCGCGATCCGTGACCTGGAGCAGCGGCGCACGCACCGGCCCGCCCGCGAGACCCAGCAGCTCGCTCCAGGCCTTGAGGTACGCGATCGGGATGATCTTGCGCTGCACCCACGGATCGCGCATCCAGCGCTCGTGCACCTCGCGCAGCGGCTCCAGTTGTGTCCACGGCGCCCGCGCCTCGCTGAATCTGCCCTGTAACGCGAGCTCGGTGTAGTCGCGCATCGGCCGCCATCCGGGCACCTGCAGGATGAACGGCGCGGCCGAAGACATATGGACGCGCGCACCGTAATCGCGCATCAGCGTGAGCCACTCGGACTCTGCGGGATGGCTCATTACGATCCTGTCACCGCAAAGCTTCTTCACTTTCGCATAATGCTCCAGTGGGCGCGAGCACTTGAGCCCGCAGATGTTCTCGATTTCCGCGATGCGCGCCGTCAGCTCGGGAGAGAAGCCGTATCCGGCATAGCTCGTGTCGAACATCCAGATCCCGATATCCACCTTCGACGCCACGGCGGCGAACCACTCGTAGATCATGTCGTCGTTGGCCGCCGGGTAATACGGATTGATCACGATCGCGAAATCGGCGCCGACCGCCTGCGCATGGCGCGTGA
>JBQTJV010000044.1:0-58660 GCA_052386775.1 Betaproteobacteria bacterium
GCGTCTCCTTGCCGGTCCGGAGATATCATGGACTGCGTATAATGTATATTATGTAAAATTACATATATAAGGCAAAAACCTCCCGGCCTTCCGTCCCAGCCCTTCGATCGTCCCTGCTCACCACGGACCGCTTGCACCTAAGGTCACCGAACCGCTACCCAAAAAACATGGCCGCGCGACAGACTCCGCCCGTCGTTCTGGGTATTTTGTAGGCACAACTCCGACATACGAGGCGGAAAATGGATCAGCGAAACCCCGTTCATCCGTTGGCCAGCGGGCCCAGACCAGAGGCGTGGTTGCCGCGATAGCGGGGCTACATACGGCCCCTAAAACCCGATATGCCGCGAGGAAAAGAGACCCCGGTGGAGATGGCGCGGCGTCATGTGCGCGAACAGCAGGAGCGCATTGAACGGCTCGCCGCCAACATCGAGGAAATGAACGCCGCCGGCCTTAAGACCAATGAGCTGGAGCGGCTGCTGCATATCCAGGAGGGACTGCTGGAGCTGCTGTACGAGCACGTAAAGCGCTGGGAGCAGCTCGAACTCTCGTACGGACGACGCAATCCTCAGACCGGATCATCCCCGTGACCGCGGCGCCGGGGGCTGCGGGACGGGGTCTATTGGGCCGCGGCCACTCTAAGGCCGGCCCGTGAGCGCAGCAACGTGTCCCCGATGTGATAGCGGGCGGGATTGTGGGGCGCCGCGCGCTTCAGCGACGACAGGGGCTTCAGCCCTACTTTGGTCACAGCGCCCTCCTCTACTTCAAGCACGCACAACTCGGCATGTCCCAGCGCCATGCGGTAGCCGCAGCGCGGCGCGCCGTAGCAGCTTTGCTTGAGGTAATTTCCGAGCGAGATGCGCCGATCCAGACCGGGCAGGGAAAGGCCGTAGAAATCTGCCAGCACTTCCAGACTTTGATTTCCGCTGAAGGTAAAACCGGCGAAGAACTCATCTTGCGAGACAGCGCTTCTGGTGTGCGCCTGGGTCCCATCCATATTTTAGGACTCCTCCAAACCTGCGTGACTCCCCAACCTGACGGTACTTGCGACGCGTTATATATCTTCGAGCCTATTTCAAGACGCCGATCAGCAGCCCGCAGCGAGCGACATCCGTGCCACTTTGAGTAACCTGCGTGAAATCAAGCGCCCCGTACGGCCCATGGCCGGGCCGGTGTTGCCGGATGACGACGCGTGCAATTAACGCTCACTCAAGAGGTTGATATGGCTTACTATCGCCTGTCGCTATCGGGCGACGTCGGCCATGTGGAAGCGACGTTCCGCGACACATGCCCCTGACCCGCGCCGCAGGTAAGGTGTGCACGCTGCAGTGCTATACTTTTTCGCAACCGCAGGACTCACGCTAAGCAGGGAGAAAAATCGATGTATCGCTCAGTGGAAAAAGTGGTTACGGAATACATCTTTGCGGTCGGCAACCTGGAGTTTCGGGTGAAGGGCCGCATCAGCGAGAAGCTGGGCAGCGGACTCAACACCCCGCTGCCTTTTTCGTGGACCGTCAGCCACCACTACCGGACTTCGAAGGACGCGCCGGGCGTGGCCATGCCCGCCAAGACCGACTGCGCGTCCAGGGAAGAAGCCGAACGGCTGCTCTTCACCTACGTTCGGAGCTTTACGGACGTCGTCGAACCGAATCGCTTCTATTGATTCCCCAGGTATCCTTTCACGCGCTCGCCTTCCGCCAGCGCAGCCACACCCGCAGTTTCCGGAAATCTTCGCCGTTCAGGCTGTCCGCCATGATCACCGCGTGATGGGCGAAGCGGCTTTTTTCGGTTCTGAGGCTCAGAACCGTGAGGTAGGGTCCAACGAAACTGGACTCGAGCAGCGTTGCGGCACACCAATCGCCCTGCCGCGTCTGGATTGACAGCTTACCGTCCTCCCCCAGTTCCAGTGCCGTGATCGAACTCACGGCGCGCAGCAACGCGGGACCGCGCAGTGCGTTCACGCAGCTTGCCGCGATGCTGAGCATGATGAGCAACTGCGCCACGCCCGGCAGGTCCACGACCAGCGCTACCGCGGCCGCCCCTCCATGCGCCAACCCGATCAGGATCATGAGATGACGCGAGGAATGAAGATAAATCCTTACCATCGAAAATCAGACCATTTCTGCTGCATCGCGCCAAAATCAGGGAACGTAGAGGACTCATCGAGCACTAACGCATTCTAGGCCCCCATGGAACAACCGGTACAGCTCAATCCCCCGACCAACACCGTTGTCAGCACCACGGTCGGGGATCTTTATCCGCTGGTGCTGGCGCAGATGCGCGAGTTTGCGGTCGTCTTGCTCGACGTCAAGGGCCTCGTCCTGTGGCTCAACGTCAGCGCGGAGGAGCTTTTCGGGCTCAAGATGGAAAACGCCGCCGGCAAGAAGGGCGACCTCATTTTCACGCCCGAGGACATCGCTCATGGCGTATTCGAACACGAGATGGCGACCGCGGCAGCCCAGGGTTCCATGGAAAACGACCGCTGGATGATGCGGGCCGACGGCAGCCGATTCTGGGCAAATGGCGTCATGTTCCCGCTTCGGCGCGCCGACGGCGAACTGGCCGGATTCTGCAAGATGCTGCGCGATCGCACCGACCTGCAGCAGCAGTTGAGCACCTTGCGCAACGAGATCCATGCACTGGTCGAGCGCGGTCAGCAGAAGGACGAGGTTCTCGCGGTCGCGGCGCATGAGCTGCGCAACCCGCTGTTTGCGACGACGGTGGCGGTGGACACGCTGCGGCGGGTCGTGCAGGACGCCCCGCAACAGCCCTTCGACGTGATCGAGCGCCAACTGCAGACGATGAGGCGCCTGCTCGATGACGTTACCGACGCGACGCAGGCGAGCACCGGCCGGCTGAAGCTGAAGCGCGAACGGCTCGACCTGCGAGACATCATCCTGCGCGCGCTGGAAACCATGCGGCCCGCGATTCAGTCCCGACGCCATATCGTGAACGAGGTGCTCCTGCCGGTGCCGATCCCGGTGACCGGCGACCCCGACCGGCTCCAGCAGGTCCTGCGCAACCTGATCGACAACGCGGTGAAATACACCGCGCCCGGCGGCGTCATCGGCATCGAAGCCACCATGGAAGGCAGCGAGGCGGTGATCAAGATCGAAGACAACGGTGTCGGCGTGGCGGCCGACATGCAAACGGAGATCTTCGATCTGTTCACCCGGGCCGCCAATCCGGACGACGTGGATGAGCGGGGGTTGGGCATCGGGCTTTCGCTCGTCAAGAATCTCGTCGTCCAGCACGGCGGCACGGTACAGGTGCGCAGCAACGGCCTCGGAAAAGGCAGCGAATTCACCGTAAGGCTGCCGCTCACGTCCTGACTTCCCCGGGTCCCGGGCGGGAGCGCCCATCGGTATGCTCCAAACGGGCTGTATCCGCCGACTACCGTCTGTCGCGCTGGCTCGGCATATTTTGCGGACTTGCCATCAACTTGCCGGCGGAGGCCCCATGGAAGTCCAGAACAATCCCGCAGGAAGACTCTACGATCTGCTCGACGCGGCGCGGCAATACCCGAGCGACGAAAAAACGAAAACCGTGTGGGCCAACGTGCTCGGCGTGCCGGAAAACGACACCGCGACGCTGCTCAAGATGCTCGCGGATGTCATCGACCTCGTGCGCAAGGCGAAGTCGTCCATCGTGCGGCTCTCCGACATCGACCACAAGCTCTATCTCAAGCCCTTTGAGAACATCGAAACCCTCCTCTGCCATCTCAATTTCGAGACGCACTGGGAGAACTGGCGCAACCGGCTCGACGATTTCACGCTCTACGGCTTGCAGTTCGGTGCCGACCGGCTTGCGCGCTCCAGCGATGCCACGCCGATCAAGGACGACCAGCTCGAAGCGCTGCGCACCGAGCTGGATGACCTCATCAGCCACGTCCTCGAATCGCATCTGCCGCCGGATCTGAAGAAGCTTTTCCTGCGTAACCTGGAAGCGCTGCGGCAGGCATGGGCGACCTACCGTATTCGCGGACTGGAAGGGTTCGAACAGGAACTGGAGCGCTCGTGCGGCTCCATCCTGCTGCACAAGGACCAGATCCGCTCGTCCCCGGCAAACAGCGCCGAGCGCAAGCTATGGGAGGGATTCCTCAAGCTCGTAGATCGCTTGAACAAGCAGGTGACGCTCGCGAAGAACGTGAAAGGCTTTGGCGGCGCCCCGCTCGTCGAGCACTTCATGGGCCGCTGATCACGAAAAACGGCGCTGCCGTCACGGCAGATGCGGTTGCGCCAGATAATTGCGCGTCTGCATCTCGGTCAGGCGGCTGACGAGCCGCTCCTTGAGCGACACATTCAGCCCGGCCTGGAAACGATCGCTTCTTTCGGCCGCATCGATCAATTCCGGAGCCGGCCGGGCGGCGGCGATGATCATATTGACCCGGCGATCATAAAACTCGTCGATCAGCCACACGAACCGGCGCAGCTTGTCGGTGTCGCCTGCGGCAAACTTCGGCACACCTGACAGCAGCACGGTGTGGTAGCGGCGCGCGAGCTCGATGTAGTCCGCCTTGGCGCGCGGGCCCTCGCAGAGCTCGGCGAAATCAAACCACGCCACGCCGCGAGCCTCGCGTCGCACCCGGATCGTTCTGCCCTCGATCTGCAGCTCCCCGGACCCGGCCGGCTCACCGCCGCCCACCGCTTCGAAAGCGGCCGCGAGCCGGCCGTCGGCGCCCGCTCCGACGTGGTAGACCCCGGCGCGCTCCAGTTCGCGCAGACGGTAATCCGTGCCTCCCTGGACATGCACAACCTCGAGATTCTTCTTGATCAGATCGATCGCCGGCAGGAACTGGTTGCGCTGCAGTCCATAGCGATACAGCTCTTCCGGCGCAAAGTTCGACGTGGTGACCAGCACGAGCCTTTGCTCGAGCATGCCCTCCAGCAGCCGACGCATCAACATCGCGTCGGTGATGTCGGTAATGTGAAACTCATCCAGGCACACGAGGTCGACCTGTCGCGCGACGTCGCGCGCTATGGCGGCCAGCGGCTCCGCCCGGCCCTGGTGCGCCGTCAGACCTTGGTGTATTTCCTGCATGAAGCGGTGAAAATGCGAGCGGCGCTTGCGTGCTACCGGGAGGCATTTGAAAAATCCGTCCATCAGAAAACTCTTGCCGCGGCCGACCCCTCCCCACAGATAGATGCCGCGCACCGGCCGGCGTCTCGCAAGCAGTCGCGCGAACCCGGTTGTCCGCCGGCCCTGACCTGTCAGCTCGTCATGGAGCCGGTCGAATGACTGCAGCGCCTGCTCCTGTGCCGCATCCAGTGTGAACCCATGCGCGCGCGCGTAACCGCGCATGCACTGCGCCAGAACGGAATCGGAAAGCGCGGGGGAAGAGAGGTCGTTGCGGTGAACGCAGTGATCGGGCGGCGCGGTATCGTTGCTCACAGGTTGAGCGTGCGCCTGTCCACGGCGAGCGCCGCTTCCTTTATCGCCTCTGCCAGCGACGGATGCGCATGACAGATGAGCGCGATGTCCTCCGCTGCGGCACCGAACTCCATGGCGACCACGGCCTCGGAAATCAGCTCGGAGGCCATCGGGCCGATGATGTGGGCACCCAGTATGCGATCGGTCTTCGCATCCGCAAGCAGCTTGGCAAACCCGGTGGTATCGCCCAGCGCGCGGGCTCGCCCATTTGCCATGAACGGAAAGCTGCCGGCGCGATATTCCACGCCTTCGGCCTTAAGCTGCTGTTCGGTCTTTCCCACCCAGGCGATTTCCGGGGAGGTGTAGATTACCCACGGCACGGTATTGAAGTCCACATGCCCGTGCTGCCCGGCGATGCGCTGAGCCACGGCAACCCCCTCCTCTTCGGCCTTGTGTGCAAGCATCGGTCCGCGCACCACGTCGCCGATCGCCCATACGTTGGCCAGGTTCGTCCGGCATTCGCCGTCCACCGCGACAAAACCCCGCTCGTCGAGCTTTAGACCGACCGTTTCGGCGCCGAGACCGGATGTGTTGGGCGCCCTGCCGATGGCAACGATCAGCCGGTCGAACGTCGCGGTCTGCACCTTGCCGGTGTTGTCGGTGTATTCGACGCCGACATTCTTCTTTGCCGTGACGCGTGTGATGCTGACGCCCGTCAGTATCTTCAATCCCTGCTTGGTGAAGACCTTCCAGGCTTCGGCCGCCACCTGCTCGTCGGCCGCGCCGAGAAACGTCGGCAACGCCTCGAGTATCGTCACCTCCGATCCCAGCCTGCGCCATACGCTGCCCATTTCGAGCCCGATGACGCCAGCGCCCACGACACCGAGCCGCTTCGGGACATCCGGCATCGCGAGCGCACCGGCATTATCGAGGATCAACTCATTGTCGAAGTCGGTGCCCGGCAATGCGCGCGGCGTCGACCCGGTCGCGATAATGATATGCCTGGCCGACAATGTTTCAGGGCTCGCTCCCGCCACCTTGACTTCCAGGCCGCCATTCGCGCGCGCCAGGCTGGCGCGGCCATGGAAAAAAGTGATCTTGTTCTTCCTGAAGAGATAAACGATGCCATCGTTGTTCTGCTTCACGACGCGGTCCTTGCGCTTGAGCATCTGCGCCAGGTCGAGCTCGAGTTCCTTGATCTGCACGCCGTGTTCCGCGAAGGAATGGCCGGCATGCTCGTAATTTTCCGACGACTGGAGCAAGGCCTTCGAGGGAATGCAGCCGACGTTGGTGCAGGTGCCCCCGAGCGCCGGCTTGCCGTCGCCGGCCTTCCATTCGTCGATGCAGGCCGTGTGCAGCCCCAGTTGCGCTGCGCGGATCGCCGCGATGTATCCTCCCGGCCCGCCACCGATCACCACCACGTCGAATTGTTTGCTCATTTTTCCGGCCGCCGAGAGACTGATTCAAACCGTCTTCCCGGTGAAAGCCGGGATCCATATGCTGTTCCTGAATTCCGGCGTACGCCGGAATGACGAGCGCTGCGGCGCACGCCGGAATGACGCCCTTCGTTAAACATCCAGCAGCATGCGCGCCGGATCCTCCAGCGCGTCTTTGATCGCGACCAGACTCAGCACCGCCTCGCGCCCGTCGATGATACGATGATCATAGGAGAGCGCGAGATAGTTCATCGGCCGCACCACGATCTGCCCGTTCTCGACCACCGGGCGCTCCTTGGTAAGGTGTATGCCGAGGATCGCACTCTGCGGCGGATTGATGATCGGCGTCGAAAGCATGGAGCCGAAGACGCCGCCGTTCGAAATCGAAAACGTGCCGCCCGTCAGGTCCTCGATTGCGAGCTTGCCTTCCTGTGCGCGCCTGCCGAAATCCGCAATCGTCTTCTCGATCTCCGCGAGCGAAAGCTGATCGGCGTTGCGAATGATGGGCACCACCAGCCCGCGCGGGCCGGCGACCGCGATGCCGATATCGTAGTAGCCGTGATAGATGATGTCGTTGCCGTCGATCGAGGCATTCACCACCGGAAACTTCTTCAGCGCGTAGACCGACGCCTTCACGAAGAACGACATGAAGCCGAGCTTCACGCCGTGTTCCTTTTCGAAGCGGTCCTTGTAGCGGTTGCGCAGCTCGATCACCGGCTGCATGTTCACTTCGTTGAAGGTCGTGAGTATCGCCGCGGTCGACTGCGACTGCACCAGCCGTTCGGCGATGCGGGCCCGCAGGCGCGACATTGCGACGCGCTGCTCGGGACGATCGCCGAGGCTCCCGATATCCACGGCGGGCGCGGACACGCGCTGCGGCGCCGGGGACGGGGCAGGCTGTGGTGCGGGCACTCGGGCCGCGGCATCGCCGCCCTTCAGTGCGTCCAGCACGTCGGCCTTGGTGACGCGCCCGCCGCGTCCGGTGCCGCTGATGGTGCCGGTATCGACCTTGTTTTCGGCGGCGAGCTTCTGCGCAGCCGGCATGGCGGCGCCCGCAGCGGTTCTCGGCTCTGCCTTCGTGGCCGGCTTCTGTGCGGCAGGCGGCGCTTGCGCCGGTTGTGACTGCGCCGCAGGCTTCGCCTCGGTATCGATGCGTGCGATGATCTCGTTGCTCGTCACCGTGCCACCGTCGCCCTTGATGATGGCCGTCAGCACGCCCGCGTCGGGCGCGGGGGTTTCCAGCACCACCTTGTCGGTCTCGATGTCGACCAGGTTTTCGTCGCGCTTGACGTAATCGCCGGCCTTTTTGTGCCAGGTGACGAGCGTCGCCTCCGCCACGGATTCCGAAAGCTGCGGCACCTTCACGTCGATCAGCATCGCTGCTCTCCAGGACCTAGTTTTCTTCGCCCGCCGATAAAGGCCGCGGCTGCTGCGCGAGGATGCGGGGCCCCGTCCCGGCCGACAGGGTGAGCGCCTGATCGACCAGCTCCTTCTGCTGCTGGTCGTGCAGCTGCTTGTAACCCGCGGCGGGAGAGGCGGATGATTCGCGTCCCGCGTAGAACAGCTTCTGGTGCGGCAGCAAGTGGCGCAGCAGATAATGCTGGATGTGCCGCCAAGCGCCCTGGTTGCGCGGTTCTTCCTGGCACCACACGATTTCCGTCGCGCTCTTGTAGCGTTCGATCTGCGCCCGGAAATGATCGTGCGGGAAAGGATAAAGCTGCGCGATGCGCACCAGCGGCAGATCCCGGATTTCGCGTTCCCGCCGCGCGGCGCGCAGATCGTAGAACACCTTGCCGCTGCAGAAGATCACCCGCTGCACTTTTTCCGGATTGATCTCGGTCGCATCCCAGTCCTCGTTGACCGGCTTGAAGTTGTCCTGCGCGAACTCCTCCAGCGGCGACACCGACTCCTTGTGCCGCAGCAGGCTCTTCGGCGTGAAAATGATGAGCGGCTTGCGGAACGGGCGCACCATCTGACGCCGCAGGAGGTAGTAGAACTGCACCGGCGTCGCCGGCACGCAGACCTGCATGTTGTAGTCGGCGCACAACTGCAGGTAGCGCTCGATGCGGCCCGAGGAGTGTTCCGGCCCCTGCCCCTCGTAGCCGTGCGGCAGGAGCAGCGTCAGCCCGCACAGCCGCCCCCACTTCACTTCACCCGATGCGATGAACTGATCGATCACCACCTGCGCGCCATTGGCGAAGTCGCCGAACTGCGCTTCCCAGATCACGAGTTCGTTGGGCCCGGAGGTCGCATAACCGTACTCGAAGCCCATCACCGCTTCCTCGGACAGCAGCGAATCGATCACGACAAAATCACCCTGCCTGGGACTGACGTTCTGCAGCGGGATGTAGGCGCCCTGGTCCCAGCGTTCGCGGTTCTGATCGTGCAGCACCGCGTGGCGGTGGAAGAAGGTGCCGCGCCCGCTGTCCTGCCCCGAAAGCCGGATCGAATAGCCTTCGCTGAGCAGCGTGGCGTACGCGAGATGCTCCGCCATGCCCCAGTCGAGCGGTATCTTGCCCTGCGCCATCAGCCGCCGGTCCTCCATGATCTTCTGCACGCGCGGATGCAGCTTGAAGTTTTCGGGCACCGCAGTGATGCGCTCGCCCAGCATCTTCAGCGTCTCGAGCGGCAGCCGGGTGTCGTCCTTTTCGTTCCACTTGGTGCCGATGTACGGTTTCCAGTCCACCTCGAACGGCGGCTTGTATTTCGAGAGGACGGTTTTGTTGGTGTGATAGCCGGAATCGAGCGCGTTGCGGAAGGTGGTGATCATCTCCTCCGCTTCGGCATCGGAAAGCACTCCCTCCTTCACCAGACGGTCCGCGTAGAGCTTGCGCGTGGTCGGCAGCTTCTGGATCTTCTTGTACATGAGCGGCTGCGTCACCATCGGCTCGTCCTGCTCGTTGTGGCCGAGACGGCGGTAGCACACCAGATCGACGACCACGTCGCGATGAAAGCGCATGCGGTAGTCGAGGGCGATCTCGGTGACGAGACACACCGCATCCGGGTCATCGCCATTCACGTGAAAGATCGGAACCTCGAGCATCTTGGCGACGTCGGTGCAGTAGAGCGTCGAGCGTGAATCGCGGATGTCCGACGTCGTAAAACCGATCTGGTTGTTGACGACGATATGCACCGTGCCCCCGGTGCCATAGCCGCGGGTCTGCGCCAGGTTGAGCGTCTCCATCACCACGCCCTGTCCGGAGAAGGAGGCGTCGCCGTGAATCAGCACCGGCAGCACCTGGTCGCCCTTGAAATCGCGGCGGCGATGCTGTCGCGCGCGCACCGAGCCCTCGACTACCGGATTGACGATTTCCAGATGCGATGGATTGAACGCCAGGGTGACGTGCATCGGCCCGCCGGGCGTCATGATGTTGCTGGAGAATCCCTGGTGATACTTGACATCGCCCGCGAGCAGATGCGCTTCGTGCTTGCCCTCGAACTCGGCGAAGAGATCCTTGGGCATCTTGCCCATGATGTTCACCAGAACCTCGAGGCGCCCGCGATGCGCCATGCCGATCACCAGTTCCTGCACGCCGGCCTTGCCGGCGTTCTGCAGCAGGAGATCGAGCTGCGGGATCAGCGACTCGCCGCCTTCGCCCGAAAACCGCTTCTGGCCGACATAACGCGTATGCATGTATTTTTCGAGCGTCTCGGCCGCCGTGAGGCGCTCGAGGAAGTGCTTTCGCGTTTCAGCGTCGTAACTCGGATGCGAGCGTATCGTTTCCAGCCGCTCCTGAACCCAGCGCTTCTGCGGCACGTCGGTCATGTACATGTACTCGACGCCGATGCTGCCGCAATAAGTATCCTTGAGGAAAGCGAGGATGTCCTTCAGCTTCATCTCGCGGGGCGCGAACAGCGTCCCGGTATTGAAGACCGACTCCATGTCGGCGTCGCTCAGCCCGTAGTATGCCGGGTCGAGTTCTGCGATGTACGGCTTCTCCTGCCGCTCGAGCGGGTCGACGTCGGCGTGACGCGAACCTTGGAAGCGATAGGCAGCAATCAGTTGCAGGACAACGAATTGCTTGTCTCCGAGCTGGGTCGGCGCGCCCGTCGTTGCCCCGGCTCCCGGGCGGCGTTCGCGCGCCAGGCGCGCAAAGCGCTCCTGTATCTCTGCGTGGGAGACATCCGCCGGACCGTCGTCAAGGCGCTGCAGTTCGTCGAAATAGCCGCGCCAGCGTGCCTCGACCGATTGCGGGTCCTTGAGATACGCCTCGTAGAGCGCCTCGATGAACGGCGCGTTCGCACCGAACAGGTGGGAATTGCCCAGAAACTGCTTCATCATCGCTGCACCTGTCGAATGCCAATACGCATAGGACGCAGGGGACGCGAAGGAAAATCAAGGCACCACGACATGAGGTTCATTTGCAAGACCTTTGCGTCCTCAGCGTCCTTCGCGTCACAGCCTTTGACTATTTGCGCTTCCCCAGCGGCACGAATTCGCGGCGCGTCGCGCCGGTGAAGAGCTGCCGCGGGCGCCCGATCTTCTGGTCCGGGTCGCTGATCAGTTCGTTCCACTGCGCGATCCAGCCCACCGTCCGTGCCAGCGCGAATATCGCGGTGAACATGCTCACCGGGATGCCGAGCGCCTTGTAGACGATGCCGGAATAGAAATCCACGTTCGGATAGAGCTTGCGCTTGATGAAATAATCGTCCTCCAGGGCGACTTTCTCCAGCGCCATCGCGAGCTTGAACAGCTTGTCGTCCTTGAGATCCAGTTCCTCGAGGACCTCGTGGCACGTTTTCTGGATGATCCTGGCGCGTGGGTCGTAATTCTTGTAGACGCGGTGACCGAAGCCCATCAGCATCGCGTGACCGTCCTTGTCCTTCACACGCTGGATGAAGCTGGAGATGTTCTTGACGTCGTCGATCTCCGCCAGCATCTTGAGCACCGCTTCGTTCGCGCCGCCGTGCGCCGGGCCCCACAGGCTGGCGATACCGGCGGCGATGCAGGCGAACGGATTGGCGCCGGTGGACCCCGCGAGACGAACCGTGGAGGTCGACGCATTCTGCTCGTGATCCGCATGCAGGATCAGGATGCGCTCCATGGCGCGCGTCAGGATCGGATTCGGCTTCCAGTCCGCGCACGGCGTGCCGAACATCATGTAGAGGAAGTTCTCGACGTAGGACAGGTTGTTCTTCGGATACATGAACGGCTGGCCGACGTTGTATTTGTAGGTCATCGCCGTGATCGTCGGCAGCTTCGCGATCAACCGGAATGCCGAAATCTCGCGACTGCGCGCGTCGTGGATGTCGATCGAGTCGTGATAGAACGCCGACAAGGCGCCCACCACGCCGCATAGCACGGCCATCGGGTGCGCATCGCGACGGAAACCGCTGTAGAAGCGCGAAAGCTGCTCGTGCACCATGGTATGGTGGGTCACGATGTCGTCGAACCTTGCCTTCTGCTGCGGGTTGGGCAGCTCGCCGTTCAGGATGAGGTAGGCCACTTCCAGAAAATCGCAATGTTCGGCGAGATGCTCTATCGGATAACCGCGATACTGCAGGATGCCCTGATCGCCGTCGATGTAGGTGATGCTCGAGCGGCAGCTCGCCGTGGACATGAACCCGGGATCGTAGGTGAACAATCCCGTCTTGGCGTACAGCGCGCGGACGTCGATCACCTCGGGTCCCACCGTGCCGCCAAGCACAGGGAAATCCACCGACGGCTTGCCGTCGCTGAAGGAAAGAGTGGCCAGCTTTTCGGTCATAGCAGTCTCCGTAACGGAATGACAGTCCACCTTTCGACAGGCTCAGGGTGAACGGTCGTTCGCAGAGCACCGTTCATGGTGAGCTCAGGCCTGTCCTGAGCGCAAGTCGAAGGGAACCATGAACGGCTTGGATTCATCATGTTAAGCGCTCTAAGCCCTGCGTGGGCGCCGCGCAGTTCTCGCGCAGCCGCCCGAGCAGAAGATCGAACCGCGCGTCGGCGGGCTCGGCCCGGCCCATCACGAGGTCCAGCAATTCATTATCCGGCTGATCGAGCAATTCCCTGAACAGCTCGACCTCGCCCCCGTCGAGCTGCGCATAATATCGATCCAGGAAAGCCGCCAGCACGAGGTCCAGTTCCAGCATGCCGCGCCGGCACTGCCAGCGAATACGGTCGGTCTCGCTCATGTGCCGGGCGCGTACGGCGTCATACCGAACGCTTGACCAGCAGGTCGCGGATCTTTCCGATAGCCTTGGTCGGATTGAGGCCCTTGGGACATACATCCACGCAGTTCATGATCGAATGGCAGCGAAAGAGCCGATACGGATCCTCGAGATTGTCCAGCCGCTCGTTGGTCGCCTGGTCACGGGTATCGGCGATGAAGCGGTAGGCCTGCAGCAATCCCGCCGGCCCCACGAATTTGTCCGGATTCCACCAGAATGACGGGCACGAGGTGGAGCAGCACGCGCACAGGATGCACTCGTAGAGCCCGTTCAGCTCGTCGCGGTCCTCGGCCGATTGCAGGCGCTCTTTTTCAGGCGGCGGCGTTTCGTTGACCAGGTACGGCTTGACCGAGTGATACTGCTTGAAGAACTGCGACATGTCGACCACGAGATCGCGGATCACCGGCAGCCCGGGCCGCGGCCGGATCACCACCGGCTCCTTCACCTCGATCAGGCGCGTGATGCACGCCAGCCCGTTCTTGCCGTTGATGTTCATCGCGTCCGATCCGCACACGCCTTCGCGGCAGGAGCGGCGGAACGAGAACGTGTCGTCATGCGCCTTGATGCGGACCAGCGCATCGAGCAGCATGCGGTCGGTCGGCTCGAGCGCGATGTCGTAGTCCCGCATGTAAGGCTTGGCGTCGGTATCCGGGTTGTATCGGTATATCGAAAAACGCATGACTGCGGGGCTCCGTGTAGAACCTGTCTAATAAACGCGCGTCTTGGGCTCGAA
Source organism: Betaproteobacteria bacterium (assembly GCA_052386775.1). Lineage (GTDB taxonomy): Bacteria > Pseudomonadota > Gammaproteobacteria > Burkholderiales > SG8-41 > DSOT01. The sequence goes on from JBQTJV010000044.1 coordinate 13,687, forward strand.
GGCTTCGACCGTCAGGGGCTTGGTTTTGACCGGCTTGTATTCGAGCCGGTTTCCCTGCTTGTACCACAGCGTGTGCTTCATCCAGTTGGCGTCGTCGCGCTTGGGATGATCGCTGCGGTCATGTGCGCCGCGGGACTCCGTGCGCGCCTCGGCCGAAATCATCGTGGCCAGGGCGACCTCGACGAGATTGTCCAGTTCCAGCGCCTCGACCCTTGCGGTATTGAACACCCTGCTCTTGTCCTGGATAGCGGTGCGCTGCGCGCGCTCTGCGACCGCGAGGATTTTCTGCACGCCCTGCGTGAGGCTGTCCGGAAAGCGGAAGACTCCGCAGTGAAGTTGCATGACGCGGCGCATTTCCGCGCCGACATCGGGCACGCTTTCTCCGTTCGTCTGGGATTCGAGCCGGGCAATACGGGCGAGCGACATGTCCGCGGCATCGGCCGGCAGCGGTTTGTGCGCGCCGTGCTCCAGGTCCGTGATCACCCTGCGGCCTGCGGCCCGTCCGAACACCAGCAGGTCCAGCAGCGAATTGCAGCCCAGGCGGTTTGCGCCGTGCACCGACACACAGGCGCATTCGCCCGCCGCGTAAAGCCCGCGTACCGCCTGGTCGCCGCCGCGTCCGTCCGGCACCACCACCTGGCCGTGGTAGTTGGTCGGCACCCCGCCCATCATGTAATGCACCGTGGGGACCACGGGAATCGGCTCCCTCACCGGATCGACGTTGGCGAACTTGATCGCGATATCGCGTATTCCCGGCAGCCGCTTGTGGATCACTTCTTCGCCCAGGTGATCGAGCTTGAGCAGGATGTGATCCGCGTCCTTGCCTGCGCCGCGCCCTTCCTTGATCTCGGTCGCCATCGCGCGCGACACGACGTCGCGGCTCGCCAGGTCTTTGGCGGTCGGCGCGTAGCGTTCCATGAAACGCTCGCCGTTCCTGTTGAGCAGAAAGCCGCCTTCCCCGCGCACCCCTTCGGTGATCAGCACCCCGGCGCCGTAGACGCCGGTGGGATGGAACTGGAAGAACTCCATGTCCTGCAGCGGCAGGCCCGCCCGCGCCACCATGCCCAGTCCGTCGCCGGTATTGATGAAGGCGTTGGTGCTCGAAGCATAGATGCGTCCCGCTCCGCCGGTGGCAAGCAGCGTCGCATGCGCCTGCAGGATCATCACTTCGCCGGTTTCGATCTCCATCGCGACCACGCCCAGCACCGCGCCTTCGGCATCGCGCACGAGATCGAGCGCCATCCACTCCACGAAAAACTGGGTGTGCGCGCGGACGTTGCGTTGATACAGCGTGTGCAGCATGGCGTGGCCGGTGCGATCGGCGGCGGCGCAGGCGCGTTCGACCGGGTTGCGCCCGTAGTCTTGCATGTGCCCGCCGAACGGACGCTGGTAGATCCGCCCATCGGCCGTGCGGTCGAAAGGCATGCCGAAGTGCTCCAGCTCGTACACCACCTCGGGCGCCGCGCGGCACATGAATTCGATGGCGTCCTGGTCGCCGAGATAATCGGCGCCCTTGACGGTGTCATACATGTGCCAGTGCCAGTTGTCTTCCGTTATGTTGCCCAGGGAGGCTGCGACGCCGCCCTGCGCGGCCACCGTATGCGATCGCGTGGGAAAGACCTTCGACAGCACCGCCACGCGCAGCCCTGCTTCGGCAAGCTCGAGCGCCGCCCGCATGCCGGAGCCGCCCGCGCCTACGACGACTGCGTCAAATTCCCTGCGTGCCAGTGCCATCGCTCACGCTCTCCAGAGGATCTGCACCGACCAGGCGCCATACGCGAGCAGGGCGAGGATCACCAGGACGTGCAGCGCGAGGCGCAGTCCGGTGGGCTTGATGTAGTCCATGAAGATGTTCCGCATCCCGACCCACGCGTGGTAGAGCAGGCTCGCCATGAAGAGCAGCGTTGCGTAGCGCATCCACGGGGCATTCCACAACGCCTGCCAGTGGCTGAAATCGAAGCGCGGCAAGCCGAGCAGCGCGATCACGAAGAGCAGCGTGTAGATCAGCATCACGATCGCCGTCACCCGCTGCGCCAGCCAGTCGCGCAGGCCATAGTGAGCGCCGACGACTTCGCGTCTCACCATAGCAGCGCTCCAATGACTATCGTGAGCCCGATGCTGACCGCCATCACCGCCATGCCGCTCGCCCGTGCTGCGGGCAAATCCGTGCCCAGATGCAGGTCGAGCGCGAGATGCCGTATCCCGGCACAAAGGTGATGCAGGTACGCCCACAGCAGCCCGAAAAGCACGATCTTGCCGATCGGCGAGGCGACCACCGCGCTGAATCGGTCGAAGGCCTGCTGCGAGGTCACGCTCTGGTGCCACAACCAGAGCAGCAGCGGCAGAAACAGGAACAGCACGGCGCCGCTGATCCTGTGCATTCCAGACACGATGGCCATGATCGGGAACTTGATCTGCAGCAGGTTAAGGTGCTTGGGTCTCGGCTTGGACATCTAACGGCTTTCTTATTGGGCAGAGAACGGCGAGTCACTCAACGTACGCAGGAATTCGAAAAATGCAGACGGTGACTCCCGTGCGTCCCACCCCAGTTCCGGTCAGCGCCGCCTGACATGTCGCAAACTGAGCAATCTTATCAGCTTTCGCTGCACTGCAGAAGCGCCCTTGGGCGTGCGCGCGGGCAGAGCTCGCCGCGGCTGCAGGCGCCGCCGTCCTTGTCACTAAAAGGCGAGGTTCGCTATCATCTATGGTGTCGCGGCCGTACGCGCAGGGCGTCTCAGACCCATCGTCAAGCCGCCTTATCCCGCTCAACAAAATCTTTTTCCACATTTCAGGAGCCTGATTCATGAAATCTCCCATGCGCGTAGCGGTCACGGGCGCCGCCGGACAGATCGGCTACAGCCTGTTGTTTCGGATCGCGAGCGGCGAGATGCTGGGCAAAGACCAGCCGGTCATTCTGCAGTTGCTCGAAATCCCCGACGAGAAGGCCCAGAAGGCTCTGAAGGGCGTGATGATGGAGCTCGACGACTGCGCTTTTCCGCTGCTCTCGGGCATGGTGCCGACCGCGGATCCGATGGTCGCCTTCAAGGACGCCGACATCGCGCTCCTGGTCGGTGCGCGCCCGCGCGGACCCGGCATGGAACGCAAGGATCTGCTGGAAGCGAACGGCAGGATTTTCGCGCCCCAGGGCAAAGCGCTCTCCGCAGTGGCGAAGCGCGACGTGAAAGTGCTGGTGGTCGGCAACCCCGCCAACACCAACTGTCTCATTGCGATGAAAAACGCGCCGGACCTCAAGGCTTCGAACTTTTCCGCCATGATGCGCCTCGACCACAATCGCGCGTTGACGCAGGTCGCGCAGAAGATCGGCAAACCGGTTGCCGACGTGCGCAAGATGACGGTATGGGGCAACCACTCCGCCACGCAGTATCCGGATCTCTTCCAGGCTGAAGCGGGCGGACAGAATGTCTGGCCCATGATCAACGACCAGGCCTGGCTCGAAAAGGATTTCATCCCGACGATACAGAAGCGCGGCGCCGCGATCATCGATGCGCGCGGACTGTCGTCAGCAGCGAGCGCCGCGAACGCGGCGATGGATCACATCCGCGATTGGGTGCACGGCACCCGCGACGGCGATTGGGTGAGCATGGGCCTGCCGGCCGACGGCAGCTACGACATCGCGGAGGGAGTCATCTACGGCTATCCGGCGGTATGCAAAGGCGGCCGATACGAAATCGTCCAGGGCCTCGCCGTCAGCGACTTCAGCCGGGCCCGCATGCAGGCGACTCTTAAGGAATTGCACGAGGAGCGGGACTCGATTCGCCAGCTCCTCGGCTAGAAGGAGCATCGTCATTCCAGACAATGATCCGGAATCCAGGGCGCCTCCGGGTCCCGGCAAAGGCCGGGGAGACGACACGCAACGGATAGCTACAATCGAAGAGGGAGCGCAATGAGCGGAGAATCCAGCACGGGCTTCAAGCCCAAGAAGTCGGTCGCGCTATCGGGTGTGGCTGCCGGAACCACGGCGTTGTGCACGGTAGGCCGCAGCGGCAATGACCTGCACTATCGCGGCTACGACATACTCGATATCGCGGACCAGTGCGAGTTCGAGGAAATCGCCTACCTGCTGATCCACGGCAAGCTCCCCAACTCTGCCGAGCTTCACAATTACAAGTCCCGGCTTTTCCAGTTGCGCGGGTTGCCGGCGGCGGTGCGCAATGTGCTCGAACAGATTCCGGCGGGCGCGCATCCGATGGACGTCATGCGCACAGGGTGTTCCGCGCTCGGCGCAGTGCTCCCGGAGAAGGAAGATCACAACCCCGCCGGGGCGCGCGACATCGCGGACCGGCTGATCTCCTCGTTCGGCTCGATCCTCCTCTACTGGTACCACTACAGCCACAACGGGCGGCGCATCGAGGTCGAGACGGATGACGACTCCATCGGCGGCCACTTCCTGCATCTGCTCCATGGCCGGCCAGGCAAGGCATTGTGGGTCAAGGCGATGCACACCTCGCTCATCCTCTACGCCGAGCACGAGTTCAATGCGTCGACGTTTGCCGCGCGCGTCGTTGCCGGGACCGGCGCGGACATGCATTCGGCAATCACCGGCGCCATCGGCGCCTTGCGCGGCCCCAAGCACGGCGGGGCCAACGAAGTCGGGTTCGAGGTGATGAACCGCTACGAGACGCCGGATGATGCCGAGACCGACATCGTCACCCGCATCCGCAACAAGGAAGTGGTGATCGGCTTCGGCCACCCTGTCTACACCATTGCCGATCCGCGAAACAAGATCATCAAGGACGTGGCGCGCACGCTGTCGCGTGACGTGAACGACATGAAGATGTACGACGTCGCCGACCGCATCGAGTCGGTCATGATGCGCGAGAAGAAGATGTTCGCGAACCTCGACTGGTTCTCGGCGGTGTCCTACCACCGCATGGGCATTCCGACCGCGATGTTCACGCCGATTTTCGTCATCGCCCGCACCACCGGCTGGGCCGCGCACGTGATCGAACAGCGCATTGACAACAAGATCATCCGGCCGACCGCGGTCTACACCGGCCCCGAGAACTGCAGGTTCGTGCCGCTCGCCGAGCGCAGCCGCGCCGCGAAGCGGAACAGGTAAACACCACTTCAAGGCCGAGACGCAAAGGACGCAAAAGGGAATTTGCGTTAAAGCTTTTGAAGCTTGCGTCCTTCGCTTCTACGCTTCTAATAAGGAACGAGTAAACAATGTCATCGCTCATTTCCAACGTACGCCCCAGGCCGGACCGCGTCCTCACCGATATCGCCGACTACGTCACGCGCTACGCCGTAAAGAGCAGCGAGGCGTACAACACCGCGCGGCTGTGCCTCATGGACACGATGGGATGCGGCTTCGAGGCCCTCTCCTACCCGGCGTGCACCAAACTGCTCGGGCCCATCGTCGCCGGCACCATCGTTCCGAACGGCGCCAAGGTCCCCGGCACTTCGTTCCAGCTCGATCCGGTGAGCGCCGCCTTCAATATCGGCGCCATGATTCGCTGGCTCGACTTCAACGACACCTGGCTGGCCGCGGAATGGGGTCACCCTTCGGACAACCTGGGCGGCATACTGGCCGCAGCGGACTGGACGTCGCGCAACGCGGTCGCGGCCGGGAAAAAGCCGCTCCTGATGCGCGAGGTGCTGACCGGGATGATCAAGGCGCATGAAATCCAGGGCGTGATCGCGCTCGAAAACAGCTTCAATCGCGTCGGGCTCGACCACGTCGTGCTGGTCAAGGTCGCTACCACGGCGGTTGTGGCGCACATGCTGGGCGGGACGCACGATGAAATCGTCAATGCCGTCTCCAACGCCTGGATCGACGGCCAGTCGTTGCGCACCTATCGCCATGTCCCGAATACCGGCTCGCGCAAATCGTGGGCGGCGGGGGATGCGACGAGCCGCGGCGTGCGGCTGGCGCTGATGGCGCTCAAAGGCGAGATGGGCTATCCCTCGGCGCTCACTGCGAAGACATGGGGGTTCTACGATGTGCTGTTCAAGGGCAAACCCTTCAAGTTCAAGCGTTCGTACGGCTCCTACGTCATGGAGAATGTGCTGTTCAAGATCTCGTTTCCTGCGGAATTCCACGCGCAGACTGCGGTCGAATGCGCAGTCAGACTCCATCCCCAGGTCAAGGATCGCCTTGAGGACATAAAGAAGATCGTGATCACGACTCATGAATCGGCCATCCGCATCATCGACAAGCGCGGGCCGCTGCACAACCCAGCCGACCGCGACCATTGCATTCAGTACATGGCCGCGATCGGCCTGATGAAGGGGACATTGACGGCCGCAGATTACGAAGATGAGGTGGCGCGCGATCCGCGCGTCGACCAGCTCCGCGCGAAGATGAGCTGCGTGGAGAACAAGAGCTGGACGCGCGATTATCTGGATCCGGAAAAGCGCTCGATCGCGAACGCCATCCAGGTGTTTTTCAAGGATGGATCGAAGACCGGGCAGGTGGCAGTCGAGTACCCGGTCGGGCATCGCCGCCGGCGCAAGGAAGGCATCCCGCTGCTGGAGGCAAAGTTCAGGACCAATGTTGCACGGCGTTTCGCCGAGAAGCAGCGCGAAACCATACTGCGGCTGTGCCTCGATCAGGCGCGACTCGAAGCAACTCCGGTGAACGAGTTCGTCGACCTCTTCGCGCTCTAGCGTACATGAATGCGGATAAGCGATTGCTGTGCCCGGATTCGGGAGCGCGCTTGCGCGGCGGCAATGACGGCATAGCCCGGTACCTGATCGCAGCCTGGCTGCTCGTTGCTGCGCTGACGCTGGCGATGCCTGCGCGCGCAGCCGAAGCCCGCGACGCCGACCAGCACTTCTTCGATCTCAATACCGGCGACCTCCGGGCGGAAGCGCGGGATGCGAAACAAGCGGGCAAGAAGGCGATCCTCTTCATGTTCGAGCAGGAGGGCTGCCCGGGCTGCCTCTACATGAAGACCCGCGTGCTGAACCGCGCCGACGTGCAGGCGTTCTACCGTCAGCGCTTCGTCAATTTTTCAGTGGATATTTTCGGCGCCGTGCCGATCAGGGACTTCGCGGGTCGCGACTTGACGGAGAAGAGCTACGCGCAAGTACTGCGCGTAACCGGTACGCCGACCTTCGTCTTCTACGATCTCGATGGCAACGAAGTCATCCGCCTCGTCGGCCCGGTAAAAGAGCCGGCCGAGTTCATCCTGCTCGGTGAATTTGTATCGAGCGGCGCCTACCGCTCCACCAAATTCGCCGACTACAAGAAGTCAAAGGCAAGACAGAAGGGAAGCTGACCCGCTCAGGAGCGGTTAACGTCCTGCCTGCGGGTGCGTTCCTTCATCCAGATGAAGAGACCGAACCCGCCGATCATGCCAAAAAATATCAGTCCGAAAATGATCATGCCCCACGGGCTGGCATCGGCAGGCGGCGGCGGTGCTTCGACTTCCGCGGCGAGCACCAAGAACGGGATGAGGGCGAGCAAAACAATTGAGGATAATCTGGCCATGCGGCGACTCCCTATTTGTGAGCAGCACGTAAGTATGGCGGCGCGACCTTTCTACAGACTTTCAGCGCGGTTGATGGCCGGCATCACCTTCTCGGCCATGAGTTCCATCGAGCGCCGGGCGAGTTGCGGGTCCGCCCAGTCGTGCCCGCAGTAAAGCAGCGTACCGAAGCCTCCTACCGTCTCGCGAAACGCCAGCAGTTGATCGACAACGCTGTCGACGCTTCCGGCGATCACCAGCCGGTCGAGGACATATTGCAGCGTCACGTCCGCATCGGTGAGCGCGAGATCATGTTTGAAGATATCGAGACTGCCCCGCGCCCGCCGCTTGGTGAGCAGATTCCAGAAGTAAAACCCATACGGACCATCCTCGCTCTTCGCGTAGCGACGGGCTGTCGCATCGTCTTCGGCCACGAAAATGCTCTTGCACACGCGCCAGTCGCTCCTCAGTGCCGCGTGCCCGCCTGCTTCGCACCCCCGCTCGTACATCGGCCAGTGCGTCGCCACCCACTTCGGCTGCAGGAAATTCGCGGAAATCGGCTTCCATCCGCGCTCCGCCGCCGCCATCAGCCCCTTTGAATGCGGCACGACGACCGTCACGACGATCGGCGGATGCGGCTTCTGGTAGGGTTTGAGCATCACGCCCTGCCCCGCCTCGCGGATCAGCGTCTTCTCCGTGCTGATGTTCCAGAACCGGCCCTTGAGGTTGTACGGCGCATCGCCATCCCAGATCGCGAGGATCTGGTCGATCGATTCGACGAACATGGCGTTGCGGTCGAGATCGAGATTGCCCAGGACCTCCATGTCCGAGCGCAGCCCGCCCGGGCCGATGCCGAAGAGAAAGCGCCCCTCGAGCATGTGGTCCACCATCGCCACGTGCGCGGCCACCTGCGCCGGATGGTTGTTCGGCAGGTTGACGGTGCCGCTTCCCAGACAGATCTGCTTTGTATCGTGGGCCAGACTCGCAATGAAAGTGAGACACGACGGAATGGATTCGCACACGTCGGTTACGTGCTCGCCGATGTACGCCTCGCAGTAGCCCAGGCGGTCTGCGAGCAGCACCGCTTCGCGATCCTCCTTCAGCGTCTGCGTGTAGTCACGCCCCGGCGGATGGATGGGCATGGTGAAGAAGCCGAGTTTCATGTTTGTATCCCCGAGCGCCATCCTATCATGGCGCATCGACGCCGCCGCTGCACGGGATGGCATTCCATTACAATGCCTTCGCCCTGCGAGCGCCGCGCATACAAAAAAGTCGATTCGCTTGACTGATACCGATCTTCTGCTGCTTTCCGGATTGATCTTCGTCGTGGCCATGCTGTACTCGTCCGTCGGCCACGGCGGCGCCTCCGGCTACATCGCATCGATGGCGCTCTTCGGCATCGCGCCGGCGGTGATGCGCCCCACGGCGCTCGTGCTGAATGTCCTGGTGGCGTCCATGGGCACCTATCGCCTGCATCGCGCAGGGCTGGTCAACTGGCGGGCTATGCTGCGTTTGTCCGCCGCCTCCGTTCCGATGGCATTCATCGGCGGCATGATCGTGTTGCCGGGGGATTGGTATCGCACGTTGGTGGGCCTGGTGCTCGCCGCCGCGGCGATTCGGTTGTTCCTAGATCCCCGCGAGGCACGCTCCCTGCAGCCCGCCATCACGCCGCCTTGGATAGCCGCCCTGGTGACCGGGGGTGGAATTGGCCTGCTCTCCGGCCTGACCGGCGTCGGCGGCGGAATTTTTTTGAGCCCGTTTCTCGTCCTGTTCGGATGGGCCGGTGCGCGCCAGACTTCGGGAATTACCGCGCCTTTCATTCTCGTCAATTCGCTCGCGGGGCTTGCCGGAAACATCGTGGCGGTCCGCGCGCTGCCGCCGGAACTGACCTATTTTGCGGCCGCGGCGTTGCTCGGCGCGCTGATCGGCACGCAGCTAGCGATCCGCTGGTTGTCGCCCCGCATCCTGCTCCAGCTTCTCGCCGCCGTGCTGATCGTTGCCGCCGCCAAGTTCGTCCTTACATAAAGACACGTCGCCCCGTATTATTCCAGCCGATGGGGAATATCGGGACCGCTTGGGTTGTATGCTTCTGCACCGATCACCGATGAACAAAGCGGCCTGCTTGATGCGTCTTCTGGTCTTGATCGCGATGTCTGCGGCGATCGCCGCGGCACCGGTATTTAGCGCGAGCACGAAGCGTTTCGATATAGAGATTGTGAACGGCGCCGTGGTCGGCAAGAAATCGGTGCGCGTAATACGAGGCGACACCGTGGTCCTGCGCTGGAAAAGCGACAAGCCGCTCGAACTCCATCTGCATGGTTATGACGTGACGGTCACCGTAAGTCCCGGCGGATCCGCAGAGATGTCGATCCATGCCCGCGCCACGGGGCGTTTCCCGATTGAGGTCCACGCCGCGGGCGCGCGCGGCGGGCATGCGCACAAGCCGCTGTTCCACCTCGAGGTCTATCCCGAGTGAGGCTGCCCGGCGGTACAGCGTTTCACGCCGGCGCGTTGTGATTCGCGATATTCACTGCGGCGAGCTTCGCGTCCTGGGCCAAAATCGTGACAGCGCACCACGCGGGTCATTATGTTAGGCACTCTTAATTTCAGGCCGCTTCAGCGCTTCGGAAAGCCGTTCCTTGAGCTGACGCGCGGCCAGCGCATAGCCACCGTCGCTGCCATCCACGAAGTGCAGATGGTTGCCGCTGTAGGACTGAACGATGCAGGTGACCAGTGCTTCCTGCGATTTGTGCATGCCATACACCAGGTGCTCATCGACATACTCCTGCTCGAGAAAATCCTGCAGCCGCTCCGATTGCGATTCACTGCCGTCCATCACCATGCGCAGCATCCCGTCGAACTTGCGGAAGTCAGAATTCTCGACCAGTTCGTCGCGATATCGATCCCAGGGCGCATGAACCTGGTCGCGCGGGCGGGCGAAGAGCAAGTTGCCCGCCGCGTTCTGGAACACCATCCGAGTGAAGTAGACCGTCCGCCTCCAGGCATTCAGCGCAGCTCCCCGCACGCGCCACTCGTGCGAGAGCAGATTCGGGCTGAAGGTGAGACGCATGTGCTCCGCGCGCAGTGGATGGTACTGTGCGACCTCGCCATAGATATCCAGAATCCGGTCCAGGACGCGGCGATACGTGGCGAGATTCTCGTCGGCGTCGTGCGAAATGGCGGCGATGAGCAGTGAAAGCTTGTGGCCGTTGAAACTCGGAACGCCCTGCCAGCGGCACTCGAAACCCTCGAAACTCGCCTCGGCCGGACCGCGCCCCTCCTCCACGCTGCGCATCCCCGGTGCGCCGGGAACCTTGATCCAGCGTTCCGCTTCATCCCAGCCGCGGCCCGACAATGCCGGCTGGGTCGCCTGCGGTGACAATCGCACCTTGGCGAGCCGCACCCAGTGCCCCTGCCGCGCCAGTTCGTTTACGCTCACCAGTCCGGCGCGCAAGGTCAGTCCGAAACTTTCCCGCGCGAGGCGCTGCGCACCGCGGAGCGCACTTTCCACCCGATCACGCAATATTTCGGGCACGGCGAGTGTCGCACCGTCTCCACCGAATACGAACGGCAGATCGATGCTGCGATCCACGTTCACCACCGCGGCGATGCAGGCGACACCTACCGTGTTGACGTTCTTGTAGGCGCCGGCCTGAATCGCGCGGGTCGAGCCCACCACGTCGGCTATGACGACCCACCAATCGCCGGGAACGTCGGCATAGCGGCGCGCTTCCGTGGCTTCGGCGAACGACGAAAGCGCCGGCAGATCGCGATAGAAGTGAACGGAATCGCGCGCCACCAGGTTCTGCACCGGCATGGGTCAGCCGCGCCGGGAAGATCTTGGTTCGGAATGCACGCCGCCGGCTTCGCGATGGCGCCGCGCGAGCCCGCGAAAGAAGTAGAACCATGCCGCAAGCGCCATGAAATCGAGCAGCAGTGCGGCCGGGGAAAACAGGATCCGACCGAGTGTCTCGCTCAGGTCGAACGGTAGGAAGCCGCCACCGACGCCGAGCGTTCCTTCGAACTTGCGCTCGCCGGGCCCGAACGAAATCCAGGTCGCTACGGTACCGAAGCAGCTCAGGAGCAGCGCCAGTATCAGTCGGTAGGCGGCGCTGTTATCGATGTGTGGTCCGCTGACGCCCCTGCTCTTTATCGCGGCCGCCCCTGCCAGGACGAACGTAGCCCCGGCCGCCCCCACCACCCAGCGCGGCGCGTGGAAACGGCTTTCGTCGGGGTCAAATCCCGCCATTACGATGATGAATGCACCCATCGCTGTGGCAATCAGCCCGACCCACAACGGCATCGCACCGGGATGCCGCTGGATCTGGATGGCGCCTGCGCCCACTGCGATAAAGAGAACGCCACCGAGGACGCTGAACCAGTCCGGATTGCCGGCCTGGAGGTGCGGCGCAACGATGGGCATTATTGCGAAAAACAGGCCCGCAACTATGAAACCCGAACCGAAGACGATCAACATGCCCGCCCTTCCGCGATCTCTCCGGTGAAGCACGATACGGCCGGCATATCCGTTTGCGCGACTCCAATAAGCGTGGTATCCCTGCCAGCAAGCATCTCGCTGCGCGGACTAGTTCTTCCAGCTTATCATTTCCACGGCCTTGCAAGGCACTGCCAACTGCTCCCTCGGCAGGTAGAATCTGGCTGAATCCTTGGTAGTCCATCTCAATGTGCATCCTTTTCCGTCCATGACCCTCGTCGCGACATTCGAAATACGCCATCTCCAATTCCTGGACGAGCACGGGAAGACCGTGCAACCGCTCCCGGAATTCGCGCACGATGCTGCGAATCTCATCCCGCTCTATCGCTGGATGGTCATGATGCGCGCTTACGACGCGAAGGCGGTCGCACTGCAGCGCACCGGCCAGCTCGGCACCTTCGCCTCGCTGCTCGGCCAGGAAGCGATCAACGCCGGCATCGGCAGTGCGATGCGGCCCGAAGATACGTTTCTCATGACCTATCGCGAGAACGGCGCGCAGCTCATGCGCGGCGTGACGCTGAAAGACTTTTTTCTCTACTGGGGCGGGGACGAGCGCGGCAGCGATTTTTCCGGCTCGCGGCACGATTTTCCGATCTGCGTCACGATCGCGGCGCACGCGACCCATGCCGTAGGCGTCGCTTATGCGATGAAGCTCAGGCGCGAGCCGCGCGTTGCCGTCTGCGCACTCGGGGATGGGGCCAGCTCCAAGGGCGATTTTTACGAGGGCCTCAACGCCGCCGGCGTGTGGAAGCTCCCGCTCGTCTTCGTGGTCACCGACAACCAATGGGCGATATCGGTGCCGCGCGCGCGCCAGAGCGGAGCCCGGACGCTGGCGCAGAAAGCGATCGCCGCCGGAATCGACGGCCGGCAGGTCGACGGCAACGACGTGATTGCGGTACGCCACGCGATGGATGAGGCACTCGCTAAGGCGCGCAACGGCGGCGGTCCGACGTTGATCGAGGCGCTGACCTACCGCCTGTCCGATCACACCACCGCGGACGATGCCGCGCGCTATCGCAGCCCCGATGACCTCGCCGCGGCGTGGAAGCTCGAACCCGTCCAGCGCTTGCGCAGCTACCTGGTAAGCTGCGACGCGTGGAGCAAGGAAAAGGAGGAAGGGCTGCTCAAGGAATGCAGCGAGCAGGTACAGGCTGCGGTGCAGGCTTATCTCAATACGCCGCCCCCGTCGGTGGCGCAGATGTTCGATCATCTCTATGCGAAGCTGCCGGCGGCGCTCGAGAAACAGCGGGAGGAAATCCTTGGCGCAGATCACGCTGGTTGAAGCGGTCAATCTCGCGCTCCGGCGGGCGATGGAGGAGGATCCCTCGGTCGTCGTGCTCGGTCAGGACGTCGGTGTCGACGGCGGCGTTTTTCGCGCGACGCTCGGGCTGCTGGACCGCTATGGCGCAGAACGGGTGATCGACACCCCGCTCGCCGAAGGTCTCATCATAGGGACAGCGATCGGCATGGCGGTGGAAGGGCTCAAGCCTGTCGCCGAAATCCAGTTTGCCGGTTTCGCCTACACCACGATCGACCAGGTGCTCAATCACGCCGGCCGTATGCGCCATCGAACGCGCGGGCGCCTCGCCTGCCCGCTCGTCATGCGAACCCCGTGCGGCGCGGGCATTCATGCGCCCGAGCATCACTCCGAAAGCCCGGAGACGATGTTCGCGCACATTCCCGGCATCCGCGTCGTCTATCCCAGTTCCCCGCAGCGCGCGTACGGGCTGCTGCTGGCGGCGATCCGTGATCCGGACCCCGTCATCTTTCTGGAGCCGACCCGGCTCTATCGCCTCTTCAAGGAAGACGTCGAGGACGACGGGCAGGTGCTCGCGCTGGACACGTGCTTCACGCTGCGAGAAGGAAGCGACGTCAGTCTCGTGGCTTGGGGTGCGATGACTTATGAAGCGCTGGCGGCCGCCGCCGATCTCGCCGAAGAAGGCGTCAACGCCGAGGTCATCGACGTCGCCACGCTGAAGCCGCTCGACATGGATACCATACTGGCTTCGGTCGCGAAAACGGGTCGCTGCGTCATCGTGACCGAAGCCGCGCGTACATGCAGCTTTGCGGCGGAAATCGCCGCCAATCTGGCGGAAGACGGGCTGCTCACCTTACTGGCGCCGGTGCAGCGCGTGACGGGCTACGATACGGTCGTGCCGCTGCCCCGGCTCGAAAAACACTACATGCCGGACCAGGAACGGATCGCGCAGGCGGTGCGCAAAGCGATCGCGTTCGGCTGACCGGCATGGAAAGACGGCACATCTATCCCCTGGAGCCGCTGTTCGGGCGCGTCATTTCGCCGTTCGAACGGTTTCTCCGGCGCACTACCGCCGGCGGCATCGTCCTGATCGGCACCACGGTGATCGCGCTTGCCCTCGCGGCCGTGCTCGGCAACGACTTCCTGCATCGCCTCTGGGAAACCCCGCTCACCATCGCCGCAGGCGAGCGCTACCGGATCGCCATGTCATGGCAGCACTGGGTCAACGACGGCCTGATGGCGCTGTTCTTTCTCCTCGTCGGACTGGAACTCACGCGCGAGGTGTTGGCGGGCGAACGGTCTTCCCGGAAGGACGCGGCCCTGCCGAACGCCGCGGCGATCGGCGGCATGGTGGTGCCGGGATTGATCTATGCCGCCTTCAACGCCGGCACGCCGACAGCATCCGGCTGGGGTATACCGATGGCGACCGATATCGCGTTCGCGATCGGCATCCTGGTATTGCTCGCCTGGCGCATTCCCCGGAACCTCATCATCTTCCTCACGGCGCTTGCCATCGCGGACGATCTGGGCGCGGTGCTCGTCATCGCCGTCTTCTACACCGCCGGTCTGGATCTGCAATGGCTGATCGCTTCCGCAGTCCTTTTCGCGACGCTGGTGCTGCTCAATCGCGGCGGCATTCGCAACCCGCTGCCTTATGCGCTCGTCGGCATCATCATGTGGTTCGCGGTGCACGCGTCCGGCGTGCATGCCACCCTCGCCGGCATTCTGCTCGCATTGACGATCCCGGCGCGCCCGACCTATTCCCCCGCTCATTTCCAGCAGCGCATCGGGCAACTGCACGCCGATTTCGTCGCCGACCGCCTCGATCTCGAGACACCTGACGATCCGCTGAGCAATCATCGAATGGCCTCGATCGCGGAGGCGATGGAATATTCGGCGGCCGCCGTTCAGAGTCCGCTGCAGCGCATCGAACACGGGCTGACGCCCTGGGTGACGTTCGTCATCATCCCGATCTTCGCGCTGGCCAACGCGGGAATCGATCTTACGAGCGTCGCCTGGACTGATGCACTGACGAACAGCGTTACCGTCGGGGTGCTGGCGGGCCTGGTTCTCGGCAAGTTTGCCGGCATCAGCCTTTTTAGTTGGATGGCGGTCCGGTTGGGACTGGCACGACTGCCCTCCGGTGTCCGGTGGAAGCACCTGATGGGCGCAGCGTGGTTGGGCGGCATCGGGTTCACCATGTCGCTGTTCATCGCACAGCTCGCTTTCCGCGAACCGGTCGTGGTAGAGCAGGCGAAGCTGGGCATCCTGCTCGCTTCCGCGGCCTCGGCGGCAATCGGGTTGACGTGGCTGCTCTGGGCGAGCGCCGGTCTCGAAAGGCCGCTGCAGCAGCAAGACGAGTCGCTCGCTGATGCCAAAGCGTGACGACTGGCATGCCATCGAGGGCGAACGTGCGCTGGAGGTTCTCGGTGCCGCGCGATCGGGACTGCTCTCGGAAGATGCAAAATCCCGCCTCGCCACATACGGTCCCAACGCCCTGCCTCAGGCGCCGCCTCGACAACCGCTCGTACGGTTTCTCTCGCAGTTCAATAACGCGCTTATCTATTTTCTCCTGTTCGCCGCTGTCGGGGCGGCCATCCTGGGCCACGGCATCGACGCAGCGGTCATCGCAGCCGTCATCCTGATCAATGCGTTCGTGGGTTTCGTCCAGGAGGGAAAGGCTGAGCAGGCACTGGAGGCCATGCGCAAGATGATCTCACCCCGGGCGAATGTCTTGCGCGACAGCATGCGCAAGAGCGTGGCGGTCGAGGACCTCGTGCCCGCTGACATCGTGCTGCTGGAGGCGGGCGACCGCGTGCCGGCGGATCTGCGAATTCTACGGGCTCGCGGCGTGCGTATCGATGAGGCTCTCCTGACGGGCGAATCGGTGCCGGCCGAGAAAAAAGAGTCGCCTGCGCCGAAGGAGGCGGACCTCGGCGCTCGTCATTCGATGGCGTACTCCGGGACGCTGGTAGTCGCCGGTCAAGCGACTGGTCTTGTCGTCGCGACGGGAAGCGAAAGCGAGATCGGCCGCATCAGCGCGATGCTGGAAAGCGTGGAGCCGCTGACCACACCGCTGCTGCGCCAGATCAACCGCTTCGGCCGCCAGGCGACGGTTGTGATCTTCGTCGGCGCTATGCTGCTTTTTGTCCATGCGGTATTCGTCCATCACTACGACTGGGTGCAGGCCCTCATCGCGGTTGTAGCGCTCGCCGTCGCCGCCATTCCCGAAGGCCTGCCCGCCGTCATCACTATTACCCTGGCGATCGGCGTGCAGCGCATGGCGGCGCGCAATGCCGTTATCCGCAGACTGCCCGCCGTCGAGACCCTCGGTGCAACCAGCGTCATTTGCTCCGACAAGACAGGCACGCTGACGCGCAACGAAATGACCGCCGTGCGTGTGGTGACGCGCAATCATCATGCGCGTGCAGGCGGAAGTGGCTACGCACCCCACGGCACGATCGAGGCGGTCGGTCATGATGACGATGCCGCCTGCCTCGCCGCCGTGATGCCGGTTATCCGCTGCGGCCTGCTCTGCAACGACGCTCACTTGCGCGAGCATGGCGGCGCCTGGCAGGTGGAGGGCGATCCCATGGAAGGCGCCCTTGTCGCGCTCGCCATGAAGTCTGGATTGCGTCCCGAGCACGTGCGCGCAGAGTGGCCGCGACTGGATGAAATCCCGTTCGATGCCTCGTACCGCTACATGGCAAGCCTGCATCGCAGCCCCGGGGACGACACGGCCATTTTCATCAAGGGCGCCCCGGAAGCCGTGCTGGAAATGTGTGAAACGGCACACCGCGACTATTGGAGGATGCGCATTGTGGAAGCCGCTGCAGCAGGCGAGCGCGTCCTCGGTTTCGCCATGCGGCGGACGGTCGCCGACACCCCGCGCATTACTGCAGAAGCCCTCGCGGCAGGAAACGAATTTCTCGGCATCGTGGGGTTCATCGATCCGCCGCGTGAAGAGGCTGTTGCGGCGATCGCGCAGTGCCGCAGCGCCGGCGTCACGGTAAAGATGATCACCGGCGACCATGTCGCCACGGCGACCGCGATCGCCACCAACCTTGGTCTTACAGAAAATCCCATCGCCGTGACCGGTGCGGAGCTTGACCGGCTCGAAGACGTTGCCTTTGCCGACCGCGTGCACGAAAGTGCGGTCTTCGCGCGAACGAGCCCGGAACACAAGCTGCGTATCGTGCGCGCGCTGCAGGCGCGCGGCGCCGTGGTTGCAATGACCGGGGACGGCGTGAACGACGCGCCCGCGCTCAAGCAGGCTAATGTGGGCGTGGCGATGGGCATCAAAGGTACCGAAGCGTCGAAGGAAGCGGCGGAGATGGTGCTGCTCGACGACAATTTCGCGTCCATCGTCAATGCAGTCCACGAGGGACGGACGGTCTACGATAACATCCGCAAGGTGATCGCCTGGACGCTGCCCACCAACGGCGGGGAAGTCATCATCATCATGGTGGCGCTACTCTTCGGGCTGACGCTGCCCATGACCGCAGCGCAGATTCTCTGGGTCAATCTGGTCACCGCGGTCACGCTGGGCCTTGCGCTCGCCTTCGAACCCTCGGAGCCGGGGGTCATGACCCGGCCGCCGCGCCCTGCGAACACACCCCTGCTTTCCCGTTTCCTGCTGTGGCGCGTGCTCCTGGTATCGCTGCTGTTCTTCGCAGCGTGCCAGGGCATTTTCCAGTACGCGCTCCAGCGCGGCGAAGACCTCGAGACGGCACGAACGATGGTAGTAAATGCGCTGGTGGTCCTGGAAGCGTTCTACCTTTTTAACGTGCGCTATCTGCACATGACATCCATCACATGGGGCGGCGCGCTGGGCACCCCAGCGGTGCTATACGCGATTGGCGCACTCGTCGCGGCTCAGCTGCTCTTTACGTATGCGCCATTCATGCACGACTGGTTCCAGACGCGCCCGCTGGGCATCGCGGATGGCGCGCTCATCATCGCGACGGGCGTGGCACTCCTCTTCCTTCTCGAAGGCGAGAAGGCGCTGATGCGGCGGCTCGGTCACGTTGATCTACGCTAGGAGACATCTATGAAGATCTTCAAGCTGCCCGATCTCGGCGAAGGACTGCAGGAAGCGGAAATCGTGAAGTGGCACGTTGCGGTCGGAGAAGAAATAAAAACCGATCAGCCCATGGTGTCGGTCGAGACCGCGAAGGCGATCGTCGATATCCCGGCGCCCTATGATGGAAAGATCGCCAAGCTCTACGGCAACCCCGGCGAGATCGCGCACATCGGCGCGCCGCTGGTTGCTTTCGAAGGGGAAGGCGGCGCACCCGATACCGGCACCGTCGTCGGCAAAGTCGAGGTCGGCGAGAAAGTCGTCGCGGCGGCCGCCCCGGCTGCGGTGCCGGCGGCAGGCGGCATCAAGGCGATGCCCGGGGTGCGGGCGCTTGCCCGCAAGTTGAACGTCGATCTCGCCATGGTGACGCCGACCGGCGCCGACGGCCTGATCACCGCCAATGATGTCCAGCGCGCTGCAAAGGTTCTGGCGGAAACCGGGCCGATCGAAATGCTGCGCGGCGTGCGGCGCGCGATGGCGCAGAACATGGAACTGGCGAATGCCGAGGTGGCATCGGCGACCATCATGGATGACGCCGACATCGATGCCTGGGTCCCCGGCACGCACGTCCTGTTGCGCCTCATCCGCTCCCTGGTGGCCGGCTGCCGTGCCGAGCCCGCGCTCAATGCGTGGTATGACAGCGAAAAGGTCGGGCGCTGGGTGCTGAAGAAAGTGGACATCGGCATCGCGGTCGACACGCCGGATGGCCTGCTCGTGCCGGTGCTGCGCAACGTCGAGTCACGCGATGTCGAGGATCTCAGGCGCGGACTCGAGCGGCTGGTGGCCGATGCGCGCGCCCGCAAGGTTCCGGCGGAAGAATTGCGCGGACACACGATCA
The DNA here is from genome assembly GCA_052386775.1 of Betaproteobacteria bacterium. Classification (GTDB taxonomy): domain Bacteria; phylum Pseudomonadota; class Gammaproteobacteria; order Burkholderiales; family SG8-41; genus DSOT01. The sequence goes on from JBQTJV010000044.1 coordinate 32,791, forward strand.
CGCTTTCGAACTACGGGACGATCGCCGGCCGCTATGCCTCGCCGGTCGTCGTGCCGCCGACGGTTGCAATACTCGGCGCAGGAAGAATTGCAAAGCAGGTCGTGGTCATCGACGACCAACCGGCGGTGCGCCGGATGCTGCCGCTCTCGCTCACGTTCGACCACCGCGTCGTGACGGGTGGCGAGGCGGGACGCTTCCTCAACGCCGTCATTGCGGACCTGCAGCGGCCTGATTGACTAGCGCTCAACCGGCAGCTTGCAGTCGTTCCAGTCGATCATGCCGTCTTTGAGGTTGTAGACGCGCTCGAAGCCGAGTCCGTAGAGCATGGCGGCGGCCGTCGTGCTGCGCACCCCGGAGCGACACACTGCGACGATGGGCCGGTCGCGATGCGGCTCCAGTTCCCCGGCGCGGCCCGCGAGATCACGCAGCGGGATGAGAACGCTTCCGGGAATATGCCCCAGCTCCCCGCGGAATTCGCTCGGCTCGCGCACGTCGAGCACAAAAGGAGGGCTGGTCGAGTCGAGCATCGCATGGACTTCGGGTGATGTAAGCTGGCGCACCTGGTTCAACTCCGTGAGGTCGGGGAACTTGGTCTTGTCATCGTCGATCGCGGACTGGTTCGGCTGCAGCACCTCCTGGATCTTGTCCGGCATGGGAAAGTTGAGGCTCGCCATCAGCGCCACATACTGCTCTCGCGTACGCCCGGCCACCCGCGGGTTGCTCTTCTTCTCCTGCCCGATCGTGGAATGCGTGTTCCCGCGATAGTAGTGCGCCGGATAGACCAGCGTCTCGTCCGGCAGCGTAAAAAGTTTTTGCGTGATGGCGTCGTACTGCTGGCCCGCATCGCCGCCTGCAAAGTCCGCCCTGCCCGTGCCGCCGATCAATAGAACGTCTCCCGTATAGACCCGGTCGCCGGCGTACAGGCTGATGCTGTCCGGCGTGTGTCCCGGCGTGTGCAGCACCCTGAGCGAACTGTCCCCGACTGCGATAGCGTCACCCTGCTCCACGTGCTCATCCACCGTGGGCGCCGGCGCACGCCGGTGCATGATAAGCCGTGCCTGCATGAGATCCCGCAACTGAAATGATGCGGTGGGATGATCCGCATGCGTGTGGGTGTCGACGATGGCATCGAGCTTGAGCTGCTGGTACGCGAGAAAGGCCAGGTAGCGGCTGATGTTCTCGCGCACCGGATCGATCAGCACCGCCTTGCGCGTGCGCTCGCAGGCGACGAGATAGGTCTTGCACTTGCCGCGATTGAGTTCAGGAAAAAACTGCATTCGGAATGTCTCCAACAATATTCGTCATTCCGGCGAAGGCCTGGATCCAAGGACTGCTGGCTGCCGGTTTAGCGCCCGGCTCACATTAGCTACATGAATATGAGCTTCACTGTAACCCGCAAGTTCATTTTCACCGGCATGACGAGCGTAACGTTTACCGTACGGCGGCGCGGGGATGCGGCACTCGGTTCGATTTTGCAGCGTCGTAAAACGGCCGCTCCCCGGCGCACTGCACCCGGTGCATGATCCGACGCGCACCGGCGTCGAACGGATCGCGATGGTGCATCACGCAGCGATTGTCCCAGATCACGATATCGCCCGCGCGCCAGCGGTGCCGCCAGGTGAATTGCGGCTGCGTCGCGTGTCGCCACAGCGCTTCGATGATCTCCTCCGACTCCGCAACGCTGAGACCATCGATGTAGGCATTGGGCCGGCGCCCCAGATAGAGCGCGTCGCATCCGGTCTCGGCGTGGGTTCGTATGATCGGGTGGCGGGGGCCGGGGGCCGCGCGCACGTCGGAAACCGGCTGGAAACCCTGGCGCAGATCACCCGCGCTGTTGTAGGTCATGTCGTGCTTCAGCGTGCGGCCCTCGATCCGCGCCCTGAGGTCACCCGGCAAAGTCTCGAGCGCCAGGTACATGTTTGCGACTCCCGTATCTCCACCTTCGGCCGGCACTTCGAGCGCATAGAGCGCGCTATACGACAGCGGCGTTTCGCGATAGGAGTTGTCCGAATGCCACACCACCTCGGCATCGCGCAGCACCCCTATCGGCACGCCGTTCTCCAGCACATTGGAGACCACGATGATTTCCGGGTGCAAGCGCGATTTTTCCTTCCCGGTCTTCGCCAGCGGCGCGAAATCGAGCTTGCCGAAGCGCCCGCCGAACGCGATCAGCTCCGGGTCGCTCAGCGTCTGCCCGCGTATGCGGATGACGAGATGGTCGAGCAGCGCCTGATAGACAATCCGGAATGCAGCGTCGTCGAGACTGCGGACGTCGCCGCAACGCACTTCCGCGCCCAGAGGAGCGTTCCGGGGCACTACCTCGACGCTGCGCGATGCTGCGCTTTGCGTATCCGGTGACATTGCGTGCTCCGAGCGCATCAGCGGCGCCGCCCTGCCCTGGCCGGTTTCCTCCCGCTCTTCAGATACCAGTCGAGAATCTGGTCGCCGGTCCAGAACACGACGCCTTTCTTTTTCTTCAGGCGCTCGAATACCTTCTCGAAATAGCGGATGCGATGCGGCACGCCGGAGATGTATGGGTGGACCGCGATCGCCATAATCTTTGCCCGTTCCTTCCCCTCCTCGTACAGCCGCTCGAACTGGTCCATGCACCGCGTTACAAATTCCTGTGCCGCGTGATGCTGCACCATCATCATCGGGATATCGTTAAGTTCCACCGAGTACGGCATCGCCACCACCGGGCCGTGCGTCGTCTTGATTTCGCACGGCTCGTCGTCGATCACCCAGTCCGCGATGTACTTGATCCCCGCTTCAGCGAGGTAATCCGGGGTATAGGCCGTCTCCGTGAGGCCGGGGCTCAGCCAGCCGACCGGCGGTTTGCCGGTGAAATCCTTGATGGTCTGCACCGTGCGCTTGATCATCGCGAGCTGATCGGTCTCGACGTGGATCGGCTGCTGATCGTAGGAGTGGCCCACGAACTCCCAGCCGGCATCGCGCGCTGCCTCGGCCACGCGCCGATAGTCGGTGCAGACGCGGGCGTTGGTAAACAGCGACGCCTTGATTCCAAGGCCGTCGAGCACTTCCTTGAAGCGCCAGAAGCCGACCCGCATGCCGTACTCGTGCCACGCCCAGTGGGGAAAATCAGGCAACCGCGTCACGTGTGTCGGCGGCGGCAGCACCTGCCGCGGCATCGGCCGGTTGATGTCCCAGACCTCGACGTTGATCACCGGCCACACCACGAGCCGCGCCCCGCCGGGCAGCTTCAGCGGCGGCCGGTCGATGATGGCGGAGTATTCAATACGCTTTGTTGGAATCATCGCTCGCCTTTCGTGTGGCTGGTCGCTTGGTCCATTATAAGGCGGTTGCAGGGGCACTCCACTCACCGGGAAGCGATTCTCCGCAGATGACAGGCGAATCGGATAAGGTGTCTAATTCGCAAGGGAAAGAAAACAACATGCAAGACAAGCTTCAACGGTCATGGCTGCCACGACGACCCGCTCATCCGCCGATCTGACGCCGCGTGTGACGCTGACCCACACCGCGGCCGGCCCGTGTGCCGTGGTGGCCGGCCGCTGGACAGCGGCACAGTTGACCGTGCACGAGGTTTGGGCATCGGTCATCTCCGCGCTGCAGGCGGTACCCACCGGGACCACAGAGTGGGACCTGCGATCCATGCAGGGCCTCGACCATCTCGGCGCCCAACTGCTGTGGAACAAGTGGCAGCGTGCCTGGCCGGCCGAAGTGCAGTTCATTCCGGGGCAGCGCGCGGTCATCGAGCGAGTCGCCCGCTACGCCACCGCGGCGCCGGCGATCACCCGCACCACCTGGACGGGGCGTTTCGACGCGCTGGGCGGCCGTGTGCTGCATGCGCTGGGCCACGCCTACGATCTGATGCGACTCGTCGGGCAGCTCCTCATCGATGTGGTGAGACTCGCGATGCGTCCCCGCGACGGCCCGTGGCGCGACATGTCCGGACATCTCTATCGCATCGGCGCCACCGCGCTGCCGATCACCGCACTCGTCGGCTTTCTCATCGGCGTCGTACTCGCCTACCTCACCGCATTGCAATTGAAGCAGTTCGGCGCCGATGCCTTCATCGTGCACATCCTCGGTTTGTCGCTCATCCGCGAATTGGGGCCGGTGCTCGCCGCCATTTTGATCGCGGGCCGGTCCGGCTCCGCCATCACCGCGCAGATCGGCGTCATGCGCGTGACCGAGGAACTCGATGCGATGCGCGTCATGGGCATTGCGCACGGCTATCGGCTCGTCATGCCACGTGCCCTGGCGCTTGCCATCGTCATGCCGCTGCTCAGCGTGTGGACCACCGTCATGGCGCTGCTCGGAGGTATGGTCGCCGCCAACCTCGTGCTCGGCATCTCGCCGGATTTCTTCATGAGCGCGCTTCCCCGAGCCGTCGAGGTCGCAAACCTGAACCTGGCGCTGGGCAAGTCCGTGGTGTTCGGGCTCCTCATCGCGCTCATCGCCTGTCACTTCGGCTTGCGCGTCGAGCCGAATACCGAAAGCCTGGGCAAGGGCACGACCGCGTCGGTCGTGACGTCGATCACCATGGTAATCCTGATGGATGCGCTCCTCGCCGTGCTGTTCAAGGACATCGGCATATGAGCGCACGCCTCGATCGTCCCGACCGCAGGGGCCAGCCGGTGGTGGACATCCGCGGTTTGTGGACCGTGTTCGATGCGCCCACCGGACAGGTGGTGATTCACAGGGACCTCGACCTCACTATCCAGCGCGGGGAAGTGGTGTCGCTCGTCGGCGGCTCGGGCACCGGCAAAACCACGCTGCTCCGCCAGATTCTCGGTCTCGAGACACCTGCAAGGGGCACCATCACCATACTCGGGCGCCCGGTCGCGGAACTCGGCGCGCGCGGAGCGGCCAGCCGCGTCGGCATGCTGTTCCAGCAGGGGGCGCTGTTCTCCGCGTTCAACGTGCTGGAAAACATCGCCTTTCCCCTGCGCGAGCTGAAAACGCTTCCCGAGGAGGTCATCCGCGACGTGGCGCTGGTAAAGCTGCAGATGGTGGGGCTGGCACCGGAGCACGCCTACAAGATGCCTGCCGATCTCTCGGGCGGCATGGTGAAGCGCGTCGGCCTGGCGCGGGCGCTGGTCATGGACCCGCCGCTGCTCCTGCTCGACGAGCCGACGGCGGGGCGCGATCCGGACCGCGGCGATGGTTTTGTGCTGCTGCTGCGCTCGCTGCACCACGAACTGCGCCTGACCGTCGTGATGGTGACGCACGATCTCGATACGCTCTATGAATTGAGCACGCGCGTGGCGGTGCTGGCCGATCAGCGCGTCATCGTTGCCGGCCCGCCGAAGGAGGTGATCGCTCATGCGCACCCCTTCGTGCACGAATTCTTCCTGGGAGAGCGCGGCCAGCGCGCAATGGAATTGCTGCGGGAGTATCCGTTCGCGGTTTAGAACGTAAGAAAGGGGAACAAGATGGAAAACAAAGCCCATGCCCTGGCTGCCGGGGCGTTCGTGCTGCTGATCGGCGGCATGCTGGTTGCGATGGCGATCTGGCTCACGCGCGACACGGCGGTGCGCCACCTCTACGAGGTGTCCACGCGTGAAGCCGTCTCGGGATTGCAACCGCAGGCCGCGGTGCGCTACCGTGGCATCGAGGTCGGCAAGGTCGTGCACATCGGCTTCGATCCGCAGACCACCGGCAACGTGCTGGTGCGCCTCGCGGTCGATGACCGGGCGCCGATCACCAAGTCCACTTTTGCGACGCTGGGGTACCAGGGCGTGACCGGACTGGCATTCGTGCAGCTCGACGACGACGGGGAATCGCGTGAACGCATCGCCGGCGATGTCGGGAATCCACCGCGCATTCCCATGCGGCCGAGCCTTTTCAGCAAGCTCACGGATCAGGGCGCAGCGATCCTGACACAGGTGCAGGAGACGATGGTGCAGGCCGAAGAAACCATGGCGCGCGTCTCGGAGCTGCTCAGTGCGGAAAATCAGCGAACGCTGGTGACTACGGTCGCCGGTCTCGGCACGGCGGCGGAAGGGTTTCACAAGGCAGCCGGCAATGTCGATCAGCTCAGCGCGGATGCACGCAAAGTCTTCCGCGAGCTGGGAACGACGTCCGGAGAAATCACCAAGACGGCCGTTGAAATGAAAACCACGGCGGCGGACTTCGGAAAATCGATGCAGCGCATCAGCGACAGGTTCGACACTACCGCGGACGCGGTCGTCTCCGCCGCCAACCAATTCAATGCCACAACGCTGCCGCGCCTGCACCGCGCGAGCGACGATACGTCAGCGACCATGCGCCAGGCGACGAACGTGTTCAGCGCCTTCAACGACAATCCGCAGTCGCTGATTTTCGGCAGCGGCCCGATTCCGCCGGGACCCGGCGAGCCGGGCTTCGCGTCACCGGGGAGAACGCGTTGAACCGCCGCGGGCTGCTGGGGCTGGTTGCATCCCTCGCCGCCGGCTGCGGCGCGTTACCGACAGCGCCGGTGCGTCCCGCGGTGTACGATTTCGGGCCCGGCCCGCTGAGTGCCCCGGCGGCGAACAATCCCGCCCTGCCGACGCTCTTGCTGCAGGAGCTTCGTGCGCCGCCCGTTCTCGACAATCCTGCGGTGCTCTACCGTCTCGCCTACGCCGACGCACGGCAGCTCAGGCCGTACGCGAACGCGCGGTGGAGCATGCCGCCCGCGCAACTCGTGCGGCAGCGGCTGCGCGACGCGCTGGGCGTTGCGCGTGCAGTGCTGGATGCGGGCGAGAGCGCGGCGCCGTTCACGCTGCGCGTCGAGTTGCAGGAATTCAGCCAGCTTTTCGACAGCGAGCAGGCGAGCAGCGGGCTCGTGCGGCTGAACGCGACGCTGCTCGAGACCAAGGGCGGCGCTGACCGCCTCGTCGCACAGCGTGTCTTCGTAACCCAGCGCCCCGCCCTCACCCCCGATGCGCCGGGCGGCGTACGCGCGCTGATATCTGCCACGGATGCCGCCGTGGAAGAAATCGGTGCGTGGCTGCGGCAGCACGCAGCGAAATAGCTCACGTTTCGATGACGCTTATCGAGGAGGAGCTGCAGGCGGAAGGGCTGGAAGTCGTCGGCTCGTGTCGCGGCTTTGCCATGGAGAACGAGGCGTTGCTGCGCCATTCGGCGCTGCTCGATAACTTCAGCATCGAGGAAGCCGAGGCGCTCGGCGGCGTCATGCTTCGCATGCGCGCGCAGCCCGGCCAGACGCTGATCCGTGAAGGCGCAACGGGATTGTGGATGCTGCTGCTGCTGAGCGGCACGGTTGACGTGACAAAAGTTTCCGCGCGAGGCACGACCTCGCGGCTCGCCGTCATCAAGAGCGGCGCTTCGATCGGCGAAATGTCGATGCTCGACGGCGCGCCGCGCTACGCCACCTGTTCCGCCATCGAGCGGGTGGAGGCCGGCGTGCTCACCCGGCCGGCGATTGAGCAGCTCATCCGCGAGCATCCTGCAGTCGGCGCGAAGCTGCTCGTGAAGCTGACGCAACTTCTCGCCCAGCGCCTGCGCAACACCAGCAACGAACTGGTGCGGGTACGCGCCGGCGCCGCGCCGGACGCGCCCGCGGCGCTGAAGGCGCGGCTCAAGCGTCGCGCGACCGACTGGGATTCCTACCGTTAAGACTGTCGCATATTGGCGACGGCACGACCGCCTCGACAGCGCTTTCCGTCATGACAGGTGGTTGAACCAAAGCTCCTCCCCACGGGTCCCACGATAGTCGTGCGGCCGCATGGCTCGATCGAGCCATGAGCAGTAGCCACTCTCGATTCATCACCATCGGAGGACTCAATATGCTTTCGTGGGCCGTAACTTTTTTCATCATCGCGCTTATTGCAGCCTTGCTCGGGTTCACCGGAATCGCCGGTACCGCGGTCAACATCGCGTGGATTCTGGCCGTCATCGGGATCGTGCTCGCGCTGGTGTTTTTCGTGATGGGCCGCCGCCCGCCGGTATAGACCGCGCATTGCCAGCAACGTCTGCGTCTGCGGAGCGAAGTGCTCCGCGGGCGCGGCTTTCTCTCATGTACGGGCCGCTGTCTGCAATCGATCCGTAACAACCGTCTCTCCGCCGTTCCCCCGTCACACAAAGCAACGTGAGCCTGTGGTCCCGTCTCATGGAAGGACTGCGCCGCATCCGCGACGCCGTCCCCGGACTGCGGGTTTTCGTGTTTGCGTGTCTGAACTACGTGCGCCATCAGAGCGCCAACCAGGCGGGCAGCGTCGCCTTCTCGGCCGTGCTCGCGTCCTGCCCGCTGCTCCTGTTTCTGTCCGCAGCCGCCGCCTACATCGGCCAGCCCGGTGCCGCAGCGGATCTGGCGAACCGGGTGCTGTCCTTTGCACCGCCGGCCGTCGCCGACACCCTGACGCCGGTGGTTGACGAAGTGCTGAGCCAGCGCAATCGGGCACTGCTGACGGTAGGAGTCTTCTTCACCATCTGGGCGGCTTCCTCGGGAATCCAGGCGATCCGCACCGCGCTCAACAAGGCCTACGGCGTCGAACAAGGCCTCGCATTCTGGAGCGCGCGCCTCAAGGTCATCCTCTTTACCGTGATCGGCACGGTGGGGACGCTGCTCGCCTTCGCTTCCATCGTCGTCATGCCGTACGTGTGGATCGCGCTCGACGAGGCCGTCGGCGGCGGCCCTGAAGAAGCGTTGGCGCGCGACAGCGTCCGCTACGGATTGGCATTCGTACTGCTGACGGCGCTGTACGCCCTGATGTACGGCTGGCTCCCCGATATCCGCCAGCGACTGCGCACGGTCTTGCCCGGGGCGCTCGTCGGCGCGCTGCTGTGGCTCGGCGCCGCAACCCTGCTCTCCTATACGCTCCGGAGTCTGGGCAAGCTCGCGCTTGTCTACGGCAGCTTCGCCGGATTGGTGGCGACGCTGGTCTTCCTCTACGTGAGCGCAGTCACCCTCATCTTTGGCGCCGAGGTGAACGGCGTGCTGCGAAACGGCGCGACCGCGAAGCTTCGGCCCTCGTCCCAACCGTAAGGGCCAACGTCGGCTCATGCGCCGGGTGGTATCCTCTTGCCTCATTTTGAGGAGCGAGGTGCATGCTGACAGGTACCGTGCAATGGATGGCGCAGGAACGGGTGATACATGGCCAGCCCGTCGCGGAAGCGGTTCGCGCCGAAATCGAGCGCCTGGGCGTAAAACGTGCGCTCCTGCTCACCACCCGCTCGCTCACGAACGGCAAGCTCATCCGCGAAGTGACCTCGGCGCTCGGCGATCGCTGCGTCGGAAAGTTCGATGCGATACGCGCGCATTCGCCGCGCGAAGCGGTGATCGGCGGCGCCGCGCTGGCGCGCAAGCTGGACGCGGACCACCTGCTCGCCATCGGCGGCGGGTCCGTCACCGACGCGACCAAGACCATGCTGCTTGCCCTGTGGCGCGGCATACGCGACGTGGATGGCCTCATGTCGCTCGCGTCCAAACGCGGCGCGCCGGCACTGAAGGTGCTCGATTCCGACACGATACGAATGACCGCAGTGCCAACCACCCTCTCCGCCGCCGAATTCAGCAGCAGCGCCGGCGTGACCGACACCGAGCGCAAGGTGAAGCTCTCCTTCAATCATCCGCTCATGGCGCCGGTCACCGCCATACTCGATCCTGCGGCGACTCTGGAAACGCCGATGGAGCTCCTGCTGTCCACGGGCATGCGTGCCATGGATCACGCGGTCGAACGCTGGTGCTCGATCCGCCCGCATCCCCTCGGGGACGGGCTCGCGCTGCAGGCAATGGGCATGCTCGCCACGCATCTCCCCGCCATTCGGGCGCGCCCTGAAGACCTGGAGCCGCGCCTCGAATGCCAGCTCGCGGCCTGGCTCACGCAGGTATCGGCCACGCCCGGCGTGCCGAACGGCGCCAGCCACGGCATCGGCTACATACTGGGCGGCTACGCCGGCATTCCGCACGGCATCACGTCCTGCATCTCGCTCGCCGCCACGCTGCAGTGGAATGAACCCGTCAATGCCGAGCGGCAGCGCGCAGTCGCGGACAAGTTGGGGCGCCCCGGCATCCGCGCATGCGACGCAATGCGGGATTTCGTGAAATCACTGGGGCTGCCGACCCGCCTCAGCGAAATCGGCATCACCGCAGACCGCATCCCGGAACTCGCGCGGCAGTACGACGGCACCGGGCCGATCGCGACCAATCCGCGGCCCGTACGGGGCGCAGACGATCTTGAGGAGATATTGCGGCTCGCCGCTTAGCCGCACCGCACCAATCGGCAGTCTTCCCACTTCCGGAGCGACCCACCACGGCCCGTGGCTGCTGCGCGTCCGATCCCTTGTACGTAGGACAAAGAACGACTGTCCGGCAAGCAGCCCGTTCCAGCGCGCCGCGCCAAGCACCTCCACAAGGACCATGCCCTCATCGAATAATTACGCATACCTAGCACAATAATCGGCGGCATACAAAAGAAGCAGTGTCCGGAGGGATACATGAGCATCGAGGCCCTGAGGGTCCAAGGCGGAAGCACCGCCGCATTTCTGCGCGATATCGGTGTGCCAGACCTGGCGCCCGCGACCCATCCTTTCGACCCGGGGTATGACCCGGGAACCGTCCTGAGTCACATCAAGCAGTCCGGCCACCTCATGGCGAGCCTCAAGATCTCGATGGCATGCTGGCTGGTCGGGGCCGAAAAATCGTACCGGGAAAAGATCGCTTACGCTCGCCAGCAGGGTATTCCCACGGTTACCGGTGGCGGGCCGTTCGAGATCGCCGTGGCACTCGACAGGCTCGATCCCTATCTCGAACTCTGCGCCGATATGGGAGTCGATCGCATTGAGGCAGGTCAGGGATTTACCGATATGCAGCTCAGCCCCGAGCACGTGGCGCGCCGTGCTGCCGCGGTGGGGCTCGAGATGCAATTCGAGCTCGGCAAGAAGCACGCCGGCGCTTTCGGTGAGGACACGGTCGGCGGCCTGATCGAGCAAGGCAAAGCGTGGCGGGACGCCGGCGCCGTGCATCTCGTCATCGAAGCGCGGGAAAGCGGCGCGGGCGTGGGTGTATTCGATGACGCAGGACGCCTCAACGCCCAGGCGGCCGACCGTTTCGCCCACGCGTTCGGGCTGGACTGCGTCGTTTTCGAGGCGCCGAACAAGCCGAGCCAGTTCGCCCTTCTGCGGCATTTTGGCGACCGCGTCGCCCTGTCGAATGTTCGGCTGGAAGAGCTGCTGCGCGTGGAAATTTTCCGGCGCGGGCTGCACTCCGATGCTTTCGACGTGGAGGTTTTTCGCAAGCGCATCGGCGCCGCAACCACCTCTTGACGCAGAGGAACCGTGGATACGCTTGCATGGCAGGCGGAAGCAGGACAAAGCTTCGATCCCTCTGTTCCGGTGCTGGTGCTCAAGATGCATCACGGAAGTCTGGGCATTGCGCGCAGCCTCGGACGGCTTGGTGTGGCAGTTTACGGACTCACCGCTGGCCCGCGCTCGTGGGCAGCCAGTTCCCGCTACTGGCGGGCCTGCTACGACTGGGATGTCGAGAACAGTCCGCCGCAGCGCTCGGTTGAGTTCTTGCTGGAGTTGGGGCGCCGCCTCGGCTCGATGCCTCTCCTGATTCCCGTTTCCGATCACACGGCCCTGTTCGTCGCCGGACACCGCGCGGCCTTGCGCACCGCATTCCGTCTCCCGGATCTGTCCCACGAACTGGCCCTGAGCCTGGCCAGCAAGAAGGAGATGTACTTTCTTGCGAAGCGCTGCGGCATTCCAACTCCTGAAACGCTTTTTCCCCAATCGCGCCAGGATTTGATCGGCCTTTTGGACAGGATCCGTTTCCCGGTGCTGCTGAAGGGCATCGACGGGCCACGACTGCAGACGCACACCGGTCGAACCATGATCATCGTGCGCACCGTCTCAGAATTGCTCGAGCACTACGACCTGATGGAGGAACCGGCCAACCCGAATCTGATGCTGCAGGAATACATCCCCGGTGGAGAGGACAGCGTGTGGATGTTCAATGGCTACTTTGACCAGAACAGTCGCTGTCTAGCCGCCTTCACTGGGAAGAAGATACGGCAGACACCGGCGTACACCGGCTCGACGTCGCTCGGCATCATGCTGCATAACCCCGCCGTTTCCGCAACGACCATGGCTTTCATGAAGGAGATCGGATACCGGGGCATCCTCGATATCGGCTACCGTTACGACGCGCGCGATGGGCAGTACAAAGTGCTGGACGTCAATCCCCGCATCGGATCCACCTTCCGTCTTTTCGTCGATCGGAATGGCATGGACGTGGTGCGGGTCCTGTATCGAGATCTCACCAGGCAGCCCATCCCGGAGGTCCGCCCGTTGGAGGGCCGAAAGTGGATCGTCGAAGACCAGGACCTCTGGTCATCCCGGCGCTACTGGAACGACGGGAAACTGAGCCTCGGTCAGTGGCTCGCGTCGTTCAGGGGTATCCGCGAAGGCGCCTGGTTTGCCTGGGACGATCTGCGCCCCTTCATGCTGCTCTGCCGGAGCATGGGAGCAATTTGCATGCGCTGGATGCGCCGCAAGTTCGCCATGCGAGCGCGGCAAAGCACCGCGTTCTGACGTGGCAGACCTGTCGCTTCCTGCGAAATGCCGTGCGCTGGGATTCAGCGCCTACCGGCTCCGGTGGAGGCTGGAGCGCGCGGCGCACAATTTGTTAGGGCGCACGCGCACCACCTACCTCGACCAACGCGTTGCCGAGTATCGGATGTACTGGGAAGCAGCGGCACAGAACCTCGGCGCGACGTTTCATCCCCTGTGCCACGACATCTGGGAGGTGCGCAGAGGCAGTGAACACACCCGCATTGCCAATTACCTGGTGCAGATGGACGACCCGGTGACGCTCCGCATTGCCGCGGAAAAACCCTACTGCTGCGAGCTTGCCAGGCGCTTTGGCATACCCACAGCACCGCATCAGGTCTTCGCGCCGAGCGATCTTGAATCCGCGCGGCGATTCATGAACGCCGATACCGGGCCTTTCGTCGTGAAACCGGCGAACCGTTCAGCGGGAGTCGGCGTGACAATGCACGTTCACACGGGGCACGAACTGCAGCGCGCCGCGGCCCTCGCTTCGCTCTACAGCGACAAGTTCATGATCGAGCGCATGGTGCCGGCCGAATCGTGCCGCCTCCTGTATCTCGACGGCGAGTTTATCCACGCGGTCCGGCGCAGGGGCGTGCACGTGGTCGGCGACGGAAGATCGAGCGTTCGGGCGCTGCTCGCCCGCGCGGGACGGGCAGATCTTGCATCCGACCCGTTGACGCTCTGCACCCTCTCAGCACAGGGCATGCTGCCGGACAGCGTCCCGCCCGACGGAGTGGAAACGGTCGCCCGCTATCTTCCGGCCGATCAGCCGCGCACCGTCGAACTGCGCACGGTCTACACCGAATGCATCACCGAAATGGTCTGCCATGAGCTTGCGCGCTCGCTGGTGCCGCTCATCGAGGCGATCGGCAGCCGTTTTGCGGGGGTGGACGTGCTTACCAACGATCCGGGCATGCCGCTCGCCGAAAGCGGCGGCGTGTTCCTCGAAGTGAACACAACCCCTGCCATGCACCATCACTATATCGGCGGAGAAGGCTCCGCCATCGCGGAGCGCATACTGCGCCGCCTGCTAGAGGAGAGCTGTCATGAACAGCGTCGTGATCGATTTCCTGCCGCAGAACGTAGAGCGTTACCGTGACGGCTATGCCATCGTCGCCGTAGACGTGATCCGCGCGACCACTACGCTGATGACCGCGCTATCGAGCGCCCGGCGCTGCTACGTGGCGGACTCCGTGGAAAGCGCGCTCGCCTGCGCCGTGCGCTTCGACGGCGCTCTGCTGGCCGGGGAGATCAGAGGTGAAGTCCCACCTGGGTTCCATCTTTCCAACAGCCCGGCCGCGCTCGCACGGCGCGCCGATGTGGGGCGTCCGATGGTGCTGATCTCCTCCTCGGGCACGCGGCTCCTTTGCAGCGCGCGGGGTTGCGAGGCAGTCTACATCGGCTGTTTCCGCAATCACCGTGCAGTGGCCGACCATATCTCCGGGCGCCACGCGCGGATCGCGGTTATCGGTGCCGGCACGCGCGGCGAGTTTCGCGAGGAGGACCAGATGTGCTGCGCCTGGATCGCGGCGCGACTGATCGATTGCGGATATCGCGCGGAGGCCGGCACCCTGGCGCTCGTATCCCGCTGGAAGGATGCTCCGGTGGAATCGTGCCTCGTCAGCAAGAGCGTCGACTACCTCACACGCTCGGGCCAGCTGGACGATCTCGAGTTCGTACTCTCGCACGTGAACGATCTCGATCTCGTCGGCATGCTCGTTGAAGACGAGATTGTCGTTCCCGGACGGTCCCTTGAAGAGCGCCGCCAGGGCACGGCGCACGGGGCTGTGTCGGAGTGGACCGCGCACTGATGGACCATTCTGCGCGCCCACCTTCCGTGACGAAGGACGGTCCGGTCTGCCGATTTGCGGCCATGGGCGACATCATGCTCTCCCGCGCCGTGGGCAAGCATTTTACGGACAGGCCGGAGGATTTTTCGCTGAACGAGGTTGCCACGCTGCTCGGAGACTACGACGTCGTCTTCGCCAACCTCGAGAACCCCGTGAGTACCGCAGGCATCCCGCACGCCGTGCAGAACCCGCACGTCACGTTCCGCTGCCATCCCGATGCGCTGCGAGTGCTGAAGGCGCTCAGGATCACCGCCGTGTCGCTCGCCAACAACCACATGCTCGACTATGGGCCGGTAGCGCTGGCCGAGACGCTGCAGCATCTCGATGCCGCCGGCATCGGACATGTCGGCGCAGGGCTCAACTACGAGGAAGCCAACCGGCCGCTGCTGATCGAGGCGCGCGGCACGAAGCTTGCGTTCCTCGCCTACGTATTCCTTTATTCGGCGAGCACGGAAATGGCAACGCGCACCCGCGCCGGCGTGTCCGATCACCGCATGCGCACCATACTGCCGCGCATCCGCAGCCTCGTCCGGGATGGATATTGCGTGCTGGTCTCCGTTCACTGGGGCATCGAATATTCCTTCTACCCCCTTCCCTACCAGATGGCTCAGGCGCGCCGAATGATCGACGCTGGAGCCACCCTGATCGTCGGGCATGGGCCGCATTATCTTCAGGGCATCGAAAGCTGGCGCGACGGCCGTATTGTCTACAGCCTCGGCAACTGCATATTCGACGAGCCGTTTCCCCACGCGAACCGCAGCTACTTCTACGGCGCCTCGATCACGCACGACGGTACCGTTGCGCGCGAAGAGATACACCCGTTCCATATCCGCAACCACGTGCCGAGCCTTGCCCGGGGCAGAGACAGGAAGCGCATCGAGCAGTTCATCGCCCGATTGGGCAGGCTCTATGCCAGAAAAAGCCCGGCCTTCTGGCAGAACCAGAGTTCCCGCTACTTCCGCGACCTCATGTGGCGGGTCTCCACCATGAAATCCTACAAGTTTCTCCGGCTCCCGCCGCTTTCGTTTTACGGAGACGTAGGGGCTCGCAACTATGCGCGCAAATTGGCGCGGCGCATCGCGCGTCACGTAAGATCGGCCGATCCATGAACAGGAGACGCTTCCTGTCCTTGCTCGTGGGCATGATGGCTGCGCGGCAGCCAGCCGCCGCGCAGCCATCATCACGTGGCGTGGCGCTCTACGCCAATGCAGGGCTCCAACTCGTTCACTATGCAGTCGACGTGGCCGGCGCCGTGCTTACCAAGCGCGAAGCGGTGACGTTGCCCGCCGCCGTGCAGTATGCCTGGCCACACGCATCGGGACGCGTACTTTACGTCGCGTCCAGCAACAGCGCACCGGGCCACGGACGCGCGGGCACCGAGCACCACGTCACCGCATTCCGGATCGATGCGTCGAGCGGCGCGCTCGCACAGCTTGGCGAGCCGATACGCCTGCCCAGTCGGCCCATACACCTCACGACCGACATTCCATCCGATTATCTGCTGGTCGCATTCAACAAGCCGAGCGCGCTGCGCGTCTACCGCATCAACCCGGATTTCACGCCCGGCGAGGAAGTGAAGCAACCGGGGCCGATCGATGCCGGCATCTACGCCCACCAGATTCGCGTGACACCCGACAACCGGCTCGCGATCCTTGTCACCCGCGGAAACGAAGGCACCGCGTCCAGGGCCGAGGATCCCGGCGCACTCAAGGTCTTCGAGTACAGGCGTGGCATGCTGAGCGGGGGCGAATCCATTGCTCCGGATGGAGGCCGCAACTTCAGGCCGCGACACCTGGATTTCCACCCCACGAAGTCGTGGCTCTATGTGTCGGTCGAGACGCAGAACAAGCTGTACACCTACAAGATGGATGCGGGCAGGATCAATCCCCAAATCGCTTTCCGCGCGGAAACACTGGCGGAGCCAGGAAACATCCGCGCGCGCCAGGCTGCCGGCACCGTGCACGTGCATCCCGGCGGGCGCTTCGTGTACGTAGCAAACCGCGCCGACCAGACCGTGGCGTTTCGCGGCGAACAGGTTTTCAAGGGCGGCGAGAACAGCATCGTGGTGTATTCAATCAATCAGAAGACCGGTGAGCCGAAACCGATACAGCGCATCGAAACGCGAGGCATTCACCCGCGCACGTTTCACATCGATCCGAGCGGACGTCTGCTGGTCGCCCAGCACAATCGGCCGCTAAAAGTGCGGGACGGCGATGCGGTGCGGATCGTGCCTGCCGGATTATCCGTATTCCGCATTGGCGACGACGGCAAGCTCACATTCGCGCGCAAATACGATGTTGATGTCGGAAACAGGACCATGTTCTGGATGGGCATGGTCCTGCTGCCCGGCTGACAAGCCGCTCCTGGCGGTTACTTCTTCATCGCGTCTTTTTTCATTTCGTCCTTTTTCATTTCGCCTTTCGCCATGCCGTCCTTCTTCATTTCGTCCTTCTTCATTTCACCCTTGGACATGGCGTCTTTCTTCATCTCGTCCTTCTTTATCGCGTCCGCGGCATAGGCGCTGCCGGCAAAGGCGATCGACCCGGCAAACAACACTGCGATCAGCTTCTTCATTTTTGCTCCTTTCGTTGTGAATAAAAGCGGCTTTGCGCCGCGCCTGTTACCTCTGCCAGCTACGAACCGCTGTACCAGTTGTAGCCTTGATCCTCCCAATAGCCGCCAGCCGCGGCAAGATTCGACGGTGCTTGGTCGCCCGAACCGGCACGACCTTACGTAGTGCCCGAATCGGGAGGAGCTTCCTAGTGCAGCCTCAGGCCCCGCCGGCCATCTTCTGCATCGCCTGCTGCGCCTCCTCCATGCTGACGTCGCGCACGTGCGTTCCCACCGACCAGTGATGGCCGAACGGGTCTTCGATCTTGCCGTAGCGGTCGCCCCAGAACATCTCCGTCACCGGCATCGTGACCTTGGCGCCCGCCTTTTCCGCACGCGCGACCAATGCGTCGGCGTTCTCCACGTACAGGTGGATCGTGACCGGCGTGCCTTTGAGCCCCTTCGGCCCCACCATGCCCCATTCGGGATTTTCGTCGACCAGCATCACAGCCGAACCGTTGATGCGGATCATCGCGTGCATGAGCTTGCCTCCCGGGCCGGGGAGCCGCGCCTCCTCCACCGCGCCGAAGGCCTGCTTGTAGAACTCGATCGCATCCGCCGCCCCGGCACAGACCAGGTGGGGCGTCACGGTATGCATGCCGTCGGGAACGGGCTTTACTTTCTGAGTCGCCATCGATGTCTCCTTGAAGTGAAGCGGGTCGGTTGTGAAGTACCTCCGAGGCTTGTCGATATGCGCCAGCCCTGTTCGACTTCAGGCGGATAAACTAAATAGCATATTTTTCTCTTTTTACTGATGGGATTCACTATGAAGTTATTCGGCACGCCCGGCAGCCCGTTTTCGCGCAAGGTTCGCATCGTGCTCGAGGAACGAGGCCTGCCCCACGAATACATCATCGAACGCCCGTCGGTGCCCGGCTCCCGGGTGCCGCAGTTCAATCCGCTCGGCAAAGTGCCCACGCTGGTCCTCGACAGCGGCCGCGTGCTCTATGACTCGCCGGTGATCGTGGAATATCTCGATGGCCTGGGCAGCGCGCCGAAGCTCATACCGGGCTCGTTCGACGAGCGCATCGAGGTCAAACGCTGGGAAGCGCTGGGCGACGGTATCGCGGAGGCGACGGTGCTGATCAACCACGAGTACCGCGAGCCCAAGGAGAAACAGCGTGCGCCGGAGTGGTTCGCGCGCCAGCGGGCCAAGATCGACCGAGGGCTCGCCGCGATGGAAAAAGATCTGGCGTCGAACGAGTTCTGTTTCGGCGGGCGTTTCACGCTGGCCGATATCGCCGCGGGCTATGCGCTCGACTATCTAGACCAGGCGCTGCCTGAAGTCGAATGGCGCACGGACCACGCTGCCCTGCAGCGGCTCGCACAGCGGCTCGCGGCGCGTGCGTCGTTCAGCACGACGCTGCCGCCGAAGACCGCGTAGCGCTCGCACCATGCGATACCGGATATTCGGCCGCACCGGCATCACCGTCTCCGAGGTCGTTTTCGGCGGCGGCAACGTCGGCGGCCTCATCATCCAGAAAGATGACGCGACCAAGCGCGAGGCGATCCACCGCGCGATCGCGGGCGGCATCAACTGGTTCGATACCGCCGCGATGTACGGTGACGGCAAGTCGGAACAAGCGCTCGGCTGGCTGCTCCCCGAATCGGGCGCAACGCCTCGCCTTTCCACCAAGTTCCAGCTCGACATCACGAATCTGAAGGACATACCGGGACAGATCGAGGCACGCCTCAAGGAGAGCCTTGCACGACTGAAGCGTCCGTCCGTCGATCTGCTGCAACTTCACAACCGCATCGGCTCGAAGCCTGGTGGACGGGTGATGACGGTCGAACAGATCCTCGGCAAGGACGGTGTCGCAGACGGTCTCGACCGGTTGCGCGAAAAAGGATTGATCCGCCATATGGGCATCACCGCCATCGGCGAGACCGCGTCCGTCTGTGAAGTCATCCGCAGCGGGCGGTTCGACTCCGCGCAGGTCTATTACAACCTGCTCAACCCGAGCGCCGGCCGCGGCATGCCGAAGCGGTGGACCGGTCAGAACATGACCGGGATCATCGAGTCCTGTCGCGAAAATAACGTGGCCGTGATGGCGATCCGGATTTATGCCGCGGGCGTCATCGCGACCGACGAGCGCACCGGGCGCGAGAGCATCCTCGTCAGCGATACCAGCCTCGCCGAGGAAGAGCGCAAGACCAAAGCCCTCTTCGCCGCGATCGGCACCGGCCACGGCACGCGCGCGCAGGTCGCGCTTCGCTTCGTGCTGACCAACCCCGATGTGTCGTGCGCCATCATCGGCAGCGCGGAGCTGCACCATATCGACGACGCACTCGAGGCGGCCGCGATGGGGCCGCTCCCGCCCGACGTACTCGCCCGGCTCGACGCGCTGTATCACACGGACTTCCACACCGGCTGACGACCGTTGTCAGCGAGCGAGGCATATGCTGAAGCCGCAGCACGTCGTTCCGATGAAGCACGAAATGCAGCGGCGCTCTGTTTTACTTCGCCGTGATGCCGGCCTCGCGAATGAGCTTTCCCCACTTGCCGGTGGCGGTCTTGAGGTAATCGGCAAACTGCTCCGCGCTCTGGTTGCCCGGATCGAGCGCCTGGGAGGCGAAACGCTCGCGTACGTCGGGACGCGCGAGCACCTTGCGGATTTCGTCGTTCAAGCGGGTGACGATGTCGCGCGGCGTATTGGCGGGCGCCATCACACCGAAGAACCCGACGACTTCGAAGCCCGGGAGCCCGGACTCCGACATCGTCGCCACGCCGGGAACCACCGGCGTGCGCTCGAGTCCGGTCACCGCCAATACGCGCATCTTGCCTGCCTTCACGTGCGCGAGCGAGGCCGTCACATTCGAGAACATGAAGGGCAGATGGCCGGCGAGAACGTCAGTGATCGCGGGCGCCTCGCCCTTATACGGAACGTGCACGATTTTGAGCTTTGCCATCGTTGCGAGCAGCTCGCCCGACAGGTGCGGCGTGGTGCCGATGCCGCCCGAGCCATAGTTCAACTCTCCCGGGCGCGCCCGGCCGAGCGCGATCAGTTCCTTCACCGTGCGCACCGGCAGCGACGGATTGACGACCAGGATGAGCGGGCTCGTCGCGCACAGCGCTACCGCCGCGAAGTCCTTCGTGAGATCCGGGTAGGTGCGCTTCTCGATCATCTGCGAGGTCATGAGGGTCTGCGTCGTCATGAGCAGGACATGGCCGTCGGGCGGACTCTTCGCCACCAGCTCGCCGGCGATCTGGCTGCTCGCGCCCGGGCGGTTCTCCACGACGAAAGACGGTCCGAACGTTTCGGTAAGTCCCGGCGCGATCGAGCGTGCGATGATGTCGGTCGCCCCGCCGGCGGCGAAGCCGACGAGGATGCGCACCGGCCGCACGGGATACTTGCCCGTCTGCGCCAGTGCCGCATTGCCCGCCGTCGCCAACACGGCTAGAGCAATCCACGGCGTGTATCTCATGTCACTCCTCCTTTGAAAAAGGGGGACTGACCCCTTTTTTCTGTTTCCGGTTCTACTGCTTTTTCAGTCCCGCGCCGCGCGCGATCGCCCCGTAGCGCTCGATATCCGCGCGCAACAGTTGAGCGAGTTCCTCAGACGTGCCGGGCCACGGATCGACGCCGAGCGCCGCGAGCCGCCCCCGCAAATCGGCGGTTCCGAGTGCGGTGATCAATTCACGGCTCAACCGCGCCACGATCTCGCGCGGCGTCGCCACCGGCGCGAACATGCCATACCACAACGGCATCGTGAATCCCGCAACGCCCGCTTCGATTCCGGTCGGCACATCCGGCAGCGCAGCGATGCGCTTTTCGGTCAGCACGGCGAGCGGCCGCACCTTGCCGGCCCTGATCTGCGTCAACGCCGTGGACACCGGCATGATGACTTCATCCACCTCGCCGCCGATCATCGACGTCATTGCCTGCGTCACGCCTTTGTACGGCACGTGCACCATGTCGATCTTCTCTAGATGCTTGAGCAGTTCGTTGGCGAGATGGTTTGTGGTGCCGGCACCGCCGGAGCCAAAGTTGAGCTTGCCGGGATGCTTGCGCGCGAGGCTGATGAACTGCCGCAGCGTCTTTGCCGGCACCGAGGGATGAACGAGCAGCACGTTGGGGATGGACGTGAGCCGCGCCACCGGCACGAGATCCTTGATGGGATCGTAGCCCGGATTCAGGTAGAGCGACTGGCTGACGGCGATGCTGGCCGTCGCAATAACCATTGTGTAGCCGTCCGGTGGAGACTTGGCCGCGGCCGCGATGCCGAGGTTGCCGCCGGCGCCGGCACGGTTGTCGGCGATGACCTGCTCGCCCATCTGCTCGGCGAGTTTCTGCCCGAGCATCCGCCCGACGACGTCGCTCGACGCACCGGCGGGAAACGGCACGATGAGCCGCAGCGGCTTGGCGGGATAGGGTTTCGCGCCGGGTGAGGTCTGCGCCAGCGCGCTGGTGCACGACAAGGCCGCAGCAAGCCCTCCAGCAAGGACAGCACGCCTACGCATCCATTGCATTGCTCCTCCTTTGTGTTTTTCCGGATCAGCGCGGACCGATGCGCCGTCCGCCGCCCTCACTATTGGTTCTTGCCCGCATAACTTAAGCGCGCCGGCATCGAATGTCCAGCGAAGCCACGATCCGTTTGACTGTGCCCACCGATTTCGGGACACTCGCGAACGTACCCCCGGATGACACCGTGAACCTGGCCCTCGCCTCACCGCTGGAAGCTGCACGCGCGCTCGCACCGTTGATCCGTACGAGCGCCGATGAGATCGACAAGGCCCGCGAGCTGCCGCGTGCGCTGTTCGAGGCCATCGCCGACGCCGGGCTGTTTCTCCTCGCGGCGCCGCGCGCCATCGGCGGAACGGAGCTCGATTACCCGGCCTACGTGGAGGTGATGGAAGAGCTCGGGAAAGCCGATGCCAGCACCGCCTGGATCGTCAACCAGGTGACGACCTTCAGCACCTATGCCGCCCGCATGGCGCCGCCGGTTGCCCGCGCCATCTGGATCGACACGCCGCGCAGTATCGTCTCCAACAGCCCCTCGCCCACCGCGCAGGCTGTGATCGCTCCCGGCGGCTATCGCGTCACGGGCCGCCAGGGGTTCAGCACCGGTTGCCGGCACGCTGCTTGGATAGCTGCGCACGCAACGGTCATCGAGAACGGGGAGCCGCGGATGCGGGACGGCAAGCCCGAAGCGCGGTACTTTTTCGTCCCGATCGCGCAGGTCGAGTTGCTGGATACGTGGCATGTGCGCGGCATGCGCGGCACCGGCACCCATCATTTCGCCGTCCGGGACGTGTTCGTACCCGAAGAGCGGACCGTCTTCCAGTTCGGCGCGCCGCTCCTCGACAATGGCGCCCGCTACAGGATTCCGATTCAGCTCGCGTTCGCCGGCGGCGATGCCGCCATCGCGCTCGGACTCGCGCGGAGCTGCCTGAACGCGTTCTACGAACTCGCCGGTGCGAAGACACCGCGTTTTCAGGGGCTGCTGCGCGACCAGGCGAACATCCAGCTCACCGTCGGTCAGGCCGAGGCGGCGCTGCGTTCCGGGCGGGCCTTCCTGATGGAAGCCGTTCGGGATCTGTGGAGCGAAGCCACGTCACTGCCCGCTCCGACCCTGGAGCGTCGTGCAGCCCTGCGAGTCGCAACCACCCACGCCATCCACCTCGCCGCTCAGGTGGTCAATAGCGTGTACACGATGTCAGGGGCGACCGCGGTATTCGAAGGCAACCTCATCCAGCGCCATTTCCAGGACATCCACGTGATCACCCAGCACCTGCATGGCCGCCTCGCCCACTACGAACTCGCCGGGCAATATTGGCTGGGACTGCCGATCGACGACTCGCGGATGTAATCAACGCCTGCCGTTCCTTTAACCGGCAGGGCGCGTAATCCGCTGACGAGTGATGACCGCCGCGCGCAGCCGGTGCGAGAACCTACTGGGCTGCGCGCCGTCCGGATCGCTTTAAGGCGCGACCGTTCCGGCCTTCTGCGGCGCTTTCCCTTCGAGTTCCTCTTCGATGCTGCCGTAGCGCGAATACGGATTCGGCACCGATTTCCGATACTCGTCTTCCGGAACGTTGCAGTAGACCTCGAGCCGGTTGCCGTCGGGATCGAAGAAGTAGACGCTTTTCGTGACGCCGTGGAAGGTGGTGTACTCGATGCGC
The DNA here is from genome assembly GCA_052386775.1 of Betaproteobacteria bacterium. Taxonomy (GTDB): domain Bacteria; phylum Pseudomonadota; class Gammaproteobacteria; order Burkholderiales; family SG8-41; genus DSOT01. Next base: position 55,897 of record JBQTJV010000044.1, read on the forward strand.
ACGCCCTTGTCCTTGAAGCGCTGGTAGGCCTCCTGCAACTCGGCGAAACTGCCCAGCTCGAACGAGACGTGCTGCATGCCGATGTGGTCCGGCGTCGGCGTGGGCGCGCCTTCCTTTCCCGGCGTCAGCGCGAGCATGTGATGGTTGTCCTCGCGATCGGTACTGAAGAACACCATCCCGCGCTCGTTGGTCGCAACGACCGGAAACCCCAGTATTTCTTCAAAAAAGCGCCTCGAGCGACTGACGTCTTTGACGCTCAATACGAGATGCCCCACCCTGCGGACTTTGAATGCCATAGGCCTCCTCCATATCCATGCCGAACTCCGCTGACTATATAACCCAAAGCGGACCGTTTATGCCAGCAGCCTCGCGTGGTCAGGACCGCGGCGAGAACGGCAGCGCCGAATCCAGTGTGCGAAACGGCACCGATACGAAGTCATAACCTTCGTGCGGCGTATGGGTAACCAGAAAGACCGCTTCGTCGGTTTTGCTGCGATTCGAGACTTCGTGCCGCACGCCCGGCGGCATGCTGCAGAAACCGCCTGGCTTGAGCACCAGTGCGCCGTTTCCGTGCTGGCCCTCGAAGCGGATTTCCAGCTCTCCCTTGATCACGACAAAGTGGTCATAGACGCGGGAATGCAGGTGCGTCGGCACCCCGCTGCCCGGCTGGATCCGGTACACCACCGTCTGCGAAGACGCATCCTCCTGCAGCACCCCGCGCTCGGCGCCGGGTCGTCGTTCCTCCAGCTCGATCCTGGTGATATCGTCAATCGCGATGACAGGTTTCTGGCCCATGGAAACGTCCTTGCCTGGTGCTAGCTGGCCGATAGCTGATTTCTGAAACAGCCTGCTGCGTGGTTACTCATATCCCGCGGAAGACATGCCGGGCCAAACCCGCCAGCCCGGCTCCGATATCGAGAACGCGATCCCGGGTCCCGATCCGACAGACTCGCCATACCTCTCGCGTCTTGGCAGCGCTCACGTGAGATCACGCACGATCGATTGAATACTAACAGGGGTAGCGTGGACTGTCGCGCAACCACGAAGGCTGATCCTTGTTACGCCTGCGCATCTTCCAGGATCATGTCGGCGCCTTTCTCGCCGATCATGATGCAGGGGGCATTGGTGTTGCCGGACACGAGCGTCGGCATGATCGACGCATCGACCACGCGCAGGCCCCCGATGCCGCGCACGCGCAGGCGCTCGTCGACCACCGCATCGCCATCGCGCCCCATGCTGCAGGTGCCGACCGGGTGGTAGCTGATGCCGCCGCGCTCGCGCAGATATTGCAGCCACTCGTCGTCGTGAGCCGGCGGCCGCGCCGGCTCATGCAGGCGGGCGACGTAGCGGCGCATCGGCTCGGCATCGATCAGCCGCTGCGCGATCTTCATGCCCGCGACCAGGATGTCGCAGTCCTTGCGCGTGGCGAGGTAATTGGGGCGGATCGCCGGAGGCGCGAGCGGATCGGCGCTCTTGATAAGCACCGTACCACGGCTCTCGGGCCGCAGCAGCCGCACCAGCAGTGAAAATCCCGAAAAAGGATGCAGCGTGGTGCCGATCTTCTCGGTGCTGTAGAGAATGAGCCCGATCTGCACGTCCGGGCGCGTTGCACCGTCAGTCGCGATGAACCCCGTCGCGCTGGATGCACCAAGGGTGAGGAAGCCCTTCCGCGTGAGGAAGTAGCGCAGCCCCTCGCGGAGCTTGCGCCAGGGGCTTGCGACCACATCGTTCAACGTGCACGCGCCTATGCACTCGTAGACGAGGCGCCCGTTGTAATGGTCCTGCAGGTTCGCGCCCACGCCCGGCATGTCGGCAACGACGGGAATCCCCAGCGCCTGCAGATGCGGCGCAGGCCCGAGCCCTGAAAGCTGCATCAATTGCGGCGAATTGAAGGCCCCCGCGGAGAGAATGACTTCGCCGCGCGCGTGAGCCGATTCGCGCGTGCCGCCGCGCAGGTATTCGATGCCCATCGCGCGCTTCCCGGAAAAAAGTATGCGGGTGGCGTGCGCGTCCGTCACGATGGAGAGATTGCTACGCTGCCGGGCGGGACGGAGATACCCGACCGCCGCGCTACAGCGGCGTCCCCGCCGCTGCGTCACCTGGTTGTAGCCGAAGCCCGCCTGCGTCTCACCGTTGCAATCGGGATTGCGGGGGTAGCCGCACGCTTCGGCGGCGCTCAGGAACGCGTCGCACAGCGGATGCGGCTCCGATACGTCAGAAACGCACAGCGGCCCGCCGATTCCGTGGTACTCGTTCGCCCAGCGCTGGTTGTCCTCGGCCTTGCGGAAGTACGGCAGCACCTCCGCGTAGCCCCAGCCTGCGTTCCCGCGTTCACGCCAGTCATCGTAATCCTCGTGCTGGCCGCGCACGTACACCAGTCCGTTGATCGAGCTCGAGCCGCCGAGCACCTTGCCGCGCGGCTGGGCAATGTTGCGGCTTCCGGTTTTCTCATCGGGCTCGCTCTGGTAGAGCCAGTTCACCTTCGGGTTGGAAAAGTGCTTGCCATAGCCAAGCGGAATGTGGATCCAGCGATCGTCGTCCTCGCCGCCCGCTTCGAGCAGGAGCACGCGATGGCGCCCCGATTCGGTCAGCCGGTTGGCGAGCACGCAACCGGCGCTGCCCGCCCCCACCACGATGAAATCGAACTCCGGCGCCATCTCGTAACTGAAGACGGTCCCTCGCCGTCGCTCAGGCCGCGACAGCGTGCGCGGGCTCGCCGCACGTGAGCGTCGTGCGGCGCAGGTCGCGCGGATACTTGAGATCG
>JBQTJV010000045.1:0-4060 GCA_052386775.1 Betaproteobacteria bacterium
TGACCAGGTCCGTACTCGACCACCCTTCCGGACCGTAGGATTACATTGTAATCAGCCCGATCCCAAGACCAGCCAGAGATAAGCCGGTTGGTATAGCGCAGCGCTTCGTAGTCGCCCGCACGCTGGAAACCATCTGGGTTGCCCAGTATCGCTACAACTTGCTCTTTCGACATCCCTTCCCGAACGGACTGCATTTGCTCGCCGGTGACGCAGGCCGAAAGTGCGAACATCAACGTCAGCCACATCAATAGTTGGCGCATAAGAGCTACTCCTGGCGAGAGTTATCGATTATTTTGCTGCCGCTTCGTTGCACAAACGATCTAATCTCTCTCGAATGTACTCATCATCCAGAAATTGGCGTGCCTCTCTCCAACCCTCGTGCCGAAGTTGATGCTCGATTGCCAGCCAGCCGGAATATTGGCCGGTTCTTGCGTACTCCTCCGCTTTCCGAAGGATGATCTCATGCTTCTGTGCTTTCTTCATTCACAAGCCTCAACGATCGATGATTGATCGGTGGCCGCCGTATGCCGCCCAACTTTGATGTCTGCGGCGTAAAAGCCGCGTTTGATTGCGGCATTGTGCCCTTGCCTTTGTCATCCTTCAAGTGCATCAACGCGTTAGAGTAATGCAGGCCTCAAAAATGAAACCCGATTCGCATAAGGAAATCGACAAGGAGGAGAAGCACCATGGAACGAACCATCCGGTCCGACGGGCAGCGTCCGCGGCTTCTGGAGCAGGTGCGCGACGCGATGCGCCGCAAGCACTACAGCTTGCGTACCGAGGCGAGCTACCTACACTGGATCAAGCGGTTGATCTACTTTCACGGCAAACGTCATCCGCGCGAGCTGGGGGAAGCCGAGATCACCGCGTTCCTGAATCATCTTGCGCGCGACCGCAGAGTGGCTGCCTCCACTCAGAATCAGGCGCTGTCTGCGGTTATATTTCTCTACAAAGAGGTGCTGGGACGGCAACTCGCCTGGCTTGATGCACTCGAACGCCCGAAGCGCCCGGTACGGCTGCCGGTGGTGCTGACCGAGACGGAACGAAAGCACTGCTGGCGCAGCTCGAGGGAACCAAGTGGCTCATGGCGAGCCTGCTCTACAGCGCCGGGCTGAGGCTCATGGAGTGTCTGCGCTTGCGGGTGAAGGACATCGACTTCGATTATCGCCAGATTCTCGTGCGTGACGGCAAGGGTGCCAGGGACCGTGTCACCATGCTTCCAGAGGCTCTGATCGAGCCGTTACGCAGACATCTTGCGCGGGCGAACGCGTTGCACATGCGGGATCTGGCCGAGGGTTACGGCGAGGTTCATCTCCCGTTTGCGCTCGCGCGCAAGTACCCGAAAGCCGGCAGCGAGTGGGGTTGGCAGTACGTTTTTCCGTCCCGCAAGCTGTCTGCCGATCCTGCCGATGGCGTCATGCGCCGGCATCATGTGGATCCCGATGTCCTGCAGCGCGCAATCAAGGAGGCGGTGTATCGTGCCGGCATCACGAAGCCCGCCAGTTGCCACACCCTGCGTCATGCATTCGCAACGCACCTGCTGCAAGGCGGCTACGACATACGCACGGTGCAGGAACTGCTCGCGCACAAGGACGTGAGCACGACGATGATTTATACGCACGTAAAGGCGGGCGCGGCGTGAGAAGCCCGCTCGACACCCGCGCCTGATTCGGGCGCCTGCAGCACGAGCCGCTCAGGGCTGGAGCACGTCCTCGAGCCAGTCCCACATGTAAGCGGTGCCGATACTGACGTTATCGACCTGGCAATGGTGGTAGCCGCCCTCCTCGCGCGTGAACACTTTCAGTTCCTTGCTCGCGGCGCCGGCCGCCGCAATCATCTTCTGCGCATGCTCGAACGGTGCCTGCTGATCGCCTTCGCCGTGCACGAGGAGGTAGGGACACCGCATTTTCTGGATCACGCCGTCGAGCTTGAAGCCTTCCAGTTTTCTGAACGCCTCTTCCTTGGTCTTGACGCCGAACACCCACAACAGGTGCTCCCAGGGCACCGACAGCGACAGGATTTCGCCGCGCTCGATGCGCGCCAGCCGCTCGCGCCACTTGATGTGATAGTCCCACTCCGGACCCCACGAAATGCAGCACGCGAAGCGCCCGTCCATCGCGGCCGCGCGCGGCGCATAGTAGCCGCCTAGGCTCAACGCCATGATGCCGATGCGCCGGGGATCGAACTCCGGGCGCGTTGCGAGGTAGTCGTAGGCTGCGCCGGCGTGACGCTCCGTCTCATGGTGCAGGGTGAGCCCACGGAAGCGGATCGACTCGCCATTGCCCGGCCCGTCAAGTATCAGACATGAAATGCCGCGCGCGGCGAGATCCGGGATGCCGCGAAAGTACTGGATTTCCTTGGTGACGTCGAAGCCGTCGAGGAACAGCATCACCGGCCCTTTGCCGGCGCGCCCCGGGATGGAATCGGCATGGACGATGACCCCGGGCAGGCTGGTTCCCTCGTACGGCACCTCGACATGCTCGATGCGCGGCCTGCGGAGGTAGCTCGCCGCGGTTCTGAAGGCCTCGACGCCGCGCTTATAGGCCGCCTGGCTTGCCTCGTTCTTCGGTTGCACGAAGCGCTCGCCGACGTGGTAGTAATGCGCCGCCCGAAGGAGATACGCGGCCGCTGCGATTTTGTGGCCTTTCGCAGCCCGGTCGTGGCCAATGGCTTCCAGGCGCGCGGCCTCGCCCGCCCACTCGCGAAACCAGGCCTTATCGTCGCCGACGCAGTTCTTGAGCCGCAACCCGATGCGGTGGATCTCATCGATCTCTCCGCCGCCCCACGGTGCGCCGCCGAGCGCGATCAGCACGCCGTGCGACCAGCGGTAGTTGTCGGGAAAATAGCAAAACGACAGTTCGCCTTCAGGCAATCTCGATGCGGTCATGCGCATTCCTTCGGTTTGATGCCTCCCCGGTCTGCTTCAGAGCCGCGGGATTCCGGAGTCGAGGATGATCTTGCGGAATTTTTCGACGTCGGTCTTTACCACCTGGGCAAACTCTTCCGGCGTATTGCCGACGATCACGAGTCCGAGCTGGCTGAACCGCTCCTTGACTTCCGGCGTATCGAGCGCCGCCCTGACCGCCTTGTATAAGCGCTGCACGTTCGCCTTGCTGATTTTCGCCGGGGCGAACAGGCCGTTCCAGAACTGGAAGTCATAGCCCGTCACACCTTGCTCGGCGACGGTCGGCACGTTCGGCAGCAGCGGATGCCGCCTGGAACTGGTGATGCCGTAAGCCTTCATGCGTCCGGAATGGATGTGCCCCGCGCTGGCCAGCGGCGTCAGCAGCGAAAGCTGAGACTCGCCGGCGACCACCGCCATCTCCGAGGGCGAGCTTCCCTTATACGGAACGTTGTTCATCTTGATTCCGAGCCGCGCCCACAGCGCATCCCCCGCAAGTTGACCGGTAGCACCGGCAATGGCGATGTTGGTCCGGCCCGGATTGTCCTTCGCGTGCGCGGCGAGGTCCTGCACGGTGCGACCCGGCAACTTGGGATTCGCCGCCAGCACCATGCCGGTCGTGGAGAACTGGCTGACGGGCGTGAAGTCGCGTATCGGGTCGTACGAGAGCTTCAGATACAAAGTTGCGTTGACTGCGTGCGTTCCGCTGTTCCCCACGCAAATCGTCGCGCCGTCGGGCTCAGCCTTGGAGCACATCTCGGTCGCGACGAGCCCGTTGGCGCTTGCCCGGTTGTCGACGACCAGCGTGCGCGCCAGGATCTCGCTCATCTTCGGCGCGATGAGCCGCGCCTGCACGTCCGAGGGTCCGCCCGGCGCTGAGGCGACCAGAAAACGCACTGGGCGCTGCGCCTGCGCGTGCGCCGAACCCGCCAGCCCGAACGCCAAAGCCGACAGAATGGTGCAAACAAGCTTGGTCATGGCCCCTCCGGACGAAAGTTCAGGTAATTGATGATAACGGGTTTCCAGTGTGACGTATTTGGCACTTCGGGTCGGCCAAAGCCCGGATGCGTCCATGCCGCTGTGATATTTCACCCTGGCATCCCGGCAATGCCTGTGTAAAGATATCGGCACATCGTGATACCGCTACGGAGACATTTA
>JBQTJV010000046.1:0-3976 GCA_052386775.1 Betaproteobacteria bacterium
TCTGCACCGCGTCGGGGGCCAGATCTTTGCCGGGCTGCCGATCGCGGGCAGATCCCGGGCCATCGTTTCGCCGATGTCCTGCTTGAATACGTCGAGCGCGGGCTGGCCATCGAGACTGACGATGACGTTTCGCTGACACGCGGTGATGGCGTGCTTGGGGCCGATCGGCGAACAACCCTGCGTCAGCCGCGTCGCCACGGTGACGGCATCCGTGAACGAGACACCGGATACGCCGCCTTCCGCCACGCCGTCGGCGATCTGCACATTCTGACGCCGCGAACTCGTGAGCCCGCCGACGAGAAACCCGCTCTCGACGCGCTCGGCAAGCCCGGCGACGAGATCGGCGATTTCGCGATTGCCCGGATCCGCGTGTACGATCGCGAAATTCGCCGGCGTATTGCCGCACTTGAGCGACGCACGGTCGACCTGATCGGGCAAGGTGATGCCGGAGAATATGCGAAACGTGCCGGGCTCGATGTCGCCTACCATCACGGCGATCGCGGGTTCGTCGAGATATTCGCGGCCGGTGGCGCAGATGCCGATACCGACCGCGCCCGTCCAGTGCTCGACTGCGGTGCGCTCCCTGAACCAGTTCAGGATATCGCCGGCATGATCGGCGAGTACATCGGTGACGTAGAGAAAGCCGAGACTCGCCTCGCCCTCGCCCAACTGCGTGAGGCATGCCTGCGCCGCATCGCGCCAGTCCGGGGCGGTCGCATGGCCATAACGGAAGGTAGGCATATCGGTCGCAGCGTGGATGTAACGGCGAATCGTAGCACGCGCTTCGCGGCCCCGTACTGCAGCCGCTATAATCCCCCGAGCTTCCCGTGGAGCGATTCATGGCAACTGCTCAAACGATGGATGTATCGGCGGCGCTCTGCGAGCGTCGTGACGAGGGCGGCGTTGCCACCCTCACGCTTACGCGCCCGCAGCAGTACAACGCGCTCTCGCTTGCGCTGATTCAGGAATTGCAGGTGGCATTCGACGCCATTGCCCGCGATCCGGCAGTGCGCGTGGTAATCCTCGCCGGCGCCGGCAAAGCGTTCTGCGCCGGACACGATCTCAAGGAATTGCGCGCGCACACGGATCCCGGATTCGCAAGAGAGGTCTTTGAACGCTGCGCACGGCTGATGATCGGCCTGACTCGCCTGCCGCAACCCGTCATTGCGCGGGTCCACGGCTTCGCCTACGCAGCGGGCTGTCAGCTTGTCGCGCAGTGCGACCTTGCCGTCGCTTCCACCGAGGCCCGGTTTGCAACGTCCGGGGTCAACTTCGGCCTCTTCTGCAACACGCCCGGTGTCGGACTCGCGCGCAATGTTTCCCGCAAGCAGGCCATGGAAATGCTGCTCACGGGTGACCCGATCGACGCGCAGACGGCACTCGCGCGCGGATTGGTCAATCGCGTGGTTGCGCCCGGGGAGCTCGATGCGGAAATCGCCGGGCTGACGCAATCGATAATTGCCAAGACGCCGGTAGCGGTAGCCGCGGGAAAGCGGGCTTTCTATCAGCAGATGGAGAAAAGCCTGGAAGAGGCCTACGCGCTCGCGACCGAGGCAATGCTGTGCAACCTCAAGACCGAGGACGCGGCCGAGGGCATCGACGCCTTCGCGCAGAAGCGGCCGCCGCGATGGAAAAACCGCTAAGGAGCAAGGGAATGAAGCGCATTGCCACGTGGATATTGGCGTTTGCACCCGCCGCAGCCACGGCGGGCGGCTCGAATTACGGCATTGCGCCCGGCGCGCTGCCCAACCTCGCCGGCACGGTGCGAGAGTGGCCGGTGCCGACCCCGCGCTTCGCACGCGACCCCGCGCCCGCCGCCGACGGCAGCATCTACATCGCCGTAATGAGCGGCAACAAGGTCGCACGTTTTGATCCAAAGACGCAGCAGTTCAAGGAGTGGGACCTGCCTCCGGGGCATCGTCCGCACGGACTCCTGGTCGACAAGCAGGGCATCGTCTGGACGACCGGAAACGGCAACGGCACCATCGGCCGGCTCGATCCGGCGAGCGGCAAGATCGCCGAATTCAAGACGCCCTCCGGAGGCGGCGGGCCGCACACGCTCGTCATCACCGATGACGGCTCGACGATCTGGTTCACCCTGCAGAGCGGAAACAAGGTGGCGAGTCTCGACACGAAGACCGGCGCCATCAAAGAATATCCGAGCTCGGGCGGACCGTACGGCCTCGCACTCGACAAGGCCGGCAACGTCTGGTTCTGCCGCATGGGCGACAACAAATTGGGCAAGCTCGACCCGAAGACCGGCAAGATGGCGGAACTCGACATGGGCTCGCGCGCGCGCCCGCGGCGCGTCGCCACCGCGCCCGATGGCATGCTCTGGGTCACGCTCTACGGCAACGGCAAGCTGGCGAAGGTCGATCCCGTGGCGATGAAAGTCGTCAAGGAATACCCCTTGCCCGGGGGTGATGCCGGTCCCTACGCCGTGACCGTGGATGGGGGCGGCATGGTCTGGGTCAACGAAATCAATACCGATACCGTCGTGCGGCTCGACCCGAAAACCGAGCAGATGCGCGTCGTCAACCTCCCGTCTTCCAACGTCGGCATCCGCAAGATGATCACCGATGCGAGCGGCAAGTTATGGTACATGGGCTCGCATAACGGCCGCCTCGGCGTGGTGGAGTAAACGCCTGCTGGAGAGGCACTGGTTCAGGCCCGCGCGGTGTTCGGGTCAGGCGTGTTGCAAAAGCCGTTCGCGCTGAGCCCGAGCTGCCCTGAGCGAAGTCGGAGGGAAGCACGATTGACCGCCCCGTGAATATTCACGATATCGGCCGCCAAATCGTAACGGGCATTACACGACGTGTCGCGTAAGCTGGCGCAAGAAAATACATCGCGTACCGTGGCCGTTCGTGAGCGGTAAACAGTACGCCGCCAAAGGAGGAGGCACATCATGAACGTGGATTTTGGAACCGCATTGGGGCTGGTCGCCGCGGCGATCTACTTCGCAAGCTATGTGGTGAAGAGCATGATGCCGCTCCGCGCGCTCGCGCTGGCGAGCAATGTGTTTTTCATCGCCTATGGCTACTTTCATGCTTCGCTACCGGAACTGGTGCTTCACAGCGTGCTCTTACCCCTCAATGCGCGGCGCATGTGGGAAATCCGCCGGCTCACCAGGGAAATCGAACGCGCCAGTTCGGAGTCGCCTGTCTCGGAGTGGCTGCTGCCGCACATGACGCGCGCGCCGTTCAAGGCGGGGACTATCCTCTTTCACAAGGAGGAGGTTGCGGACTCGATCGTCTATATCGCGAGCGGCCGGGTAAGAGTCGACGGCCATGGCGAATTGCTCGGACCGGGCAGCCTGATCGGCGAGATCGGACTCTTTTCGCCCGAGAAGAAACGCACTCAGACCATCGTCTGCGAAACTGACGGCGAGTTGTACCGGATGACCGACGAAATGATCTACCGGCTTTACTATCAGAATCCCAAGCTGGGGTTTTTCTTCATGCGGCTGATCGTGGAACGGCTGCTGAAGGACATCAGGCGCAGCGCGGCTGCTCCGGCGCCTGAAGTGGCGGCTTCAGCGCAGACACGTTGAACACCTGCACCGGACGGCGAAAGCCCTTCAATGTCAGTTCGTTGACCGGTTCTGCATCGACGATGTCCTCGATTCTGGCAAGCACCCTCTGGGACACCAGGATCTGCCCCGGACCGGCCTCGGCACACAGGCGCGCCGCCAGATTGGTGACATTCCCGATAGCGCCGTAATCCTGCCGGCCTTCGAAGCCGATCGCGCCCAGCGTCGCATAGCCCTGCGCCACGCCTATCCCCATGTCGAGTTCGTAGCCTCGTTTGCGCCAGCCGGTTTTGATCTGCACGAAACTCCGCTGCATTTCGAGGGACATGCACACCGCATGTGCAGCGGGGTTGTCCAACTCCACCGGGTCATTGAAGAAGACCATGATTCAATCGCCGGCAAAGCGAACGAGCGTCCCGTGATGTGCCATGATGTGGCGGCCCATCT
>JBQTJV010000047.1:0-3803 GCA_052386775.1 Betaproteobacteria bacterium
GCCGTCGGCGATCACGCCGCCTTCGCGCACCACCGCGGCGGGCTCGGGCTTGATCGCGGCGGTGAGCAGGCGCTGCAACGCCTCCTCGGGTGCGAGCGCCGACCCGAGCGCCGCCAGTCTCGCGGATGGCGCGAGCGTGAGCACCGCAGAAATCGCGGGGAGCCGCGTCAACGTTTCGCGCAATCCCGAAAGGTCGCGCGGGCGCGCCGACTTCAACGCGATGCGCGCGGTGATGCGCTCCACGTCGACGCAGCGCCGCAGTTCCTCGTGCAGCGCGACGTGCGGGCCGCCGCCGGCGCCGCCGACGAGCGCGGCCACCGCGGCGAGACGCTCGCGCAGGATCTCGCGGTCGCGCAGCGGGTGATGCAGCGTGTGGCGCAGCAGCCGGCTGCCCATCCCGGTCGCGCAGGTGTCGAGCAGCGAGTAGAGCGTGGGCGCCGGCTCGCCGCGTATCGTCTCCGAAAGCTCGAGATTGCGCCGCGTCGCCGGATCCATGCGCACGAACGCGCGCTCCTGCTCGACCACGAGCGAGGTCACGTGCGCGATCGCCGTGCCCTGGGTCGAGCGCGCGTATTCGAGCAGCGCACCGGCGGCACCGAGACCCGTGCGCAGTTCTTCCGCGCCGAAACCGGAAAGATCGTGCGTCTCGAACTGCCGGCATAGATTGCGGCGCGCGGCATCGACGTCGAAATGCCATGGCGGCAGGCGTTTCACCGCCGTGCTGCCGTTCGGCAGCGAGGGCATGGTGCCGTCGTCCGCGAGCAGAATTTCGGAGGGCCGCAGCCGTTCCAGTTCGTTCGCGAGATCGGCGACCGGGGTTTCCATCACGCAAAAGCGGCCGGAGGCGAGCGACAGCCAGGCAAGGCCCGCGGTGGAACGATTGAGATGCAGTGCGAGCAGCACGTTGTCGCGCTTGTCGTCGAGCAGTGCGGAGTCGGTGAGCGTGCCCGGCGTTACCACCCGCGTCACTTTTCTCTCGACCGGACCCTTCGATGTGTTCGGGTCGCCGATCTGCTCGCAGATCGCCACCGACTCGCCGAGCTTCACCAGCTTCGCGAGATACTGATCGACCGCGTGATACGGCACGCCGGCCATCTTGATCGGTTCGCCGGCGGACGCGCCGCGGGTGGTGAGCGTGATGTCGAGCAGCCGCGCCGCGCGCTCCGCGTCGCCGAAGAACATCTCGTAGAAGTCGCCCATGCGGTAGAAGAGCAGCATGTCCGGATGCTGCGCTTTAATCCGGAGATATTGCTGCATCATCGGGGTATGGCGCGATATGTCCACCGCCTTCAATCCACTGGAAAGGTTGGGTTTATTCAATTTGGCTGACGTCTTGTTGTAGTCCTTGCCCAAGCCGGCTATAGTTTTCCGCGAGGCACCGCAACGAGATGCCGGTAAACAACAAGGAGGAGGATACATGAACAAGATTCTGCCGTTCACGGCCGCTGCATTGTTCGGGTTGGCCGCCAGCATTGTGGCTCCAGGCACCGCGGCGCAGAAGGTCGATTTCGCGGGCAAGCGCATCGAACTGCTCGTTCCCTTCCCGCCGGGCGGCGGGAGCGATGTTTACGCCCGCGGGCTCGCGCCATTCCTCGAGAAGCACCTGCCCGGCAATCCGACCATCCTCATCCGCAACGTGCCCGGCGGCGGCTCCATCCCTGGCGCAAACCAGTTCAACGCCCGGGCCAAACCCGATGGGCTCAGCGTGCTGGTCTGCTCGTCCTCGACGGTCATGAATTACGTGTTCCAGCGACCCAAGTTCGAACTGGAGCTCGACAAGCTGCAGCCCATTCTGCTGTCGCCGCAGGGCTCGGTCGTCTATGCCTCGCCGTCGCTCGGCGTGAAATCGGCGAGGGATATCGCCAAGTTGAAGGGCCAATCGCTGGTGTTCGGCGGCGGCGGCCCGACCGGAGCCGAGATGCGGATGACGGCGACCCTCGATCTGCTGGGCCTCAAGGCCAAGTACGTGTGGGGCATCGCGCGCGGCCCGGTGCGTCTCGCGTTCGAGCGCGGTGAATTCAACATCAACTACGATACGACACCCGGTTACATGAAGAACGCGATGCAGCTCGTCAAATCGGGCAAGGCGGTCCCGCTGTTCGCGCTCGGCGTGCTGGACGGGAAAGGCAACCTCCAGCGCGATCCGAACTTCAAGGATCTGCCGAGCTTCGCGGAAGTATACGAGATCATGCACGGCAAGAAGCCTTCGGGCCCGGCCTACGAAGCGTGGAAGGCGATCCTGCAAATGGGTGTGATGGCGAACAAATCGCTCCTGTTGCCGGCCGCCACGCCGAAACCGGTGGTGGACGCGTGGCGCGCAGCGGTGCAAAAGACGCTCGATGATCCCGAGTTCGAGGCCAAGGCGTCGGCCATCATCGAGGGTTATCCCCAGTTCGTCGGCGAAGCGGCCCGCCCGATCATGAAGGATGCGACCGCGGTCGCGCCCGAGATCTGGGAATGGATCAAGAACTTCCTCAAGACCCAGCATGACGTGAACCTCTGAAGCGCCGGTTCACGCACTGATGTAGCTCTCATCTTGAGAACGCTCGCGCAGCGCGGCCGGACGGCGGTGGCGCGCCGACAGCCGCGCTAGCCGCGCGCTTACCGGGCGCACGTCTCCATGTCCGAATTCATCCTGTCGGCGCTCGTCTCGCTGTTCAGCCTCGAGCACTTCCTGTTCCTCGTGCTGGGCACGCTGCTCGGCCTGGTGGTCGGCATCCTGCCGGGCCTGGGCGGCATCGCCGGCCTGTCGCTGCTGCTGCCTTTCGTCTATGGCAAGGACCCGACCCTGGTGCTGCCGATGATGATCGGGCTGCTGGCGGTGACCAACACCTCGGACACATTCCCCGCGGTCCTGATGGGCATCCCCGGCACCTCGAGCGCACAGGCCACCATCCTCGATGGCTTTCCGCTGGCGCAGCGCGGCGAGGCGGCGCGTGCGCTCGGCGCAGCGTTCTCGGCGTCGCTGATCGGCGGCGTCTTTGGCGCGTTGGTGCTGACGGCGAGCATCTACGCCGCGCGCCCCATCATCCTCAGCGTCGGGTTTGGCGAGCAGCTCATGCTGATCATCCTCGCACTGACGATGGTCGGCATGCTGACCGGCACCAGCGCGCTGAAGGGCCTGGTGAGCTGCGGCCTGGGGCTGATCATCGGCGCGGTCGGCGCGGCGCCCGCCACCGGCGAGTACCGCCTCGCCTTCGACACGGTGTACCTGAGCGACGGCGTCCCGCTGGTCATCATGGGGCTCGCGCTCTTCGCGGTGCCGGAGATGGTCGACATCCTGCGGCGGCGTACGACGATCTCCTCGGTCCCGGAGCTGGGATCGGGCACGCTGCGCGGCTTCGCCGAGACCCTGCGGCACAAGTGGCTGGTGGTGCGCTGCTCCGCGATCGGCACGCTGATCGGCGCGCTGCCGGGACTCGGCGGATCGGTGACCAACTGGGTCGCCTACGGGCACGTGGTGCAGTCGGCGAAGGACCGCGACATGCTGGGCAAGGGCGACATCCGCGGCGTGATCGGGCCCGAATCGGCGAACAACTCCGACAACGGCGGCGCGCTGGTGCCGACCCTGATGTTCGGAATCCCCGGTTCCGGCAGCATGGCGGTATTTCTCGGGGGGCTTGTCCTGATCGGCGTCGAGCCTGGCATCGGCATGCTCGAGCGCCATCTCGATCTCACCTTCATCATCATCTGGTCGCTCGCGCATGCCGATGCCAGGCTCGACGCCGATCAGGACAAGCCCCCCGAGAAATACCGCCATGCTGCCGGAACCGGGGATTCCGAACATCAGGGTCGGCACCAGC
>JBQTJV010000048.1:0-14608 GCA_052386775.1 Betaproteobacteria bacterium
CGAAAAACTGCGTGCCGGGCGCGGACTCGCCCTGCCACGAGCGCTCGCGCCATTCCGGCAGGACCGCGACCACCACCGCGCCCGATATCACCACCAGCCAGGAGAGATACACCCACAGCAGGAAGATCGGCACGCTCGCGAACGCGCCGTAGACCATGGTGTAGGTGGGAAATTTGGCGATGTAGAGCGTGAAGCCGCGCTTCATCGCCTCGAATGCGAGTGCGGCGAGCAGGCCGCCCGCCACCGCGTCCCGGATCAGCACGCGCCGGTTTGGCATGGCGAGATAGAGCAGCGTGAGCGCGATCCAGATCAGCAAGACTGGCACCATCCCGAGCAGCACGCGTGCCGCGCCGGGTATTTCCTGCACCACGTCCACTGACAGGCTCACCAGCCATGAAGTGATCGACAGGCTGGCGCCGATCAGCACCGGTCCGATGGTGAGCAGCGCCCCGTAGATGAAGAAGCGCTGCACGGTGGAGCGCGTGCGCGGCACTCGCCAGATCTGGTTGAACGCGTGCTCGATGGTCTGCAGCATGAGTATGGCCGTCACGGCGAGAAACGCGATGCCCACCGCCGTCAATCGGGCGGCGTTGGCGGTGAACTGCTCGCCGTACTGGACGATCAGTTGCGCGGATTCCGGCAGCAGGTTTTCGAGGAGGAAGGTCTGCAGCTGCGACAGCATGCCCGCGAACACCGGGAATGCCGCGATCAGCGTAAGCGCGACGGTGACGAGCGGAACGAGCGCAAGCAGCGTCGTGAACGTGAGGCTGCTCGCGATCTGCATGCAGCGGTCCTCGTTGAACCGTTGCACGAGCAGGCGCATAAACCGGCCGAATTCGGAGAGGCGACTCTGCACGTCGGGCATCTGGCGATGGATGAACGATATAATACCCACGATTCTGCGCCCTATCGTTCCATCTCCATACCATGCGCGAGATACTCGTTCTCTATTACACCCGCCACGGTGCAGTACGGGAGATGGCGCACCTCGTGGCCCGGGGCATCGGGCAGGTCAACGGAGCTGTCGCGCGAGTGCGCACGGTGCCGCCGGTCTCGCCGGTAAACGAAGCGGTCGCGCCCGCGATACCGGATGCCGGTTCGCCGTACGTCGAACTGAAGGACCTCGAAGAATGCAGCGGGCTCGCGCTCGGTTCGCCGACGCGCTTCGGCAACATGGCGGCGCCGCTCAAGTACTTCTGGGACACGACCGGAGAACTGTGGCTCAAGGGAACGCTCGCCGGCAAACCGGCCGCGCTGTTTACCTCCACCAGCAGCCTTCACGGCGGGCACGAAACCACCTTGATCTCGATGATGCTGCCTTTGTTGCATCATGGCATGGTGGTGCTGGGGCTTCCCTATTCCGAGCCGGAACTGATGGCAACGCGCGAAGGCGGCACGCCGTACGGCGCCAGTCACCATGCCGGCGACGCCAGCGACCAGCCGATTTCCGAGCATGAAAAAAGGCTTTGTCTCGCACTCGGGCGGCGCCTTGCACAGGTTGCGCTGAGGCTCGCAGCATGAGCCGCGGGCTGTCTCCGGCTCAGCGCCGGAAGATCCACAGGATCAGCGAGATCACCAGCGAGACGATGAGGCTGGTCGTGAGCGGAAAATAGAACGTAAATCCTTTCCGCTCCATCTTGATGTCGCCGGGCAGGCTGCCGAGGCCGAGCTTCGCGAGCAGCGGCCACAGCAAGCCGAGCGCCACGAGCACCACCCCGATCGTGATCAGCCACTTCGCCATCGTTAGACCTGCGGGTTCAGTCGCTCCGTGCGCGAGTGCAGCTTGTTGAGCGCATTGATGTAGGCCTTGGCCGAAGCGACGACGATGTCGGTGTCGGCGCCCTGCCCGTTCACGATGCGCCCGCCTTTGGCAACGCGGACCGTCACTTCGCCCTGCGCATCCGTGCCGGTGGTGATCGCGTTCACCGAGTAAAGCAGCAGCTCGGCGCCGCTGCGGATGATGCTCTCTATCGCCTTGAACGCCGCGTCCACCGGCCCGCTGCCTTGCGCTTCCGCACGCCGCTCGACGCCATCTTCAGACATCACGATGCGGGCGAAGGGCGGCTCTCCGGTTTCCGAATGTGCAGTGAGGGACACCAGCCTGAAATGCTCGTTCACCGCCTGCTCGAGATTCTCCTCGGTGACGAGCGCCTGGATATCTTCGTCGAAAATTTCGTGCTTCTTGTCCGCGAGGTCCTTGAAGCGCTTGAACGCGGCGTTCACCATTTCCTCGGACTCGATCACGATGCCCAGCTCCTGTAGCCGGTTCTTGAACGCGTTGCGCCCACTGTGCTTGCCGAGCACGAGCTTGTTGGCGATCCAGCCCACGTCCTGCGCGCGCATGATCTCGTACGTGTCGCGGCTTTTCAGCACGCCGTCCTGGTGGATCCCCGACTCGTGCGCAAACGCATTCGCGCCGACGATCGCCTTGTTCGGCTGCACCGGAAAACCGGTGATGCCCGATACGAGCCGGCTCGCCGGCACGATCTGGGTCGCATCGATGTTGGTATCGCACGAGAACACGTCCTGCCGTGTGCGCACCGCCATGACGATTTCCTCGAGCGCCGCGTTCCCCGCCCGCTCGCCGAGGCCGTTCACGGTGCACTCCACCTGCCGCGCGCCGTTCAGAACCGCGGACAGCGAATTCGCCACCGCGAGGCCAAGGTCATTGTGGCAGTGCACGGACCAGATGACTTTGTCCGCGTCGGGGATGCGCTCGCGCAGGCTGCGGATGAGATTGCCGAAAGCGTCCGGCAGGGTGTAGCCCACGGTGTCGGGAATGTTGATGGTGGTGGCGCCGGCCTTGATGACGCGCTCCAGAATGCGGCAGAGAAAATCGATATCCGAACGGCCGGCATCCTCGGGCGAGAATTCGACGTTGTCGGTGTACTCGCGCGCCCACTTCACCGCGCGCACCGCCTGCTCGATCACCTGGGAAGGCTCCATGCGCAGTTTTTTCTCCATGTGAATCGGGGAAGTGGCGATGAATGTGTGCACCCGGGGCGAAACCGCCACGCGCACCGCGTCGCCGCAGCGCCGGATGTCCTTTTCGTTGGCGCGCGCCAGTCCGCACACGGTGCTGTCTTTCACGATCCGCGCGACGGCCTGGACGGCGTCGAAGTCGCCGTCGCTCGCCGCGGGAAACCCCGCTTCGATGACGTCCACGCGCATGCGCTCCAGTTGCCGCGCAATCCGCAACTTCTCTTCCTTGGTCATGGAAGCACCGGGACTCTGCTCGCCGTCGCGCATGGTGGTGTCGAATATGATCAATCTATCCTGGCTCATGATGGTCTCCGCTTACTGCTCTCGCTGCCGCTGAAGCGGCTGGGCGCGCGTACTGGATGGTCTTCCGGGGCGGGTTTCCGCGCCGGGCTCGAAACACAAATTGTGGGGTAAGGTATTAGCGCGCGCGAACGCGCAGCAGCAGGCCGGCCAGCAGAAGGCTGGAGCTGAGGAATGAAACATTGGCCCGGCTGTACGAATACATGCTGCAGAATATAGTGGCATTTGCCGCGGCGTGCAAGCACTAGCCCGCCGCGGCCGGCGGCGGCTTGGCCCTGCGTCCTTTGACCGCCTCCCATGCCCAGATGACATATCCGGAGAGTCCGTAGCAGGCGAAGATCGTGAACAGGATCTCGGGAATCTGGTTCTGGAAGGTCACGAGGAACACCATGCCCATCGCGATCGCCACCACCACGGAGAACGGTACGCTCTTGCGCAGATTGATGTCCTTGCCGCTGTAGAACTTGAGGTTGCTCACCATGGTGAGTCCGGCGAACATCGTCAGTCCCCAGGCAAGCCAGCGCACATCGGCGCCGTTGACCTGGTATTCGTCCATCGCCCACACCAGCCCGGCGATGAGGCAGGCGGCGGCGGGGCTCGGCAACCCCTGGAAAAAACGCTTGTCCCCGATATCGAGCGTGGTGTTGAAGCGCGCGAGCCGCAGCGCCGCGCATGCACAGTAGACGAACGCGGCGATCCATCCCAGTTTTGTGGAGAGCCACGGTCCGAGCACCGAAACCTTCTCGATGAACGCGAAGTCGCGCAGCGCCCAGACGTAGACCACCAGCGCCGGCGCGACGCCGAAGGACACCATGTCGGACAGGCTGTCGAGCTCCGCACCGAAGGCGCTCTGCGTGCGCGTCAGCCGCGCCACGCGTCCGTCCAATCCGTCGAACACCATGGCCACGAAAATCGCAATCGCGGCATGCTCGAAGCGCCCGCTCATCGCCTGCACGATGGCGTAGAACCCGGCAAAGAGGGCGATGATGGTGAAAAGATTGGGCAGCCAGTAGATGCCGCGGCGCGCGAAGCGCGTCTTGATGAAGGCCTTGCTTTCCCGCGGTTCGTACATTCTTCAACGGTACCTAAAACGCCCGTTCGCGCTGAGCGGAGCGCACCAGCGCGCAGTCGAAGCGTCTCGTGAGCAGCGCGAAGGGACGTGAACACGCCGCTCGTGCCTCGATAAACTCAGCACGAACGGCCTTGTCTTCATTGCCCGGTGGCGTCTACGGCAGCAGCGCGAGCACCGACTCGGTCGCATACACCTTGTCGCCGATGCTCGCCCGCGGCACGGCCGCCGGGGGCAGGTAGACATCGACGCGCGATCCGAAGCGGATGAAACCGAACCGCTCGCCACGCGCGAGCTTCTGTCCGGTGTGGACGTAACAGAGGATGCGCCGTGCGATCAAGCCGGCGACCTGGACGCAGGTCACATCGGCGCCGGCGGGCGTGCGGATCCACAGCGCGGCGCGCTCGTTCTCGAGCGACGCTTTCGACATCATGGCGTTGATGAACTTGCCGGCGTGGTACCAGGTATTGCGGATCTCGCCATCCACCGGGCTGCGGTTGGAGTGCGCATTGAACACGTTCATGAAAACGCTCATCTTGAGCGCATCGCGGTTGAGATAGGGGTCCTGCACGCGCTCCACCGCCACGATCCTGCCGTCGGCAGGCGACAGTACCGCCCGCGGATCCTGGGGAATGGGGCGCGGCGGATCGCGGAAGAACTGCACCACGAAGAGCGCCACCAGCCAGAACGGCAGCGCCCACCAGAAACCTGCAAACCAGTGGACGAGCGCCGCCACGGCGACGGCTGCCGCGGTGTACGGCCAGCCTTCCTTCGCAATCAGGGGATGCGGGTAGTTGCTCATCAGCGTGGTTGGTGGCGTGAGACGCCTGCTAGTTCCGCGACTGATCGACCAGGCGGTTTTTCTTGATCCACGGCATCATGTCGCGCAGCCTCGCGCCCACGGTTTCCACCTGGTGCGCCTGGCCGACGCGGCGCATGGCCTTCAGCGAAGCGGCACCCGCCTTGTTCTCGAGGATGAATTCCTTGGCAAACTGCCCGGTCTGGATCTCGTGCAGGATGCGTTTCATCTCCGCGCGCGTCTGCTCGTTGATGATGCGCGGGCCGCGGGTGAAGTCGCCGTACTCGGCGGTATTCGAAACCGAGTAGCGCATGTTGGCAATGCCGCCCTCATAGATCAGATCGACGATCAGCTTCACTTCATGCAGGCATTCGAAGTACGCCATCTCCGGCGCGTAGCCTGCGTCGACCAGCGTCTCGAATCCCGCCTGGATGAGCGCGGTCAGACCGCCGCACAGCACCACCTGCTCGCCGAAGAGATCGGTTTCGCATTCCTCGCGGAACGTCGTCTCGATGACGCCGGCGCGCGCGGCGCCGATCGCTGCAGCGTAGGAAAGCGCGACATCGCGCGCTTTCTTCGATGCGTCCTGGGCGATTGCGATGAGCGACGGCACGCCGCCGCCCTGCGTGTAGGTGGAGCGCACCAGATGCCCCGGTCCCTTGGGCGCGATCATGATGACATCGAGGTCGGCACGCGGCTCGATCTGCTTGAAGTGGATGTTGAAGCCGTGCGCGAAAGCGAGCGTCGCGCCTTTCTTGATGTTCGGTTCGATCTCGTCCTGGTAGACCTGCGGGTGGTGCTCGTCGGGCAGCAGGATCATGATGAGATCGGCGCCCTTCACCGCATCCCCGACCTCCTTCACCGCAAGCCCCGCGTTCTTGGCCTTGGTCCACGAGGCGCCGCCCTTTCTCAGGCCGACGGTGACCTTCACACCGGAATCCTTGAGATTGTTGGCATGAGCATGGCCCTGCGATCCATAGCCGATGATGGCCACGTGCTTGCGCTTGATGAGCGACAGGTCGGCGTCTTTGTCGTAATAGATTTTCATGTTTCCTCTTGTTTGAAATGAAGGCGCGACGCAGCAGCGCAGAAACCGGCCGGCCGGACCTCTTCTAGACTCTGAGCACGCGGTCGCCGCGGCCGATCCCGGAAGCGCCGGTGCGCACCGTCTCCAGGATGGCGCTGCGATCGATCGCGCTCAGGAAAGCGTCGAGCTTCGAGCCGGTGCCCGTCAGCTCGATCGTATAGTCCTTGTCGGTGACGTCGATGATGCGCCCGCGGAAGATATCCGCCATGCGCTTCATTTCCTCGCGGTCCTTGCCGATGGCGCGCACCTTGACCAGCATCAGCTCGCGCTCGATGTGGTCGCCCTCCGACAGGTCGACCACCTTGACCACGTCGATCAGCTTGTTGAGCTGCTTGGTGATCTGCTCGATCACTTCATCGGAGCCGTTGGTGACCACCGTCATCCGCGACAGCGTCTCGTCCTCGGTGGGCGCGACGGTGAGCGATTCGATGTTGTAGCCACGGGCGGAAAAGAGCCCCGACACACGGGACAGCGCACCGGCCTCGTTTTCAAGCAGCACCGAGATGATATGTCTCATACCAGGATCATCTCGGAGAGACCCTTGCCGCCGGGCACCATCGGAAACACGTTCTCGGTCTGATCGGTCACGAAGTCCATGAACACGAGATCGTGCTTGCGCGAAAACGCCTCTTTGAGCGCGGGCTCCACGTCTTCCGGCTTCTCCAGGCGCATGCCGACGTGGCCGTACGATTCGGCCAGCTTCACGAAGTCCGGCAGTGCATCCATGTACGACTCGGCGTAGCGATTGCCGTGGAAGAATTCCTGCCACTGCCGCACCATGCCCATGTACTTGTTGTTGAGATTCACGATCTTGATCGGCAGCCGGTACTGCTTGCAGGTGGACAGCTCCTGGATGCACATCTGGATGCTCGCCTCGCCCGTCACGCACGCCACTTCCGCGTCGGGATGGGCGAGCTGCGCGCCCATGGCCGCCGGCAGGCCGAATCCCATGGTGCCGAGGCCGCCGGAGTTGATCCAGCGTCGCGGCTGGTTGAATTTGTAGAACTGGGCCGCCCACATCTGGTGCTGGCCCACGTCCGAGGTGACAAAAGCATCGCCCCGGGTGATCTCGTAGAGCTTCTCGATGACATACTGCGGCTTGATCAGCGGGCTCGTGCGGTCGTACTTGAGGCAGTCGCGCCCGCGCCACAATTCGATCTGCGTCCACCAGGTCTTGAGCGCTTCCTGATCGGGACGCACTTTGGCGGCCTCGAGCTGGCGGATCAGTTCCTTCAGCACTTCGCGCACGTTGCCGACGATCGGCACGTCGACCTTGACCCGTTTCGAGATCGACGATGGGTCGATGTCGACATGAATGATGGTGCGCGGCTCCTCGAAAAAGTGCTTCGGATTGCCGATCACGCGGTCGTCGAAGCGGGCGCCGATCGCGAGCAGCACGTCGCAATGCTGCATCGCCATGTTGGCTTCGTAGGTGCCATGCATACCGAGCATGCCCACGAACTGGCGATCCGTCGCCGGGTAGCCGCCGAGCCCCATCAGCGTATTGGTGCACGGGAAACCGAGCAAGCGCACGAGCTGGGCCAGTTCTGCGGAGGCGTTGCCGAGGATGACACCGCCGCCGGTGTAAATCATCGGCCGCTGGGCGCCCATCAAAACCTGTATCGCCTTCTTGATCTGCCCCGGGTGCCCCTTGACCACGGGGTTGTACGAGCGCATGACCGTCGTCTCGGGATACTGGAATTCGGTTTTCTGGACCGTGATGTCCTTCGGGATATCGACCACGACCGGGCCGGGCCGGCCGGTGGAGGCGATATAAAACGCCTTTTTCATGGTGGCGGCGATGTCCCCGACATCCTTCACCAGGAAATTGTGCTTGACGCACGGGCGCGTGATGCCGACCGTGTCGCACTCCTGGAATGCATCCTGCCCGATGGCGTGCGTGGGCACCTGGCCGGTGACGATCACCAGCGGGATCGAATCCATGTACGCGGTCGCAATGCCGGTCACGGCATTGGTGACCCCGGGACCGGAGGTCACCAGCGCCACCCCGACCTTCTCGGTCGAACGCGCGTAACCGTCGGCGGCGTGAACCGCGCCTTGCTCGTGGCGCACGAGGATATGCTTGACCGCGTTCTGCTTGAACAGCTCGTCGTAGATGAACAACACGGCGCCGCCCGGATAGCCGACCACGTACTCGACGCCCTCTTCCTGCAGGCATCGGATCACGATTTCAGCGCCGGTAAGTTCCATGAGTTTGTCTTGCGGCAACGATGCGGAAAACCTAGGACATTACCGGGTGGCCGCGCTTTGGTCAAGCAAAATATCCCTGTAAACAGCATGATACACGCCACGCCGCGAGCGCTTTCCCAGCCGTTTGCGCGGGCGGGACGTTTTGCTAAGATGCCTGCGACCCGCCGGAAGTGGGCGTGCGCGACGGGTAGAAAAAACGGGAACGAGGGCCCCCAAAATAAAGAGGGCGGGAACGAGCGTCCCCCAAAAAGGCAACCCACTGGCTACCTACAAAGAACTCGCGGACTTCCTGGCTGAAGTCGAGCGGCGCGCCTACAAGCAAGCCGTGTTTGCCGTGCGCGACGAGGAGACGGCACTGGATATCGTTCAGGATGCGATGCTGAGACTCACCGAGCGCTACGCGGGCCGGCCGGTCGCCGAATTGCCCCTGCTCTTTCAGCGCATCCTGCAAAACGCAATCCGGGATTTCTATCGCCGGCAGAAGGTGCGATCGCTGTGGACCACGCCGATATCCTCGCTGTTCGGGAGCAGTGACGGGGACGACGACTATGATCCGCTGGAAACTTTGGAGATCGCGGGTGACTCCAAGTCCGAAACTCCCGCCGAACAACTGGAACAATCGCAAACCGTTGCTTTGATTGAAAAAGCTTTGGAAAAGCTGCCCGCCCGTCAACGGCAGGCATTTCTCCTGCGTTACTGGGAGGAAATGGACGTCGCGGAAGCGGCGAAAATAATGGGTTGCTCGGAGGGAAGTGTGAAGACACACTGCTCGCGGGCGACCCATGCGCTCGCCGTGGTGTTGCAGAAACAGGGGATCAAGCTATGACAAAAACCGACGACGAACTGGCGCGCGGCATCGTCCGGCACCTGGATTTCGGTGCCGATCACGTCGATCCGCGGACCCGCGAGCGGCTCCTCGAGGCGCGCAAGACGGCATTGTCGCGCTACAGCGAGCGCGTGCAGCCGGAGGGGCGCCTGGCCTGGGCTGGCGGCGCGCCCGGTCGGCGCGGCGAATATCATTTCTTCAGCCCGCGCTACGTGATCGCCGCGGCAGCCCTGATCAGCGCCCTGATCGGCATGGCGTACTGGCAGAACGGTTCGAGCCCCGCGAACGAGCTGGCCGACCTCGACGTCGGTTTGCTTACCGACGAGCTGCCGATCAACGCCTACCTCGACAAGGGCTTCGATTCGTGGCTAAAACGCTCATCGCACTGATCGTCTGGTTCTGCCTCGCCACGCCCGGCATTGCGGCGCAGGTCAAGCCGGACGCCAGGAAAGCGCCTCGCCCGGCGTGGACGGAGCTGACACCGGCGCAGCGGGAAGTGCTCGCGCCGCTGGCGCCGGAGTGGGACCAGATGGACACCACGCGGCGCAAGAAGTGGGTCGCCATCGCAGACAAGTATCCCAAGATGAAACCGCCGGAGCAGCAACGCCTGCAGAAACGCATGCGCGACTGGGCGGCGCTGACGCCCCAGCAGCGGGCAGCGGCACGCGAGAAGTATCAGAAGCTGAAGCAGATGAAACCCGACGAGCGCAAGGAAGTCAGGACCGAATGGGAACGCTATCAGCGCTCGCTTGCCCAGCAGCAACAGCGGCAGGGCGCGCCGCTCGATCCTTCGCTCACCGATCCGCCCTCTGCCAACCCGCCGCAGGAAGAGGCGGCAGCCCCTACCGTGCCGGTACCGATGCCCGCGCAAGGGCCGGAAACCACAGAGCGTGCGCTGGCCACCCAGCGTACGCAGTGACCGCCGCGCCCGCGCCGGGCGATCTCGCGGGGTTGGGCCGAAGGCTGCTGAGCCTGCTCTACGAAACGTTGCTCCTTGCGGCGCTGTTGCTGGCGGGTATGGTGCCGCTGGTTTTCCTCATCGAGGGCTGGGACGATCCGCTGAAGCGCGCGCTCACCCAGTGCTATCTCGTCGCGCTGACCGGGTTATATTTCGTCTGGCAATGGCGCCGGGGCGGGCAGACGCTCGCCATGAAAACCTGGCGCATCCGGCTCGTTACGCCGGCCGGTAACCCGCTCTCCACCAACCGCGCCCTGCGCCGCTACGCTTACGCGGTGTTGAGCACCGCGCTGGGCGGGGCGGGGTTTGTCTGGGCGCTGTTCGACCGCGACCGCCAGTTCCTGCACGACCGCCTCGCGGGCACGCGGATCATCTTCGTTCCTGCCACCAGATCATCGTCACCGCCACGCTGAGGAAAATCAGCGTCGGCACCAGCGCGCTGACAATCGCGGGCCAGTCGTTGAGCAATCCCAGGTGCCCGAAGAGCCGGTTGAGGAAATGAAATCCGAGGCCCAGCATGATGCCGGCGAAGATCTTCGCGCCCACGCCACCCTGCCGGCGCTGGAAAGTGGCAAACGGCAGCGCCAGCAGCATCATCACCAGCACCGCCACCGGGTACATGATCTTTCCCCATAGCGCGATCTCATAGCGCAGCGCCCGCTGCCGGTTCTCCTTCAAGTGCTGCGCGTAGGAATAGAGGCTCCACGCCGACATCTGCTCGGGCTTCACCAGCAGCACGTTGAGCAGCCGGGGTTCGAGCACGGACTGCCAGCTCGCTTCGGCAATCCGGCTCACGCTCGCCTTGCGCTCCCCGAAGTTGGTCTGGACCACGTCCTTCAGGAGCCACCTGCGGTCGCTCTGATAGTCGCCGCGTTGCGCATGGCTGATCTGGCGCAGGCGATGCTCGTCGTCGAACTCGTAGATTTTTACGCCTCTCAGCGTGGCGTCGGGCAGCACCTCCAGCACGTTGATGAAATTTCGGCCGTCCTTGATCCATAACCCGGACCGGAATTCCTGCGCGACCAGTCCCGTGATCGCCTGCGAGCGGATGCGCTGCGCGAGCTGCTCGGTGGGCGGGCCGATGAACTCGCCGAATACGAAAGTGAGTATCGCGAACGCCATTCCAACCCCGCTCAGCGTCAACCCCATGCGCGAGACGGAAATGCCGGATACGCGCATCACGGTGTACTCGGAACTCGCCACCAATTGGGCCAACGCGAACAGCGTGCCGATCAGCACGGCGATGGGAAACAGCTCGTAGACGTGGTTGGGCAGCGAAAGCACCACGTGGAGCAGGATCAGGCGCAACTGGTAGGCGCCCCGCCCGAGATCCTTGATCTGCTCGACCAGGTCGAAAAAGGCGAACAGCACCAGCAGCGCCGCGAAGACCAGCGCGGTGGCCGCAATGATCTCGCGCGCGAGATAGCGGCGCAGCGTTCTCATCGGAGCAGTCGAAACAGCGAAAACACCATGACTCTTCTGTAGAACAGCAGCACGAGCAGCAGCGCCATCACCGCGTGCACGCCCCACAGTCCGACCGCGATGTCGATCCGCGATTGCGTGATGGCAGCCTGCACGATCGAGAGCAGGTTGTTGTAGACCGCGTAGATCAGCAGGGCGAGCAGCAGGTTCATCGAGCGGCCGGCCCGGGGATTCACGAACGAGAGCGGGATCGCAAGCAGCGACAGCAGCAGCGCGGAGATCGGCAATCCGAGCCGCCACGAGAGTTCCGCCATGTTGGCTGGCGTCCGGTTGATCAGCAATTCCGGCGTGGACGTGGTCTTCGTGGTCGGCGCACGCGCCACCATTTCGGAAACCTCGATCCGGATCGCATAGCGCTTGAATTCAGCGATGCGATACTCGGCGGTGCCCGGCTGCCCCTCGTAGCGCCGGCCGTTCAGCAATACCAGGAAGCGGTCGCCGTTGGGCATGATTTCCTGAAACCCCTCCCTCGCCACCATGACGCCCGTTTTCTGGTGCTGCGTTGCGCTGACGAACACGTTGGCCACCAGGTTTTCCTGCCCCGATACTTCTTCGACGAAGTAGACGCGCTCGGCCTGCCGCGATTCGCGGAAAACGCCGGGCGTCACCGCCGAGACATCGTCGCGGCTCTCCATCAGGCGCCGGAACTCCTCGGCCTTGCTCACGGCCCACGGCGACAAGGCGAGGGAGAGAAGCGCGATGGTGAACACGAACGGCAGCGCAAAGCCGAGCACCGGGCGCACCCACTGAGTGAGACCGACGCCGCAGGAAAACCAGACCACCATCTCCGAATCGCGATAGCTGCGGGTGAGCGTCATGAGCACCGCAATGAAGAGCGTGAGCGAAAGCAGCACGGGCAGGTAGCTCAGGAGCGTGAAGCCGAGCAGGGCGACAACGCCGCTCGAGGTGATGACACCACTGGCAGCCTGCCCCAGAAAGCGCACCAACTGCGTCGTGAGGGTGATGCCCAGCAGTACCAGGAAAGCGCCCAGCGCGACGGTCGCAAGTTCTCGCAGCAACGCTTTACGAAAGACCATTCAGGCGCTTTGCTTTTGGCTAAGAATACGCAGATAATCAGCGGGCTATTGCATATCATCCGCAGGAGAGACGAGCGTGGAATTTAGCATAAAAAGTACTTCACCGGGACAGACCAAGAGCGGCTGCGCGGTCGTCGGCGTATTCGAGTCGCGCAAGTTGACGCCGGCCGCCGCGGCGCTGGATCGCGACGCCAAGGGCTATCTCAAGAACATCGTCGCGCGCGGCGACATGGAAGGGAAACTCGGCGCCACGCTCGTGTTGCACAGCGTTCCCAACGTCGCCTGCGAGCGTGTCATGCTGGTGGGGCTCGGACCCGAATCGGGATTCGGCGAGAAGCAATATCGCGAATCGGTCGCGGCCGCGATCAGAACGCTGAATGCGACGGGCGCCAGCGATGCGTCGCTGCACCTGACGGACATCACGACGATCAAGCGCGACGCCAAATGGCGCGTCTCGAACGCAGTGGTGGTGGCGGGAGAAGCGGTCTACCGCTTCGATCAGATGAAGAGCAAACCGGAAGCGCCGCGACCGGCGCTGCGCCGGCTCGCGCTCGGCGTCGGCGCCAAGAGCGCGGTGCGGCGCGCAACGGCCGGACTGGAAGAAGGTCTTGCCATCTCGCACGGGATCGGCCTCGCCAAGGACCTCGGCAACCTGCCGGGGAACGTGTGCACCCCGACTTACCTCGCGGAGCAGGCGCGCGATCTGGCGAAGCGCTACCGGATGAAAGTCACCGTGCTCGAGCGCGAGGACATGGAGAAGCTCGGCATGGGGGCGCTTCTCGCGGTGGCGCAAGGCAGTGCCCAGCCGCCGAAGCTGATCGTGCTCGAATATCGCGCCGGCCCGAAGACGCAAAAGCCGGTGGCGCTCGTCGGAAAAGGCATTACCTTCGACACCGGCGGCATCTCGATCAAGCCCGCGCCCGAAATGGACGAAATGAAGTTCGACATGTGCGGTGCCGCGAGCGTGCTCGGAACGCTGAAGGCCGTGGGCGAGATGCGCTTGCCCCTCAATGTCGTCGGCCTGATTCCGACGACGGAAAACATGCCCGGAGGCCGGGCCATCAAGCCGGGCGATATCGTCACCACGATGTCGGGGCAAACGGTGGAGATCCTCAATACGGACGCCGAGGGCCGTCTCATCCTGTGCGACGCGCTCACCTACGCCGGGCGCTTCGAGCCTTCCGTGGTGATCGACATGGCGACGCTGACCGGCGCCTGTGTCATCGCACTCGGCCATGTCGCTTCCGGGCTTTTCGCCAACGACGATGCGCTCGCCAAGGAGGTGCTCGCGGCGGCCGATGCGGCCTTCGACCGGGCGTGGCACATGCCGTTGTGGGACGACTACCAGGAACAGCTCAGGAGCAACTTTGCCGATTTCGCCAACATCGGCGGGCGCCCGGCAGGCAGTGTCACCGCCGCGTGTTTCCTCGCGCGCTTCACGAAGAAATACCGCTGGGCGCATCTCGACATCGCGGGCACCGCCTGGAAGAGCGGAAAGGACAAGGGCGCGAGCGGGCGGCCGGTGCCGCTGCTGACGCAGTTCCTCCTCGCCCGCGCCGGACGCAAGTGAACGGCATCGACGAGAAGGACGCAAAGAAAAAACGGGATAGACGGATCACGTCTGCGCACGTTATTCCGCAACATAGCAAGCGCATCGGCACGCCGCTCGTTTGCGTGCCTGTTTAAGGAATTCTGCTGCGTCCCTTGCGCTCTTTGCGTCAAAGCCTTTCAGAGTGCCTAACATAATGACCCGCGTGGTGCGCTGTCACGATTTTGGCTCAGGACGCGAAGCTCGCCGCAGTGAATATCGCGAATATTCACAAGGCGGGCGACAAAGTCATGGGCCAAAACTCGTGC
>JBQTJV010000049.1:0-6409 GCA_052386775.1 Betaproteobacteria bacterium
CGAGGGCTGGTTCTCGGCGTAGCCGACGGCAAGGCGGACTGAACATGCAATCTGTCTTCCGGGCTTGAACTTTTGCCGTCTCTTCCAGGCCTAAAGCGCAGCCACAAAAAGTAAGCATGACGCAAGAATCGATTGAATGGACTGAGCGCAGAACCTGCGCAGGGAACGATCCGATGCTTTTCATCAGAGTCGCCGCGATGTTGTTTTTCGCAGCATGGGCTGCGAGCGCGTATGCCAAGACCCCCGAGCAGATTTTCCAGCAGGCTTCAAGGAGCGTGGTCACGATTCAGGCTTATGACCAGCAGGACAGTCCGGTCAACCAGGGCGGCGGAGTGGTCGTCGGGCGTGAGTCCGTGGTCACGAATTGCCACGTGCTGGAGGGCGGCACCCGGCTCGTGGTCGGCTATGACAAGGAACAGTTGGAAGCGAAGCTCGCCCACGCCGATCACGAGCGCGATCTTTGTCAGTTGTCGGTGCCACGACTCAATGCGCCGCGGGCGGTGTTGTGGAGCGGCAGGCTGCGGGTCGGCCAGCGCGTCTACGCCATCGGCGCTCCGGAAGGTCTGGAACTCACTTTCACCGAAGGACTGGTGTCCAGCCTGCGCGAATTCGAAGGCTCGCAATATATCCAGACCTCGGCGGCGATCTCGCAGGGATCGAGCGGCGGCGGATTGTTCGATGCCGAGGGCCGGTTGATCGGCATCACGGCGTTTTTCCTGCAGGACGGCCAGAACCTCAATTTCGCGGCCCCGGCAAGCTGGATCTCGCAGCTGGTCGCCCGCTCCGGGGAAGGCGGCGCGTTCAAACCGGGAACCGCGACCGCGCGTGACAGCATGGCGAAACGGTG
Organism: Betaproteobacteria bacterium; assembly: GCA_052386775.1. Taxonomy (GTDB): domain Bacteria; phylum Pseudomonadota; class Gammaproteobacteria; order Burkholderiales; family SG8-41; genus DSOT01. The sequence goes on from JBQTJV010000049.1 coordinate 848, forward strand.
GATGTCCCGCATCGCGCAGGCGAAGGCGAAGAAGGATTGGCCCGGTGCGCTGACGCTGGCGCAGCAATGGGTCCGCGCGCAGCCGACGCACGCGCCAGCATGGCAGGAGCTGGGGGATGCCTATCGCAGCATGAATCGGCCGCGCCGGGCGATATCGCCGTACCAGCAGGCGTTGCGCCTGGACTCGGAGATGTTCGAAGGCTGGCTCAACCTCGGGTTTTCGTACCTTTCGCTCAACCAGCACGACCGGGCGCTCGAGGCGTTCCAGGAAGCGCTGCGCATACGGCCCAACGACGCCGCTGCACTCTACAACGCGGGGGTGGCCTACCACTACCTGAACCGCCCGGACAAGGTGAAGGAGACCTATGCGAGCTTGCGGACCCGCGACCCGAAGACCGCCGAGGAATTCGCCGGAAAATACCTGAAGCGCTAGGCCGGCGCTTACCCGACCGGCATAATACAGATTTAGCTTGACCGATCCGCGCAATGTGCGTATAACGGCGCCCACGTGTTTAGTTTCAAGTTCTTACGGTTGTTGCTGTTGGTTCTTGTGGGGCTTTGAGATCAAACATCGGTGGGCTAAGCCCTTTTTTATTTTTTTCTATAGGAATGCAACATGGCAACCGGAACGGTCAAGTGGTTCAACGACTCCAAAGGCTTCGGCTTTATTACTCCTGATGATGGCGGCGAAGATCTGTTCGCGCATTTTTCGGCGATCAACATGTCGGGATTCAAGACGCTGAAAGAAGGCCAGAAGGTGTCTTTCGAAGTCACCAACGGCAACAAAGGCAAGAAACAGGCAAGCAACATCCAGGCGGTCTAAAACGCCGGGATGTCGAGAAAGCCGGGCACGTGCCCGGCTTTTTTATTGTCGCGCATGACCGCTCGATGCGGCCGCGCGCTTCCTCGCCATGTCTCAACCGCGTACGTGGGATATTTTCTGCAAGGTCGTCGACAACTTCGGCGACGCCGCGGTGTGCTGGCGGCTGGCGCGGCAGTTAAGCGCCGAGCACCAGGCTAACGTTCGGCTCTGGATCGACGATCTCTCGCCACTCCATGCGCTATGTCATGAGGTGAAAGCGGGTGTGGCGCAGCAGACGGTGTCGGGCATCGTGGTTTGCGCCTGGCCCCAGAAGTGGCCGGCGGTCTCACCGGCGGACATCGTCATTGAAGCGTTCGGCTGCGGCCTGCCGGAGGCGTATGTGGCCGCGATGGCGCAGGCCACGCCGCACGCCGTGTGGCTCGTGCTCGAGTACCTGAGCGCCGAGCCGTGGGTCCCGGAGCATCATGGGCTGCCCTCGCCGCATCCGCGCTGGGGTATCCCCCGCTATTTCTTCTTCCCCGGATTCGTGGCGGGCACGGGCGGCGTGCTGCGTGAGAAGGGCCTCACGGCGCGGCGCGACCGGTTCGGCACGGAAGCGCGCCGCACGCTGTGGCGGGCAACGGGGTTCGAAAATCCGGAAAAGGACGCGACAGTGGTTTCCGTGTTCAGCTACGACACCGCGCCATTGACGACGCTGCTTTCGACATGGGAGAACAGTGCCCGTCCGGTCGTAGCCGCCGTGCCGCAGGGGAAAAGCGATGCGCTGATTGCCGCGCATTTCGGCCAACGCGGCGTCGCGGCGGGACAGCATTTTCAGCGCGGCAGCCTGGAAGTGCGCGTGCTGCCGTTCGTGGAGCAGGGCAGGTATGACGAACTGCTGTGGAGTTGCGACGTGAATTTCGTGCGGGGCGAAGACTCTTTCGTCCGGGCGCAGTGGGCGGGGCGGCCGCTCGTGTGGCAGATCTACGAGCAGGCCGAGGGTGCGCACTGGCGCAAGCTCGATGCCTTTCTCGACTTGTATTGCGCCTCGTTACCCTCCTTCGCAGCAGAGCGCGTGTGTGCGATGTGGCGGTCGTGGAACGGAGCATCCGGTATTTCGGTCCATGACGCGTGGGATGAGTATTGGGCGCACCGCGCCGAGCTGACGAGACATGCGCAGGCATGGGCCAGGCGATTGGCGGCGAGCCCCGAGCTTGCTGCAAAGCTGGCGGAGTTCTGCGCGGACAGGTTAAAATAGTAGTTTTGGTTCAATGAGATATTGAGGTTCAATATGAAGACGGCACAGGAAATCAGGGCGGGCAACGTGATCATGGTGGGAAACGATCCGCTGGTCGTTCAGAAGGCGGAGTACAACAAGTCCGGGCGCAATGCGTCCGTGGTGAAAATGAAGCTCAAGAACCTGCTGTCGGGCTCCGCCAGCGAAACGGTTTACCGGGCGGACGAGAAATTCGAGACGGTGGTGCTCGAGCGCAAGGAGGCCACCTATTCCTATTTTTCCGATCCCTCGTACGTCTTCATGGACGGGGAGTTCAACCAGTACGAAGTCGATCGCGAGAACATGGGCGATGCGCTGAACTATCTGGAGGACGGCATGCCGTGCGAAATCGTCCTCTACAACGGTCGCCCCATCTCCATCGACATTCCGCAGACCGTGGTGCGCGAGATCGCCTATACGGAACCGGCGGTGCGCGGCGACACCTCAGGCAAGGTGCTCAAGCCTGCGAAGCTGCATACCGGTTTCGAAGTGCAGGTGCCACTGTTCTGCGGCACCGGCGACAGGATCGAGATCGATACCCGCACCGGCGAGTACCGCAGCCGCATGAAGGCGTAGCGCTTAGCGCGCGGAGTAGTCTCCGCCGTCGGAGGAGGGGCGGTCAGCCGGCAACGGCAGCGCCGCTGTCGCCGAGGTGCGCACGCTGACCGGGGTCTGGTTCTCGTCGGCCGAATCGTGCAAGCCCAGTACCGCGACTCGAGACGCCCGATACAGCGCGAGATGCCGCTCCGCCAGCACGTCACCGTCCGACATGTCCGAGCCGGCATGGGATGCCGCCTGCAGGTGTTGTGGCGCGCGGGTTTCGGCGGCGAGCGCCGGGGTCGAAATCAACGCGAACGACGTAGCGGCCAATAGCGCGAGTTTCATCGTGATGTTGCCTCCCGTTGAGTGTTACTGCGGAGGCCGCAATTCGCGTGCCATGGAGGGAATTTGGTCTACCATCCAAGCCTTTAAGCCGTGCGTCAGATGAGCCAATCTAATTCCGGCGCGGCAAATCGTCGTGGCCGTGCGACGCTGGTGTTGGAGAACATCGCGCATTTGGTTGAATTCATTGCGATTGAGGCCGTCGCACTGCGGCGACACGAAATTGGCACCGTCGCCCGCTATGACTATACTGCCGCTACCATTCCCAACGCCCGTATTCGGGACGTAAGCTTCTTCTTTTGAGAATAAGTCCGAGGAGAACGTCATGCGCATCAAACTACTGGTCGGGGCGATAGCGGTTTGCGTCCTGGTCGCGGCACCGGCAGCTCATGCCGCCCAGCCGCAGTATCCCGAGAAACCGATTCGCCTCATCATCGGCAGCGCGGCGGGCTCGGGCCCGGACATCATCTCGCGCACCGTCGGCGACCGCCTCTACAAGGAGTGGGGCCAACGCATCGTGGTCGATGCACGACCCGGCGTGGCGGGAATCATCAGCGCCGAGTTGGCCCTGCGCGCCGTGCCCGATGGCTACACCTGGATGATGTTGACCTCGCAGCTTTTCGTGGCAACCTCGGTGTATCCGGACCTCAAGTTCAATCTCGATCAGGATTTCGCGTCCATCGCGCTGATCGGCACGGTGCCGTTCGTGCAGATGGTAAATCCCGAGCTGCCCGTGAAATCGATTCGGGACTTGATCGAATACGCGAAGAAGCGCCCGGGGGAGCTGCGCTACGGCTCGGCCGGAACCGGCGCGTCGGAGCACCTGTGTGGCGTGCTCTTCACCAACCTGACCGGCACCAAGATGCTGCACGTGCCGTACAAAGGCGTGCCTCAGGCGATTGGAGACACTATCGCCCGCGAGGTGCACCTGACTTACGCCGTGCTGCCGGCCGCGCGCCCGCACATTGAGTCCGGACGGCTGCGTGCGCTGGGTGTGACGACGCCGAAACGCTCGCCCTCGCTGCCCGATGTTCCGGCGATTGCGGAAGCGGTGCCGGGCTATCAGATGTTCGGGTGGTACAGCCTGGTGGCGCCGAAGGGCACGCCGGAGCCGATACTGGCGAAGGCCAGCGCCGAAGTGGCCAAGATCGTGAAAGAGCCCGCGTTTGGCGAGAAGCTGAAAACGCTGGGCGTCGAAGTGGTAGGCGGCACCCGCAAGGAACTGGACGATTTCCGGCGCAACGAGCGCAAGCGCATCACCGAACTGGTGAAATCCTCCGGGGTAGACGCCACCAAGTAGTTCTCCTGCAGGATTTTTAGGACGGGCCGCCGTAGCGCGGCCTTTTCTTTTTGCAAGATCGTCCGTATCCCGGCGTCGCGAACGCGGCCTTGGTTTCTGCCCCCGTTCACAATGTGGTCATGAAGTGGCATCATAGCGCCACGCAGGCCTAAAGGCCTGCTACAGGGTTAGGCGTCGGATTCCGGTACCAGGCCGATGTTTCCTGTATCCATAACAGCATACGAGGAGGTTTTCATGAAGCACCACGCCTACGCGGTGGCGGCGCTTGCCGCCTTTGTCGCCTCGACTCCCATACAAAGCGCTGAATGGCCCGACAAGCCGGTTCGGATACTCGTACCGTTCCCGCCCGGGGGCGGCACTGATATCCAGGCCCGTATTCTGTCCACCGCTTTCCAGAGAAGCACGGGTCAGAACTTCATCGTCGACAACCGCACCGGCGCGAGCGGCCTCATCGCCTCGCAGCTTGTGGTGGAATCGCCGCCGGATGGCTACACGATCCTGTTCACGTCCGGCAGCATCTCGGTAGTCGCGACGCTCCACGCCAAGCGCATGAAATTCGACGTCTACAAGGACCTGATACCGATAAGCCTCGTCTCGGAGACACCGTTGGTGCTGTCGCTGCATCCCAGCGTGCCGGCCAAGTCGGTGAAGGAACTGGTTGCGCTGGCGAAGCGCACCGAGGGCGGCATGACGGCGGGCGGCAACACGGCGGGCAGCACCGCGCATCTGACGGCTGAGATGTTCAACCAGATGGCGGGGCTCAAGTCCACCGTGGTGACGTTTCGCGGCGGTGGGCCAGCGGTGGTCGCGCTCATTTCCGGCGAGATCGATTACATCTTCGCCACGGCGCCCTCGATCATGCCGCACCTGAAGTCCGGAAGGGCCAAGGCGCTCGCGGTTACCACGGCGAAAAAATCCTCGGCGCTTCCGGACCTGCCAACGATGAACACCTACTTTCCCGGACTGGAGTCGGGCAACTGGTACGCGATGTTCTATCCGAAGGGCACGCCGAAGCAGATTGTCGACAAAATGAATTCCGAAATTCGCAAGGCGCTCGCTAGTCAGGAGGTCAAAGACTTCTATCCGAAGCAGGCGTTGGATGCGGTCGGCAGTTCACCCGAGGAGCTCACCGCGCTGCTCCGAAGCGAGATCCCGAAATACGCGAAAGTCATCCACTCGGCCAACATCCGCGTCGAATAAGGCCGGATTGTCAAACGGAGAAAGCAGGAAGCCCCTGGCCGCTTTCGCAGCCAGGGGCTTTTGTATTTTGGTGGAGGCGGCGGGAATCGAACCCGCGTCCGC
>JBQTJV010000050.1:0-9436 GCA_052386775.1 Betaproteobacteria bacterium
GACGTCGAAAAAAACACGGGCTCGATCGCATCGAAATCGCGCTCGGCCAGCATGCGCTGGATCAGCACTGACCCCACCATGCCGCGCCACCCTACGAGACCGACTCTATTCATGATCGCTGTCCAGCCATTGAGGTGCCATTCTATCAAAGCCCGCGCTCAGAGCGCGGCGACGACGGCTTCCCCCATTTCGCCGGTTCCCACCTTGCGCATTCCCGCCTCGTGAATGTCCGCAGTACGCAGGCCCTGCGCGAGCACGTCTTTCACCGCGGCCTCGATCCGGTACGCCCATTCGTCCTGATTGAAGGTGTAACGCAGCATCATCGCCGCGGACAGTATGGTCGCCAGCGGATTCGCGATATTTTTTCCGGCGATGTCCGGTGCGGAACCGTGACTCGGCTCGTAGAGGCCCTTGGCGCGCGCGTCGAGCGAGGCCGAAGGCAGCATGCCGATGGATCCGGTCAGCATCGAAGCCTCGTCGGAGAGGATGTCCCCGAACATGTTGCCGGTGACGATGACGTCGAACTGCCTGGGATTGCGCACGAGCTGCATGGCGGCGTTGTCGACATACATGTGCGAGAGCTCGACCTGCGGGTATTTTTTGCCGACATCCTTCACCACTTCGCGCCACAGACGGCTCGTCTCGAGCACGTTTTCCTTGTCGACCGAGCAGAGCTTCCTGCTGCGCTTCATCGCTGCCTGAAAACCGATGTCCGCGATGCGCACGATCTCCGGTACCGAATAGAGCATGGTGTCGAACCCCTCGCGCGCGCCCTGTGCGTTCTGGCGGCGGCCGCGCGGCTCGCCGAAGTAGATGTCGCCCGTGAGTTCACGCACGATCATGAGATCGAGGCCCGAGACGACTTCCGGCTTGAGCGTGGATGCGCCGACCAGTTCCGGGTAAAGAACGGCCGGGCGGAGGTTGGCGAAGAGGCCCAGTTCCTTGCGGATGCGAAGAATGCCTTGCTCGGGACGCTGCGGCCGCGGCAGCGCATCGTACTTCGGGCCGCCGACCGCGCCGCACAGCTCGGCGTCGGCCTCGCGCGCGAGCTTGAGCGTCGCCTCCGGCAGCGGGTCACCGCAGGCATCGTAGCCCGCGCCGCCAAACGGCGCTTCTTCGAGTTCTATTTTCAGGCCGTCGCGGGCGAGCGCATGCAATACCTTGAGCGCCTGCCCGACGATCTCGGGCCCGATGCCGTCGCCGGCGAGTACCGCGATCTTCATGACGCCGTCAACCGAAGAGCCACGGCTGGCGCGCGCGATGCTGCGCTTCGAATCCCCGGATCTTGTCGGCGTGCTCGAGAGTAAGCCCGATCTCGTCCAGCCCGTTCAACAGGGAATGCTTGGCGAAGGGATCGATGTCGAAGGGGAAACTCTCGCCGCCCGGTGTGGTGACGGTCTGCGCTTCCAGATCCACCGCGACCCGGTAGCCGGGCGCGGCCTCCACTTCGCGGAAGAGGCGATCCACGATCTTCGCGTCGAGCTTGATCAGCAGCAGGCCGTTCTTGAGCGAGTTGTTGTGGAAGATATCCGCAAAGCTGGGCGCGATCACCGCCTGGAACCCGTACTGCAGCAGCGCCCAGGGCGCGTGCTCGCGCGATGAACCGCAGCCGAAATTTTCCCGCGCGAGCAATACCGTCGCACCGCGGTAGCGCGGCTGATTGAGGACGAAGTCCGGATTGACCGGGCGCCTGGACTGGTCCATTCCCGGCTCGCCGTGGTCGAGGTAACGCCACTCGTCGAAGAGGTTCGGGCCGAATCCCGTGCGCTCGATCGACTTGAGGAACTGCTTGGGAATGATGGCGTCGGTGTCGACGTTGGCGCGATCGAGCGGCGCCACCAGACCTTCCTTGCGGATGAATTTTTCCATGGCCTTACTTGTTCGCCTTTCTCTGTATCGCCTCGCCCGCTTTTTCCATGTCCTTGCCCAGGCCTTCCATGGTGTTGCATCCCGCAAGCGCAATCGCCCATACCGCCAATATCGCCGCAGCAAGTCTTGTCATGTCCCCTCCTGACTGAAGGTTCTCACGTCCACGAAATGCCCGGCGATGGCCGCCGCTGCCGCCATCGCCGGGCTCACCAGATGCGTCCTGCCTCCCGCGCCCTGCCGCCCTTCGAAATTCCGGTTCGAGGTCGAAGCGCAACGCTCGCCGGGAGAAAGCTGGTCCTCGTTCATGCCGAGACACATCGAGCAGCCCGGCTCGCGCCATTCGAACCCCGCTTCGGTAAATACGCGGTCCAGGCCTTCTTTCTCCGCCTGCGCTTTCACCAGACCCGAGCCGGGCACCACCATGGCGAGCTTGATGTTCGCCGCCACGCGCTTGCCCTTGACCACCTGAGCGGCGGCGCGCAGATCCTCGATACGGGAGTTGGTGCACGATCCGATGAAGATCTTGTCGAGGCGGATATCGGTAATCGGCGTATTCGGCTTGAGGTCCATGTACTTCAGCGCGCGCTCTATCCACTCACGCTGCACCGGGTCGACCGCCTGCGCCGGATCCGGCACGTTGCCATCGACGGTGGTGACCATCTGCGGGTTGGTGCCCCAGGTGACCTGCGGCTTGATCTCCTCGGCCTGCAGCTTCACCACCCGATCAAAATGGGCGCCTTCATCGCTCGTCAACGTGCGCCAGTAGGCGACCGCCTGATCCCACATCGCGCCGGCCGGCGCGAACGGCCGCCCTTTCACATAGTTGATGGTGTGGTCGTCCACCGCCACCATGCCGGCCCGTGCCCCCGCTTCGATGGCCATGTTGCATAGAGTCATGCGCGCTTCCATCGACAGCCCGCGGATGGTGCTGCCGGCGAATTCGATGACGTAGCCGGTGCCGCCGCCACTGCCGATCCGGCCGATCAGCGCCAGCGCGATGTCCTTCGAGGTGATGCCGGCGCCGAGCGTGCCTTCGACCACCACATGCATGGTCTTCGACTTCTTCATGACCAGGCATTGTGTCGCCAGCACGTGCTCCACTTCGCTGGTGCCGATGCCAAAAGCCAGCGCGGCAAACGCGCCGTGCGTGCTGGTATGCGAATCGCCGCAGACCACCGTCATGCCGGGAAGCGTCGCGCCCTGCTCCGGCCCGATCACGTGCACGATGCCCTGCCGCTTGTCGAGAAACGGAAAGTAAACCTTGGCGCCGAACGTCTTCATGTTCGCGTTGAGCGTCTCGACCTGCAGCCGCGAAACCGGGTCGGTGATGCCTTCGATGCCTCTGTCCCAGTTTCGCGTCGGCGTGTTGTGATCTGCCGTGGCCACCACCGAATCGACCCGCCAGGGTTTGCGCCCGGCGAGCTTCAGCCCCGAGTACGCCTGCGGGCTCGTTACCTCGTGAACCAGGTGACGGTCGATGTAAATGAGCGCGGTACCCTCCGCGCTTTCATGAACGAGATGGCTTTGCCAGAGCTTGTCGTACAGCGTGCGAGCCGTCATGGGCACGTAACCTTATGGAAACGTGGAATTTTATTACACTTCTCCCGCTGCCGGAATAGCGCGCCCCGCGGCTGGCCGGCTCAGCGCCCTTCGAGCCTCAGTTTCGACCACAGAATCAGGAGGCCGATCAGCGCGCACAAGGAAGAGAGCGAGAACGTGATGCCGGCGCCGAGATGTTCCCAGCCATAGCCGCTGGCAAAAGCGCCAGCGGCGCCGCCCAGGCCAAATGCCAGGCTGCCGTAGATGGCCTGGCCGCGCGCCTGATGGCGGCCGCGAAACATCCGATGCACCACGCCAATGGCCGCGGCGTGGAAGGAGCCGAAGGTCGCGGCGTGCAGCGTTTGCGCCAGCAGCAGCACGAGGAGGCTGTCGGCGGCCCACCCGATCATCAGGAACCGGACCACGGCGAGCGCGAAGCTCGCGATCAGGATCTGTCGCAGCGTGTAGGCCCGGTAGAGGTGCGGCATCCACATGAAGATGCCGATCTCGCAGATTACGCCGAGCGCCCACAGCAATCCCGTCATCCCTTTGCTATAGCCGTGATCGACGAGATGAATCGAATAGAAGGTGTAATACGGCCCGTGCGCGGCCGCCATCAAGGCGCTCGCCGTCACCAGCGCGATCACCGCCGGCCGGCGCACGATGTCCCCGATGGTTAGAGCGTCTGACGGATGCGGCGCGGACGCGGCGTCCGGCAGGCTCCACGACAGCACCAGCATTCCGATCATCATGGCAGCCACGGTGACAGGCAGCACGCCGACCTCGAACCAGTCGAGGAGATACCCCACCATCACCACCGCCACGATAAACCCCACCGAGCCCCACACGCGGATGCGCCCATAGCGGGCGGTCTCTTCTCCCAGGTGCGACAGCGTCGTTGCCTCGACGAGGGGCAGCGCCGCGCTCCAGAAGAACGTCATCGCGAACAGCACGATGAACAGCAGCGCAAAGCCGCTGCCGGCAAAGACCCCGAGGAAACAGGCGAGCCCCGCAATCCCGGTCCATCGCACGATGCGCAGCCGGCTCGGTCCGCGGTCCGCCAGCCAGCCCCAGAGATGGGGCGCGGCGATCCGCGTCAACTGCGGCAGCGCCATGAGCAGGCCGATTTCCACTGCCGACATGCCCACCGCTTCCAGGTAAAGGCTGAAGAAAGGCGCGAACGCGCCGAGATACGCGAAATAGAAAAAATAAAAACCGGCGAGACGCCGGTAGGGAAGCGACGACATGCGAGGCGTCACGCCTCGGACGGATCGGGATCTTCGGTCGCCGCTGCGCGCTTCAGCCTGTCGATCACGTCCTGCGGCGCCTGTGCCGGGATGCGCGGCGTGTCGCAGCGCACGTCGGCGTTTTGCGCGCGGTGGCGCAGCGCGTGATCCATCAGCGTCAGCGCCATCATCGCCTCGCAGATCGGCGTTGCGCGGATGCCGACACACGGATCGTGACGCCCGTGCGTCTCGATCTGCGTCGGATGGCCCTGCTTGTCTATCGTCCGCCGCGCAAGCCGGATGCTGGAGGTCGGCTTCACCGCGACGTTCACGACGATATCCTGCCCGGTCGAAATGCCGCCCAGTATCCCGCCCGCGTTGTTCGACAGGAATCCCTGCGGCGCCATCTCGTCGGAATGCTCGGTGCCTTTCTGCGTGACGGCTGCGAAACCGGCGCCGATCTCCACGCCTTTCACGGCGTTGATGTTCATCATGTTGTACGCCAGATCCGCATCGAGCTTGTCGTAGACGGGCTCGCCCCAGCCGACCGGCACGGCGGACGCGATCGTGGTGATCTTCGCCCCCGCCGAATCGCCCGATTTGCGCAGCTTGTCCATGAAGTCTTCGAGCTGCGGCACGAAGCTGTCATCGGCCACGAAAAACGGATTGCCGTACACCCCGTCCCACGACTTGAACGGGATAACGATCGGGCCCAACTGGGCCAGATAGCCGCGTATCGCCACGCCATATTTTTCGCGCAGCCACTTTTTTGCGATGGCACCCGCGGCCACCCGCACCGCGGTCTCTCGTGCCGACTGCCGTCCGCCGCCGCGATAGTCGCGCACGCCGTACTTTTGCCAATAGGTATAGTCGGCGTGTCCCGGGCGAAACATGTCCTTGATCTTCGAGTAGTCCTTGCTGCGGGCATCGACGTTGCGGATCAGCAGCGCGATCGGCGTTCCGGTCGTCACGCCTTCGAAGACGCCCGAGAGAATCTCGACCACGTCTTCTTCCCGCCGTTGCGTGACGTGGCGGGAGGTTCCGGGCTTGCGCCGGTCGAGTTCAGGCTGAATGTGGGCTTCGCTCAAGGCCATCCCCGGCGGGCAGCCGTCGACCACGCAGCCGATCGCCGGCCCGTGGCTCTCACCGAACGAGGTCACGCAGAAAAGCTTGCCTAAGGTGCTGCCGGACATGAAAAAAAGAGGCTGAAAAAAGGACGGCTCAGTTTAACATAGGGGTATCCATCGTCCCGGACATGTTATGGCGCACAAGGTCGATCCCGACAAGGCGAAAGCTTCTTCGTCAGAGCTGAGGACAGGTCCTGGCGGACTCACCATGCGCGAGCTGCACGAGAAGGTGAAGCAGAGCCGCCTTCGCGACCAGGCCGCCCACAAAGCGCGCAACCCGCTCGCGCAACCGCAAAGCCGCTGGCAGCGGTTCGTGCGTTACGTCTGGAGCAAGAAGAAAGGTTAGCGGTCGGCGTCGCGCGGTGGCGTGGCGGCACCTGCCGCCATCTGGCGCAACAGCCGGTACGCCATGTACCCGAGTCCTGCCACGCCGAGTATCAGGCTCGCCCACAGCGCCCACTTCCTGTAGTCGGGCGGTGCGCGCAGTTGTTTTTCGCCGGCGCGCTTTTGGGGTTCGCCCAGCGTCGCGTTTTTCACGGGAAACTCCCGCTCCGTCCCGTAGCCGGGTATCAGGGAAGCAACGGAAAATGACGCCGCACGGGCGGCGTGACTGCCGTAGGCCAACTGGAACGGGGCGTCGCCACGCGCCGCAAAGACCAGTTGCTGCGGCCGGTATCCGAGGTGGACGACCGGCTGGCCGAGGCCGATGCCGCCGCCCTTCTGATCCACGCGCAACATCAGCATGCGGCCGCCGCGCCCCGCGATGTCGATCTCGGGACTCGTGATTTCGTTGCCCTCACGTTGCAGCCGATAGACCAGCCGCTCGCCCAGCATCCGCCATTCTTCGGCCGCTTTATCGCGCGTCAGCATCGCTATCTGCGCCAGCGTATTGGTTTGCGGCAGCTCGATGCGCAGCCTGTCGTACGGAACCGGACCGCCCACGTCGTATTCGTATTCGCCGGGATTCCTGCCCGCGCTCGCCTGGGGCAGTGTCACCCAGGCACGCTGCGGCTCTCGCGCATCCGCAACCGTTTCTCCGCGCACCGCCGTCAACGGCACCGCCTTCTGAGTCGGCGGCCAGGACACGCGCAGGTACTTGTATTTTTGTCCGCGCAATTCGACACGCTTGCGTTCCAGCCGGTGGCCGCCAAACTCCAGTTCCAGCACGGAGGCATCGCGAGCGATGCTGTTCCAGTGCGCGAGATCGTCACTGCCCTCGACATGGATCTTGCCGATGAACCCCTCGCGCGGCACCTTCCATTCGAGCAACAGCGCCTGCACCGGTCGCCTGCTCTGGGACGCATCGAGCAGATAACCCAGCGTGGCGCTGCCGCTTTCCGTCTTTTTCTGCCCGCTGCGAATGTCCACCACCGTGCCGTCGGCCCGCGTCCGGACCCGCACCTGCAGGTCATCCAACCGTCCCGTCCGGTCGGCGCGCAACGGAAAAAGCGGAAGATCGACAACGCCCGCCCGTGCGGCTTCCGGTCGGGCGCGCTGGCGGATGGCATGCGGCACGACTTCGCCTTTCGCGTTGAAGACGCGCAGGTCGCCCAGGTCCGCACGCGCCACCCCGCGATAGAGGGCGGGGGGCAGCTCAACCTGATACAACGCCTCTCCTGCCTGCGCTGCGATCGGCATCGCGTAAGCAAAATCGTCGGGCGTTTCCGCAGCGGCGGCGACGGCCGCACTCCCCATGAACGCCAGCGCAACGATGCGTTTCATTTGCCCTCCCCAGCCGTGCGCGGCGGCACCGGCGAGAAGTAACCGATCACGAGCATCAGCACTCCCACTGCGATGAATGAGACGATGCGCTCCACGCCGCCGACGTTCGACAGATCGATGAAAAACAGCTTCACCACCACGACGCCCATCAATCCCGCACCGGTTACCCACAGCGCGCGCAATCCAAAGCGGGTGGCAAGCAGCATCGCACACAGCGCGAGCACACTCCAGAAAATCGAGAATGCCGCCTGCACCAGCATCGAGCGCAGCATGGCGTCCAGGGCGAAGGGAACGCCCGCCCAGTGGTGCAGCGTGCGCAACAACACGCCGTTGAGACAGAAAAAAGCGGCGATGCCGAGACCGCCGTACGCCAGCGCCGTTGACCTGAGAAATGCGGGCGTAAACTCCGCGTTCCGGATGCGCGCCAGCCAGGTGAACAGCGCCATCAGCGCCGCCAGTTGCGCGAGATCGAGTGGACTGAGCACCGGCAGATAAGGCAATGGGTCCGTGGCGCCGTTGCTCTCGTAATTGATCCATATCGACCACAGCCATAGAAACACGGCAAGCGGTAACGCGCCGATCACCAGATAGGCGCGCAACTGTGCAGCCACTGGCCACGCGATGCGCTCGCCCCGCGTAGCAAGATAAGCAAGCAGCCCGCCGGGCACTACCGCCCACGCAATGAGGTGCCAGGCATGACCGCCCTTTACGGCTTCCCTGATTTGCCAGGCCAACTCCCACGAACCGAGCCCCGCGAAGAGCCACAGGCCCGCGGCATGCCACCACGCCATGTGGCGGCTGTCGGACTCATGCCGGCGCAGTATCCACAGATGGGCGACGAAGGCGAGCGGCCACACCACGAAACCGAGATGCGCAAACGGGTGCCTGGATTCCACCACCTCGAATACCGCGGTAAATCCCATGAGCGGAAGCAAGGCGAGCGCGGGATAACGGGCTTCACGCCAGGCAAGCCGGCGCGCCAGCACACTGAACGCTGCACACGAGCCGACCATGAAAGCGAGTTCGGCGTGCAAACGATGGCGCCATGCCAGTTGCCGGCTGATCTCTTCGATACCCGCGCCAAACCACCACACCGTGCCCCAGATGAACAGCGCGAGGCCCACCAGGTTCTGCCATTTTCCGAGACGGTTCGGATGGCGACCGAGGTACCAGGCGCAGAACAACCCGGCCGTGCTCACGAACACGCCGCCGAGATAGCCGCTGTTCAATATCGGGAGCGAGCCTCGATACGCGTGATTGTCGATGAGAAACGCGGCGCCGGCCGCAAACTGCAGCAGGATGCCGAACAGGCACGCGAGGCGGCGCTCCTGTCGCACCCCAACCCACACGATGGCCGCGCCCTCGAGCGCCCACGCCGCGGAAGTCCATCGTCCGTCCAGCCCGAGCGGTATCGCCAGCGTGGCGAAGGCGATCCCGAGCGCGATGAACGCTTCGACCAGCAGGCGCATGTTCTCGCCCTTGCGCGCATACAAAATCCTCGCGAGCACGAGATAAAAGCCGGCAATGGCCAGTGCCGAGAATGCCGCGCCATATTCGATATCGCGGACCAGGGCAGTCTGCAGGCCAAACGCGATGAGCGGCGTGCCGAAGACCAGCGTGCCATCGACCCGGTTCTTGATGCTCGCCTCCTGCCGGATCGCAAAGAGCACGGCGATGGCGACATAGAACGCGAAAAACAGGACGAGGAACGGCTCGGTCGTCGAGAAAAAGTCCGCTCGGTAATAACGGCTGCCCCACGCCAGCCCGATCACGAAGGTGAACGCGAAGCCCAGCAGGTTGAGCACGCGCCACGCCTTGTACCACGCGATGCACAGGATGCCGAAATTCAGCACGGCATAGAACGAGAACAGCATGACGTGACTGCCCCCGCCCGTGGACGCGAGCACCGGGGCGAGAAAGCCGCCCGACACGCCGACCGCGGCCAGCGACCGC
>JBQTJV010000051.1:0-17905 GCA_052386775.1 Betaproteobacteria bacterium
GACCCCAATCCCCTGCTGGCCTCGGCCGGCGTCCGCAATCAGGTGCCCGAGATCCAGACGCGTGAAATGGAGTCCGTGCTGCAGGTTGGCAGCGGACAGACGGTCATCCTGGGCGGCCTGATGCAGAACGAAGAGCGCCGGGACCGCGATCAGCTTCCGATCGTGGGAAACGAGCCGAAGGTCGGTGATCTCTTCGCGTTTCGCGACGAGCGCTCGATCAAGACCGAACTGGTGGTATTCCTGCGCCCGACCGTGATCTCGAATCCGACGCTGGAGAGCGAGGAACTGAAGTTCTTCCAGCGCTTTCTGCCGCAATCCGAAATGTCGACTCCAGAGAGAACAGGCGCCGCACGATGAGTCTCTTGATGAAGGCCTTGGAGAAGGCCGCCAAGGACCGGGGCGAAGCGCGCGCCGACCCCGCGGCTGTTGCCACGGCCGCCGCAACCCGCCCGGAATTGTCGCTCGCGCTTGAATTGCTCGCCGCGGACACACCGTCACCCCGCATGCGCGACGAGGGCCGCGCGGAAAGTACCGGCGGAACCGCCGCCTCGGCCGCAACCTATCGCGGCGAGGCGCCGCGCGCCGCACCCGCCATGCGCGCCAGCCAGGACACCGAGCGCAGCGCCGGCGCCTACCTTCGCGATCACCCGCTCATGGTCTTCGGCGCTCTTGCGGCACTGTTCGCGATCGCGTTCGGCGGCTACGTCTATTTGCAGATTTTCCACCCGGGCGTTTTCATCCGCCAGCAGCCCGCGCCTGCCGCCCCGCAGCGGATCGTCGAAACTCCACCTTCCGCGCCGGCAGCCGTTCAGCAGATCCCGACCGCAACACTGTTGCAGTCCGCTGCGGCGCCCAGCGCACCGTCCATTTCCGCAGCGCTCCCGCAGCCCGCGGCTGTCACGCCATCCGCCGCCACGCCACGGACCGAAGCGGACAGCCCCGTACCACCGGCGAAGCCGGCGGTCGTCCGGCCCGCGGAGAAGCCGGAGGCGCCGGCGCCGCGCAATGCCATCGTCGTGAAAAAGGGCGATGCCGACCCCGCCGTCAGCCCGGTGCTCGCCAACGCTTATGCGGCACTGCAGGGCGGGAATGTCGACGGCGCCGCGCAGCTCTATACGCAGGTGCTGCGATCCGAACCGAAGAGCATCGATGCGCTGCTCGGCCTTGCGGAAATCGCCGTGCGCGAGGGGCGACACGAAGATGCAGCGGGCCATTACCGTGCCATACTGGAGCTGGATCCGCGCCACGCGCTGGCGCAGTCCGGATTGATCGGACTTACGGGCCGCGCCGATCCGGGCGCGGCGGAATCGCATCTCAAGCAGTTGATCGCCCGTGAGCCGTCCGCCTTTCTGTTCTTTACCCTGGGCAATCTTTACGCCGACCAGTCGTTGTGGGCCGCCGCGCAACAGGCATACTTCCAGGCGCATCATCTCGAGCCCGCGAACCCCGACTACGCGTACAACCTCGCAGTGGGGCTCGAGCACATCAGCCAGCCGCGCCTCGCCCTCGGTTTCTACCGGCGCGCCGTAGAGCTCGCCGCAGCCCGCGCGCACAGCAACTTCGATCCGGCCCGTGCGCGCGAGCGCATCGCCGTCCTGGCGTCGCGGGTGGAATAGGGAATGGCCGAACTGCGCAGGAAATTGCGGCTCGGCGACCTGCTGGTACAACAAGGCCTGATCAGCACCGACCAGCTCGCCATTGCGCTGGCCGAGCAGCGGCGCAGCAATGTTCCGATCGGCCGCCTGCTGGTGCGCCTCGGTTTCGTGACCGAAACGGCGATCCGCGACATCATGGCGCGGACCATAGGCCACGAGTCTATCGACCTCACGCAGGTGGTCGCCGATTCCGAAGCGCTGCGGATGGTGCCGCAGGAATTCGCGCGCCGCAATCGGGTGCTGCCTATCGCCTATGAGCCCGCGGAGCACGTGCTCACCATCGCGACGCCGGAGATTTTCAACGTCGTCGCACTGGACCAGCTGCGCGCCATGCTGGGAACGCACATCGAGGTCAAGACCCAGTTTGCAAGCGAAGCGCAGCTCGAAAACTGCATTGACCAGTTTTACGGCTACGAGCTTTCCGTCGACGGCATTCTTCACGAGATCGAAACCGGAGAGGTCGACTACGAAAGCCTGCAGGTCGGCGGCGATGAATACACGCAGCCGATGGTGCGGCTGGTCAATGCATTGCTGGTCGACGCGGTCAAGCGCGGCGCATCGGACATCCATTTCGAGCCCGAGTACGCCTTCATGCGCATCCGCTACCGCATCGACGGTGTGCTGGAGACGGTGCGCAGCCTGCACAAGAGTTTCATGCCGGGCATCACGGTACGCCTGAAGGTGGTCAGCGATATGAACATTGCCGAAACGCGCGCGCCGCAGGACGGGCTGCTGTCGCTCACGCTGTCCGGCCGGCAGATCGACTTCCGCGTGTCCACCCAGCCGACGATCTACGGCGAGAACATCGTATTGCGCGTGCTCGATCGCGAGAAGTCCATCATCAGCCTCGAGCGCATGAACCTCGGTGCGCCCACACTCGCCCGGCTCAAACTGATGCTGGCGCGGCCGGAGGGCATACTGATCGTCACCGGTCCCACCGGCAGCGGGAAAACGACGACGCTCTACTCGCTGCTGGCGCAGGTCAACGATGAAACCGTCAACATCATGACCCTGGAGGATCCGGTCGAGTATCCCCTGACGCTGATGCGCCAGACCTCGGTGAACGAAGTCGCCCGCATGGACTTCGCCAACGGCATACGCTCGATCATGCGCCAGGATCCCGACATCATTCTGGTGGGCGAAGTGCGGGACAAGGAAACGGCCGAGATGGCCTTTCGTGCCGC
The DNA here is from genome assembly GCA_052386775.1 of Betaproteobacteria bacterium. Lineage (GTDB taxonomy): Bacteria > Pseudomonadota > Gammaproteobacteria > Burkholderiales > SG8-41 > DSOT01. The sequence continues at coordinate 2,840 of JBQTJV010000051.1, forward strand.
CATGACCGGGCACCAGGTGTTCACCACCCTGCACACCAACTCTGCGCTCGGCGCCTTCCCCCGCCTGCTCGACATCGGCATCCAGCCAGCCATCATGGCGGGCAACATCATCGGTGTCATCGCACAGCGCCTGGTGCGGGTGCTGTGCCCGCACTGCAAGGAAGCCTATACGCCGGGCGCCGAGGAGCGTCTCCTGCTCGGCGAGGCCGGCGCGGCTGTATCAAAGCTGTACCGGTCGGTGGGCTGCCGGCAATGCGACAACAAGGGGTACAAAGGGCGAACGGCGATCATGGAACTGCTGGTGATGGACAGCGAGCTGGACGAGCTGGTGGCGCGCCGCGCCACGGTGAGGGAACTGCGCGCCGCGGCCATGGCGAACGAATTCCGTCCGCTCGCCCAGGAAGGAATCCGGCGCGTAGTAGACGGGGCGACCAGTCTCGCGGAGATGACCCGGGCGGTGGACCTCACCGGGCGCCATGATTAGCCGGCCGCGACGCGCAGCCGACTGAGCGGGGTAGTCCGTCCATGGCCTCCTACAAGTACAAAGCGGTCGACCGGGGAGGACGCCCGGCGCGCGGCACGCTCGATGCGGTCAACGAGGTCGATCTCGAACTGCGCCTGCGGCGCATGGGGCTCGATCTCATCACCTACCGCCAGCTCGACGAGCACGCATCTCCCCTCGGCGTGCGTGGGCGGATCACGCGTCAGGACCTCATCAATTTCTGCTTCGACATGGAGCAGATGAACCGCTCCGGCATCCCGCTGATCGACGGGCTGCGCGACCTGCGCGACACCATCGACAGCCCCCGCTTTCGCGAGGTCCTCACCGCCATGACCGAAGACATGGAAGGCGGCAAGGTCCTGTCGCAGTGCATGGTCGCGCATCCGGAAGTCTTCGATAACGTGTTCGTGAGCCTGGTCCGGGCCGGAGAGCAGACGGGGCGCATGCCCGAAGTGTTCGAAAGCCTCGCTTCCGCCCTGAAGTGGCAGGACGAGCTTGCCTCGCAGACCAAGCGGCTTTTGATTTATCCGGCGATGGTGCTCGCCGTCGTGATCGCCGTCGTTGCCTTTCTGCTCGTGTTCCTGGTACCGCAGGTGGTTGCGCTGCTGAAGTCGATGGGCATTGCCGTTCCGACCCAGACGCGCGTGCTGATCTTCGCCTCCGACGTCGTCGTGGGCTACTGGCCGGTGGTCATCGGACTGCCGGCCGTCGTCGTAGCGGGGCTGATTTATGCCATACGGCGCAGTCCTGCCGCGGCATACCTGTGGGACTACGCCAAGCTGCGCGTGCCGGTCACCGGTCCCATACTGCAGAAGATCATCCTCGCCCGTTTCGCCAACTTCTTCGCCCTCATGTACAAATCGGGGATCACCGTGCTCGACGCGCTGAAGACGTGCGAAGCCATCGTCGACAACCGCGTGATCGCAGACGGGGTGATGCGCGCCGGGCAGCAGATTTCCTCAGGGGAGAACCTGTCGGAGGCGTTCCGCAACCTGGGTGTATTTCCGCCGTTGGTAGTGCGCATGCTCCACGTGGGGGAGAACACCGGCGCACTCGACACCGCGCTCAACAACATCAACTACTTCTACAGCCGCGACGTACGCGAATCGGTCGACAAGCTGCTGAAGCTCCTGGAGCCGGCATTGACGCTCGGGCTCGGCGTCGTCCTGGCGCTGATAATGTGGTCGGTGTTGTCGCCGGTGTATGATATTTTGGGCAAGCTCAAGTTCTGAGCATGAATGAAAAGCTGCTGATCTGCGTATCGGCCGAACAGGTTACCGCGGCGCACTGGCGGGCGCGGCGCATCGCGGAATGCCGCACCTTCCGAAACGACGATAACGGTTTCGCGGCATTCGAAGAGTTCCTCCCGCAGTTTGGCGGCGTCCCCGCGTACCTCATGGTGGATGCCGTGGAGGAAGATTATCGTTTCGAAACCCTGCCACACGCCTTCGGACCCGACCGCAGCGAGATGGTGCGGCGGAAACTGCGGCAGCACTATCGCAACATTCCGTACGTCAATGCCTCCTTCCTCGGCCGGGAAGCGGGGCGCCGCCGCGACGACCGCTATCTCTTTTCGGCGCTGACCAATGCCGATCTCGTTGCGGGGTGGCTCCAGGCGGCGATCGCCAGGGGCCTGCCGGTCGCAGGAATATTCCTGCTGCCGATGGTGAGCGCCGCGCTCGTCGCGTCGTTGCGCGTGAGAGCCGGCAACCTGTTGCTCGTTTCGCTTCATAGCGGCGGACTGCGTCTCACGTTCCTGCGCGACCGGCAGTTTCGCCTGAGCCGGCTCACGCGCGGCGATGCCGCACACAGCGCGAGTCCGGGGCATTTCATCGCGGAGGAAATCTCCAACACGCGCATCTATCTGCATGCCCTGCGCGCCGCGCGCCTGGACGAGCATCTCACGGTCGTGCTGCTCGATCGCAACGACGAGCTCGCGGCGGCCGCGGCGGCGCTGGCGCGGGACAATCCGAGCCTCGCTTGCGTGCATATGCGGCGCGAAGATCTGGCAAACCGGCTCAACATCGCCGGGTCGCTGCTGGACCTCACGGCTGATGTCATTTACCTCCAGCTCCTCGGGCGGCAGACGCCCCCGGGCAACCTCGCGCCGGCCAACGTTACCGGCAGTTTCGGCCGCTACCAGCAACGCCGTGCGCTGTATGCGGCGGCGGGTCTCGCCGCGGTTTTCGCAGTCGGCTGGAGCGGACTCAATATGTGGCAGTCCGCGCTGGTGCGCGCCGAGTCCGAAAAAGCGGCGCGGCAGACCGCTCAGCTGCGGGCATCGTATCAGGAAGTGACCCGGCAATTCCCCGCCGCGCCGACTTCAGCAGCTAACCTGAAGAAGTCGGTAGAAATCGCCCAGCGGCTGAGCGAAGGTGTCCGGGTTCCACAGGAATACATGCAAGCAGTGAGCAGGGCGCTCGATGCGACGCCCGGCATCGCGATCCGTCAGCTCGGCTGGAAGTACGGACGCACCGATTCCGAATCCGGGGCTGCCAAACCGGCCGCGACGACCGCGCAGCCCCCCCCGGGCGCAACGCAGGTTCGACGTGAAACCGGCCTCATCGACGGCGAGGTGAAACCGTTTCGGGGCGACTATCGCGCAGCAATCGGGCTGATCCACTCGTTCGTCGAGCGGCTGGCGCAGGACCCGGCGGTCGCCGAAGCGCGGATCATGAAGCTGCCGCTCAACATAGATCCCCGGTTGCCCCTGAGCGGCAGCACGATCGACAAGGGCGAGTACGCGGACGGCGCTGCCGATTTCAAGGTGTTCCTGGTGATGAGGGACCGCCGATGACGAGAGCCGAGTTGAAGACTTTGCGCGCACCGGCCGCGGTGCTGCTTCTCGTAGCGATGATCGGACTCGGAACGGTGTACTTCTCGGACCTCGTGCTGAAACAGGCGAGGCAGCAGCTTGCACAGCAGGAACACCTGCTCAAGGAAGCGCGCAACCGGCTTTACCAATCGGGCGAAGAACGGGAGATCATTACCCGCTACCTCGACCGCTACTTCCAGTTGCAGCGCATCGGTTTCGTGGGAGAGGAGCAGCGCATCAACTGGCTGGACGGCCTGCGGGTCGCCAACCAGGCGACCGAGCTGTTCGGGGTCGAGTACCAGATCAGCGAACAACGCGCCTACTCCTATGCGACCGAGTTCAGTCCCGGACAGATCGAGTTGCATCAGTCCATCATGAAGTTGCGCTTCGGCCTGCTTCACGAGGGAGACCTCACGCGCTTCTTCAATGCGCTCGCGCAAGCCGGGGCCGGCATCTTCTACATCGATCAGTGCGTCGTAAAGCGCATCGATGTTGCAGCCGCGCTGCGCTATCAGCCCAATCTCGCGGCGGAATGCGAGTTATCCTGGTTAACAGCCCGACCGACTGGCGGAGAGAAAAAATCGTGAACCGCACGCTCTACGCACTGGGGCTGTTCGTCGCCGCCACGGCAAACCTGGGCGCTGCCGAACCGCTCGGGCGGCTCTTCTACACCCCGGCTCAAAGAAGCCAGCTCGACACTTTGCGGGCGCAGAAAAACGTCGCGCCGCCCGCCCAGGAAGCGAAGGAGCCGGCGGCAGCGCCTGAAGTCGTGACTTACGGCGGGATCGTACGGCGCAGCGACGGCAAGAGTACCGTCTGGATCAACAATCGCATGATGAACGATGGCAAGCCGCTCGACGATCTCTCCATTTCGAGCCGACGGCGTGCCGATGACCGGGTGAGCGTGAGCCTGCCGCAGGTGCCCGGCACCGTCGAGCTGCGCGTAGGCCAAAGCTTCGATGTCCAGACCGGCTCCGTGAGCGAGCCCTTCACCCGCCGGGCGAGGGACTCCGTACCGCATGCAGCCAAAGAACTGCCGCCCCCGCCGGCAAAAAGCGATCCGCCGCGCGATGCCCGACGGGACACGGATGAGGAAGATGGGGAGCGCTCCAGGCGTTGAGCGCTCATTCCGACGCCAGCGCGGTCAGGTCATGGTTGCGGTGGCGTTCATCATCACCATTCTGGCTGGGGCCGTGTTATACGTCCTTGTGGGTTCGGACTCCCGCCGGATCGAGGAAATGCAGATCACGGCCGCGGCGCTTGCGCAGGCGCGCGATGCGCTCATCGGTCGCGCGGCGAGCGACAACAACCGTCCCGGCAGTCTGCCGTGCCCGGATCTCGTGACCAACATACCGGGCACCAACGTGCCGAACGACGGGATAGCGGATCTGCTGGTTGGAAACGAATGTCCCAGTTACATCGGTCGCCTGCCATGGCGCACGCTCGACCTGCCCGACCTGCGCGATGCCAGCGGTGAAAGACTCTGGTACGCGCTTTCGCGTGCGTTCCGCGACGACAATTCGGCGCAGCCCATCAACACCAACACCTCCGGCACCCTCAGCATCAGTGGCAGCACGACGGCCGGTAACCTTGTCGCCATAGTGTTTGCGCCCGGGGCGGTGGTAGGCAACCAGGTACGCGATACGGCAAACGCCAACAGCGTGGAGAACTATCTTGAGGGCGGCAACCAGGTGAGCGGCACCACCGCATTCATCGCCGCTGCGACTACTGCGAGCTTCAACGATCAATCGCTCGTGCTCGACAGCGACGCGCTGCTGCCCGTCGTCGAGACCCGTGTCGCCCGGGAGGCGCGCAGCGTATTGGCTGCGTTTTACACCGCCAACGGGTATTTTCCCTACGCGAACAGTTATGGCGACAACACCTATCAATGCACGGACAGCCAGTATAGCGGGCGCATTCCCCGGTTTTTTGCAAACTCGTGCAAATCCGACCCCGGGGATCCCGACTGGAACGGCGTGACATGGCCAGGCTGGTTCTTCGCCAACAACTGGCACGAGGTCGTTTTCTATGCCGTGGCCACTCAGTGCGCCACCCCCGCTGCTCCCGGCTGCTCGGCGCCCGGCACCTTGCTGACGGTCAATGGCGTGCCCGCGCCTAACACCAGCATACAGGCTATCGTCATCATGCCGGGACCTGCCTACGCCGGGCAGACGCGGCCGTGCGCCGCCGTCGCCGACTGCCTCGAGGATGCGGAAAATACGGATGGAGACGCCGAGTATGTCAAATCGGCCGTGACACCGACGCTCAACGATCGCTTATTCGTGGTTGCTCCGTAAACATGAGACCGGGCAGGCATGGCTTCACCCTGATAGAGCTGGCGGTGGCGCTGTTCGTACTGATGCTGCTCCTGGGTAGCATCATCGTGCCGCTCACGACCCAGGTGGAACAACGCAAGCTGAGCGACACCCGCAGGGCGCTCGACGCCGCCCGCGACGCGCTGATGGGCTTTGCCGCTGCGAATGGTCGCCTTCCCTGCCCGGCCTCCGCGACAAGCAACGGCAATGAGAGTTTCGCGGCGGGCGGCAGCGCTGCAAACGGCAGTTGCTCCAATTTTTTTGACGGCTTTCTGCCGGCTGCCGCGCTGGGCTACACGCCGACCGACAGCTTTGGCTATGCAGTCGATGGCTGGGGTATCGTCCAGAACCGCATCCGCTACGCGGTATCGAACCAGACGGTGAACGGCGTGACCAATCCGCTGACGCGCAGCACCGGCATGAGTTCGGCCGGACTCAGCAATCTCGCGTCCGCACAGTTTCTGTACGTATGCAACAGCGCCCTCGGCGTCAATGCGGGGACCAGCTGCGGTACCGCGGTCGCGCTCTCCTCGAATGCCCTGGCGGTGATTTATTCGGTAGGCGCCAACGCCGCGACGGGCGGCACGAGCACGCATGAAGGCGAGAATCCCAATCCCAACGGCGGCAGCGCGGACCGCATCTTCGTCAGCCGGGATTTCAGCAGCGCAGCCGGCTCCGAATTCGACGATATCGTTACCTGGATCGGCACCAGCCCGTTGTTCAACCGAATGATCGCTGCGGGGCAGCTTCCGTGATCGCGGCAGCGGCGCGCGCCAGCACAAAACAGACTTTACCCGGCTCGTTGACCGACAGCGTCAGGCGGTAGCCCAGCCGTTCCGCATGCTTGGCTGCATGATACAGTCCGATGCCAAGTCCTGTGCGGGATGGAACGGCTGCCTCGAACAAATGCGCTGCAACCTGCTTGGGAATCGGGGCGCCGCTATCGGTCACCGCCAGCGCTCCGCCCGCTGCCGGTGAAAATCTTGCCTCCACGTCGATCGCGGCACCGCCGTTCTTTTTGCAGAGCGCGTTTTCGATAAGATTGTCAGCCACGCTGTCGAACAGTTCGGCCGGTATCTTGCCGCCTTCAGCTACCTGACGGTCAGCAAAGCGCACGCCGCGATCGGCATAGCGCTGAACCAGCCCATCCCACCACAGTTTTGCATCCACCAGATCGACATCGCCAGCCTCGGGTGCGCGCAACTTGTCGAGCGTGGCGTTGAGCCGTTGCGTGATTTGCGGCAACTGGCGCTGCATCAAAGCCTGCAGGGCAGCCGCCTGGTCGGCATCGCTGGTTTCGGCTGCCGCACAGAGCGAGCGCAAGGACTGCAGAAGATTCTTCACGTCGTGCGTCAGTCTTGCACCGGTCTCGTACACCGCCTGCATGTAGGCGTTCTGGCGCTGGATCTGCTCGCGGCGCTTGGCGTCATAGAAGTAAGCGACCATCTGCGCAAGCAGCCGCAAGTGCAGCAGAACCGCAGGAGAAAGCGGCCGGCGGATATGGATCTTCAGCTGCAGACTCTCGGTGGCAAACTCGGCCACGTGCTCGGACTGCTGACCGGACTCGCCCGGGCCCAGCCGCGTCTGCCACTGCACACCGCAAACCCAGGGCAGCCGCAGCATGTGCTGTGATGCCTGGGCGAGGAACAACTGCGGCTGGGATTCCTGTTCGGCGTAGGTCGCCAGCTGCTGAACCCAGCGCTCGAAGGGCAGGCCTACGCTCATGACGTAGCGCGACAGCATATTACCGATGCCCACAGAGCCGCTGCGCGGATTCCAGAGCCAGGACAGCGCCGCCAGCAACAGCGCAATAACGAACAGCGTCTGGGCCAGAGCGATTGGATATTCGCTATGGCTCAGCCCCTTCACTACGAAGCTGCCGAGCACTACGACCACAACCAACAGGAACAGCAGCACGCTGTAGAAAAGGTCGACCGCAACGGGCGCCTCGGACGGCCGCGGCTCGAACCGGATAAGCAGGATGACGGCGGGAATCGCGAGCAGGCCGTAGCGCACCAGCATCAATTGCGCGAGGTTCCGGATTTCCTCGGAAAAGAGCTGCGGGACAACCCAGATGAGAAGCATGGCGAGTACGTAGAACGCCGCCAGCACCGAGGCGCGGCGCTGACGCGGGTCCTCAATGCCGGGGACCGAGCCCCCAATGAGGCCAAACAACACGGCGAGCCACACCGCGACCAGCCACCAGCTGCTCCACGCCGCCAGCACGAAACCGGCGAGCGCCACCAGCAGGGCATGCCGCAGCTCGATTTCCTGCTCTCCGCGCCAGACCGGTTGCCACAGCAGGAAAAGCCCGAAGTGCGCGAGCAGTGCGCCGGGAACCCACCATTCCGCGATGCCCCAGGCGAGCGCTGCGTGCAGCGCAAAAAGCATGGCTGCGAGCGACACCTGGGGGTGTGCGGCTACGAGGCGCTGTGCCAGGATGGCGGACGCGTTCATCCGTAGCCGGGCTCCCGTTGCGCGGGCTGAGACGCCGTTTCGCTATACTCTCGATCCATCGCGGCGAGACTCCCTTGACTCACCAGATCGCAACCATTGCGCGCTATACGCTGCTCGAAGCCGTCCGCACGCGGCTGCCGCACCTGCTGATCGCTGTGGTGGCTCTCTTCGGTGCGCTCGGCCTTTTCGTCGGCGCCATCGCCATCACCGAGAGCTCGCGCATGCAGGCCGGTGCCTACGCCTCTTCCATGCGCCTCGCCGCTGTTTTCATCGCGGCTTTCCACGTGCTTGCCAGCGTGAGCCGCGAGTTCAACGACAAGGGTCTCGACGTCGCGCTCGCGCTCGATCTGCCACGCGGCCATTATATCCTTGGCAAGCTGGCCGGCTTCCTGGTCGTCGGTGCGTGCCTTGCAGTCGCGGCTGGGCTGCCACTGGCGATTGTCGTACAGCCCGAGCCGGCGCTCAAGTGGACCATCTCGCTCGCTCTCGAAATCGGCATCGTGGCCGCCGCTGCGTTGTTCTGCGCGATTACGTTCCGGCAGCTCATCGCCGCGGCAAGCTTCGTGGTCGGGTTCTACATACTCGCCCGTACGCTCAATGCGATACGCCTCATGAGCGCGCATCCGCTCACGGGTGCAGACACGCCGTCCCATCAGGTAACCCAGTTTGTAATCGAAGCGCTGGCACTGGTAATGCCGCCGCTGGACGCCTGGACGCAGACGGCCTGGCTCGTCATCCAGGCGCCGGCGTGGTCCACCATCGGCACGCTGCTGCTGCAGAGCCTGCTCTATATCGCGCTGCTTTGCGCCGCCGCGATGTTCGATTTCTACCGCAAGAACCTGTAGCGACGCATGAAGTTATCCGGCCGAGCAGCGGATCGGAGCCTGGCGGCGGTGCCGTGGCCGGTATGGGTGTTGCTGCTGACAAGCCTGTGCTCGCAGGTCATATCGCGCGCGATCGAACCGGCCCCGGTGGCAACGGCCGCGGCCCTGACCGCCCCTGCAACACCTGCGACGGTGCGCGCTGCGAGCCTTGACGAGCCGGTCGCTGCGGCGCAGTTTCTCACCCTCTATTTGCAGGCCTTTGATAACCAGCCCGGTGTCAGCATTCCGTTCAACGATCTCGATTACGCGCGCGTCGCTGCCTGGCTGGAGACGATACTTGCGCTGGACGCCACCACGCAGTACCCGCTGCTGATGGCATCGCACCTCTACGCTCAGGTGCCCGACGAAGCGAAGCAGCGTTACATGCTGGACTGGGTGTATCGAAAGTTCGGCGACGACCCGCAGCACAGGTGGCGATGGCTCGCGCATGCCACCCTCATGGCGAAACACCGCCTTCGGGATAACGCGCTTGCCTTGCGCTACGCTGAGGGCATCGCCCGTCTCGCCACCGACGCCCCGAGCTGGGCCCGCCAGATGCACGTCTTCATCCGCGAAGACATGGGCGAAGTCGAGAGCGCAACCATACTGCTCGGCGGTCTGCTGGCTACCGGCGAAATCAAGGAGCCCAGCGAGATACGTTTTCTGACCGAACGCCTGGAGCAGATGAAAAAAGCCGCCGAAAAGTCGGCGCCAGTGTCGAAATAATGACGGTTAGTCTGCTACCGCGACTTCGACAAGCGTGAATTTTGTCACGGCATATGCCGCGGCACCGACTGTCGAACCCGCGATGAAACGTCACCAGATCAATATCATGGACCGGTTCGATGGCGTTGAGCGACGAAAAATCGCCCGTGGCGTCGGCAGCCTCGCCAGCGCCATTACGATGGCATAGTTCTTGCGCTACGGTCTCCCGGCACATCGAGCCGTCGTCAAGAAAGGGGGACACCATGCGTAGGGAACGGGGTTTCACGCTGATAGAAATCGCCATAGTGCTGGTCATCATCGGGCTGTTGCTGGGCGGGGTGCTGAAAGGACAGGAACTTATCCAGAGCGCGCGCGTGCGCAACCTGATATCGCATCAGGATGGCGTCAAGGCCGCTTACTTCGGCTTCCTCGATCGTTATCGCGCATTGCCGGGCGATTACAGCCAGGCACAAGCCAACATCCCGAATTGCACCGGCTGCCAGCAAGGCGACAACAACGGGCAGATCTCCACCACCGCCGAATCCATCAGCGCCTGGGAACACCTGTCCAAGGCCGGGTTTATCACGGGCAGTTACGTGTATTCCGCCACGGCGGCGCCGAGCAACACGCCGGTGAACCCTTATGGTTCGCTCACGCAGTTGATCTATGACAACGTCTATCAGGACGCAGCGCCCGCGACCCGACACAATCTGAAGACCGGAAACAACATACCGTCCGACATCCTGGCCGAAGTGGACCGCAAGATCGACGATGGCCTGGGTAACGCCGGTCAATTGAGATTTTCGACATTCGGCGGCGCGACCAACGGCAGCGCGGTATGCTTCAACACCACTACGGGCGCCTGGCAATCTGCGACACCCAACGCCAACTGCGGCGCGACCACGCTGTTCTGAGCGTGCCCTAAGTCGCGTTGCACGGAGGAGGCCCGCCTCGCGTGGGCCTTTTCTTTTTTCAGCCCTGCAGCAGCCGCATTTCAGCGGCTGCGAGGTCTTCCTCCAGTCCCATCAGCACCAGGACATCGCCTTCCTCGATCCGCGTATCGGCGCGCGGTGTTACCGTCCTGACGTTCCGTCGGCGCACGGCATTGACCGATATGTTGAGGTTGGCCAAGTCGAGGTCAGCGAGCGATTTGCCGATCGCCGCCGCCCCCGGCGCGATCACGACTGAATGCAATCTGGGCTGAGATGCATCCTCGGCGTCCTCCGCATCCGTTACGCCGCGATAGAAGCCGCGGAAAAGCGCATAGCGCTCGGTGCGCGTCTGACGGATCCGCCGCAGCACGCGGTTGAGCGGTGTCCCGAGCAGCATCAAGGTGCTGGAGGCGAGCATCAGACTGCCTTCCATGATTTCGGGAATCACCTCGGCCGCGCCGGCGTCCTTGAGGCGCTCCATATCGACGTCGTCCTGCGTGCGCACGACCACCGGTAGTCCGGGACGCGCATGCCGCACGTGCTCCAGAACTCTCAATGCGGAGGGCGTGTCCGCGTAAGTGATGGCGAGCACTTTTGCGCGCAGCAGGCCGGCCGCCACCAGCACTTCGCGGCGCCCGGCATCCCCGAACACCACGCTCTCGCCCGCGGCGGCGGCCTCGCGCACCCGCTGCGAGTCGTTGTCGAGCGCGATGAACGGCACGCCCTCATGCTCGAGCAGGCGCGCGAGGTTCTGGCCCGTGCGCCCGTAACCGCATATGACGACGTGCTCGCTCGCATCCATGGCCCGCGCCGCTACGGCGGTGAGTTGCATCGCGCGGGTGGTCCACTCGGTCGATATCAGGCGCCGGACGATGTGCTCGCTGCGCTCCATGATGAAGGGCGCGATCAGCATGGAGAGGACCATGGCGGCGAGAACCGGCTGCAGCAGCGCGGGTTCGAGCAGTCCCGCGCCATTCGCGTGCGAAAGCAGCACGAACCCGAACTCGCCGCACGCACCGAGCGCGAGTCCGGTGCGCAACGCAACGGCGGCGTCCGCGCCGAACATGCGCGCCAGCCCGAAGATCAGCATCGTCTTGACCAGCATGAATCCGACCAGCAGCACGCTGATCCAGCCATTGCGGATGACTTCATTGACGTCGAGCAGCATGCCGATGCTCACGAAGAACAGCCCGAGCAGGATGTCGCGAAACGGCTTGATGTCATCCTCGACCTGATAGCGGTATTCCGTCTCGGAAATGAGCACGCCGGCAATGAAAGCGCCGAGCGCGAGGGACAGCCCGGAAATTTCGGTGATGTATGCGATGCCCAGCGTCACGAGCAGCACGTTCAGCACGAACAGTTCCGAGGACTTGCGCCTCGCCACCACGTGGAACCATCCGCGCATCAGGCGCTGGCCGACAAAAAGCAGCACGGTGAGCACCACGGCGGCTTTGGCGAAGGCGCTAACCAGGTCCGTGACCATCTGCTCGGGTGGCGCGGCGAGCGCCGGGATGATGACGAGCAGGGGCACTACCGCGAGATCCTGGAACAAAAGTATTCCGATGATCCGCCGCCCATGCTCGGAATTGAGTTCCAGCCGCTCCGCCAGCAGCCGGGCGAGGATCGCGGTGGAAGACATGGCGAGCGCGCCGCCCAGCGCAACGCCGCTTTGCCAGGGTAGGCCGGCGAGAACGGCCACGGCCAGCACTGCGAGCAGCGTCGCCACAACCTGCGCGAGCCCCAGGCCGAACACGATGCGGCGCATCGTTCTCAGCTTGGGAAGGTTGAACTCGAGGCCGATGCTGAACATCAGGAACGCCACGCCGATCTCGGCCAGCACGCTGACCGCGCCGGTGTCGTGAATCAGCCCCAGCGCGCGCGGACCAATGGCGGCACCCATGATCAGGTAGCCGGCCAACGTCGGAAGCCCCAGTGATCGGCACACGACGACCACGAGCACGGCGGCGCCGAGCAGTATCAGAACGGGCTCGAGGGTGGTGTGCATTGTCGTTCCTGGCGGCTGCTCGAATAATGCCCTATCGCTACTGAATTGCAACCGACGCGGGCGCCTGTACCGCACGAAGGCATCGCACCCTTCTGCTATACTTGCGCGCGATGAGCAAGCTCAAGCCCAGCTCAGCCGCACTGACGCCGGCCTCGTTGGCCAAGGCACGTGAAGTCCTCGAAATCGAAGCGCGGGCCATCACCGACCTGATCGCGAGCCTCGATGACCGATTCGAGCGCGTCATCGAACTCGTTCTGAATGCGAAGGGACGCGTCGTGGTGAGCGGCATGGGCAAGTCCGGGCATATCGCCCGCAAGATCGCTTCCACTCTGGCGAGCACTGGGACGCCTGCTTTCTTCGTCCATCCTGCGGAAGCCAGCCACGGCGATCTCGGAATGGTGACGCGGGATGACGTTTTCGTCGCACTGTCCAATTCCGGCGAAAGCGAAGAGCTGCTTGCCATCGTGCCGGTGATCAAACGACAGGGCGCCAAACTGATCGCGCTCACCGGAAACCCGGAATCCACGCTGGCGCGGGAGTCGGACCTCCACCTATATGCCGGCGCGCGCATGGAAGCGTGCCCGCTCAACCTCGCGCCGACTGCGTCGACGACTGCCGCGCTCGCCCTGGGCGATGCACTTGCCGTGGCGCTCATGGAAGCGAAAGGCTTCACGCGCGATCAGTTCGCGCGCTCGCATCCGGGAGGCAGCCTCGGACGGCGGCTGCTCACGCATGTTCGCGACGTCATGCGGGAGGGCGCAGAGGCGCCCGCGGTGCACGTGAGCGCGATGCTGATGGACGCGGTGCGCGAAGTCACCCGCGGCAGACTCGGCATGACCGCGGTCATCGACGATGATCGGCGCGTGACGGGCGTTTTTACCGACGGCGATATCCGCCGCACCCTGGAGAAGGGCTGCGATTTTCAGACGACGCCCGTCGCCGATGTGATGACCCGCCATCCCCAGGTGATCGGTCCCGACAAACTGGCGGCCGAAGCGGTCGAGATCATGGAGCGGCACAGGATCAATCAAATGCTGGTCGTGGATGAACGAGGGCGCTTTATCGGCGCACTGAACATGCACGATCTGTTCCGGGCCAAAGTGATCTGATCGCCCCCATTGTTCGTCCGGAGAACGGCCGCGCCGGTCGTTCGCGACGAGCCGACATATCTTGATGCCGTGATGCAGGATATCCCTCGAAAAGCGCAAAAAGTGCGTATCGCCATCTTCGATGTCGACGGCGTGCTCACCGACGGTGCGCTCTACTACAGCGACACGGGAGCGGAAATCAAGGCGTTCCACGTGCGCGACGGTCAGGGACTGAAGATGCTGCAGGCAAGCGGCGTCCAGACCGCCATCATCACCAGCCGCCGGTCGCAAGCCGTGGCGTTGCGCGCCCGAGATCTTGGCATCGAGCTGCTTTACCAGGGCGTCAGCGACAAGCTGGCGACGTGCCGCATGCTGTTGGCGCAACTGTCGCTGGACACGGCGGCAGCCGCGTATATCGGCGACGATCTCGTGGACCTCCCGGTGATGAAGCTTTGCGGGCTCGCCGCCACCGTGCCCGAGGCGCCGATCGCGGTTCGCCGGCAGGCGCACTACGTGACCGCGGCGCGCGGCGGCCATGGCGCTGCGCGCGAATGGTGTGAGCTGATCATGCACGCGCAGGGCACGCTCGAGGCCCAGGTGAGTGGCTATGCGGGTGTCGATCCGCACGGGACGCAGCCGGCGTGAACGACCGCCTCACGACCTGGTTTCCGCTCGTGCTGCTGGCCGCGCTGGCCGCCCTGACATTCTGGCTCGACAGTTTTGTGCGGCCCCCGCCTGAGGGCCCCGACGGCGCCTCGCGTCACGATCCGGATTACATCGTGGAGGGTCTTTCCGCAGTCCGAATGGACGCCAATGGCGGCGTCAAATATTCACTGTTCGCCGAGCGCATGGTGCATTATCCCGACGACGACACCACGCATCTGCGCCAGCCGCGCTTCGTGAGCTACGCCAGCGTCCAGGCACCGGTGACGGTTACGGCACGCGAGGGACTGGTGTCGAGCGAAGGGGAGAACATTTATTTTCATGACGACGTGCTGGTGAGACGCGCGCCGTACGCAAACCGCAGCGAGTTGCGCATGACGACGACCTATCTGCACGTGGTCCCGGACAGCAATATCGCCAAGACCGACCGCCCGGTTACCATCACCGACGCCAATACCACGGTACACGCGGTTGGCTTAGAATTGAACAGTGAGACTCAGGTTCTGCGATTGCTGTCCCGAGTCAGAGGTAGCTACCATGACCCGAACAGACCGGCACAGCGCCCGAGCGGCTGAGGGCGTTGTGATCAGCGCGCGAAACGCGCTGCTCGCCGCGGCCATTGCCTTGTTCTCGAGTGCCCCGGCGCACGCCGAGAAAGCCGACCGCGACAAGCCGATCCATATCGAATCCGACCGGGTGACGGTGGACGAGGCCAAGCAGC
>JBQTJV010000052.1:0-4048 GCA_052386775.1 Betaproteobacteria bacterium
GCGATGCGGCGCAATTGCGGCAGGTCATCCACAACCTGCTGCAAAACGCGCAGGATGCGCTGGCCGGCGTGCCCGCGCCCAGTATCGTGGTGGCAACCGAAGCGCAGGACGGCGGCGCGCGACTTTCCGTGACGGACAACGGCTCCGGCTTCCCGGAGCATCTCATGGCACGCATTTTCGAGCCGTATGTCACCACCAAACCGGGCGGCACGGGGCTCGGGCTGGTGATCGTCAAGAAGATCATCGAAGAGCACGGCGGGAAGGTATCCGTTGCGAATGTGCCCGGCGGCGGGGCCCGCGTGACCGTCTCGTTGCGCGCCGCCAGCCCCGACGCGGCCGCGATACCCGAATCAGGCGCACAGGCCAGGGTGTAAACTAGTGTCGTACTTATGCAACAAATCCTCGTAGTCGACGACGAAATCGGTATCCGCGAGCTGTTGTCGGAAATCCTTTCCGACGAGGGTTACCAGGTACGACTGGCCGAGAATGCCGGCGAGGCGCGCGCTTTTCGCAGCCGCACCCGGCCGGACCTCGTGCTGCTCGACATCTGGATGCCCGACACCGACGGCATTACGCTGCTCAAGGAATGGGCGAGCGCGGGGCTGCTGACGATGCCGGTCGTCATGATGTCCGGCCATGGCACCATCGATACCGCGGTGGAGGCAACGCGCATCGGCGCCTACGATTTCCTGGAAAAGCCGATCGCGTTGCAGAAGCTGCTCGCGACGGTCGGGCGGGCGCTTCGCCACGGCGGCGAGCAGCCTCAGCCCGGGCTTTCGCTGGCGAGCCTCGGGCGCGGCCCGCTGATCATGGATCTCAAGCAGCGCCTGGAGCGCATCACCACTTTACGCACGCCCGTGCTGCTCGTATCCGAGCCGGGCTGCGGCATCGAACTCGCGGCGCGCTTTCTGCACTCGCGCAACGCGCCGTGGGTCGCGCCGGAGAGCGCCGCGGTTCTGGCTCAAGCGCCGCTCGATTTGCTGGGTCAGGCGCGCGAAGGCACGCTTTTCCTCCACGACATCGCGGAACTCAACCGCGCCGAGCAAAAGGGTCTGCAGCTGCTGCTCGCCAAGCTCGATCGCTATAACGCCCGCCTGGTCTGCGGTGCGACGCGCGCGCTGCCCGACCTTGTCGCGCAGGGGGCGTTCGACGCCCGGCTGTATGCGGCGCTCGCCGTCACCACCATACGGGTGCCGAGCCTGCGGGAGCATCGCGAGGACGTTCCCGACCTAGCCAATCTCGTGCTGTCCCGGATGATCGAGGCCAAGGAGACGCCGCCACGCCAGATCAGCACGGCGGCGCTCAACGCGCTGCGCAACTACGATTGGCCGGGCAATCTTGCGCAGCTTCAAAGCGTGGTGCAGACGCTGGCGCTGACGGCCTTGACCGAACAGATCACGCTGGAAGATGTCAATCGCGTCCTGCCCCAGCCGGCGCCGGTTCCGATCGCGCCGGTGGTGGCGCAGGGCCTGCCTTTCGATCTTCCGCTGCGCGATGCACGGGACGCCTTCGAGCGCGTCTATTTCGAGCATCACATCGCCCGCGAAGGGGGAAACATCAGCCGCGTGGCCGACGCCGTGGGCCTCGAGCGCACGCATCTCTACCGTAAACTGAAGCAACTCGGCATCCGGCTCAACCGCAAGACGGACGATTAAGGGCGCGCGCCGGCCGCGGTTATAATTCACGCTTTTTGCGGCATCGCCCCGCTGATCATGAACTCCCCTCGTGTCGATCTCGCCAACGCCATCCGTGCGCTCGCGATGGACGCTGTGCAACAGGCGAATTCGGGCCACCCCGGCATGCCGATGGGGATGGCGGAAATCGCCGAAGTGCTGTGGAACCATCATCTGCGGCACAATCCCGGCGACCCGCTCTGGCCCGACCGCGATCGCTTCGTTCTGTCCAACGGCCACGGTTCGATGCTGCTCTACGCGCTGCTGCATCTCACGGGCTACGAACTATCCCTCGACGAGCTGAAGCGCTTTCGGCAGCTCCATTCGAAGACACCGGGGCATCCCGAGCATGGTGTGGCGCCCGGCGTCGAAACGACGACGGGACCGCTCGGACAAGGACTCGCCAACGCGGTCGGCATGGCGCTGGCGGAGCGGCTCCTCGCCGCGGAGTTCAATCGCGAGGGTTACGACGTCGTCAATCACCGCACGTATGTATTTTGTGGCGATGGCTGCCTCATGGAGGGCATTTCCCACGAAGCGTGCTCGCTCGCCGGCACACTCGGCCTCGGAAAGCTGATCGCCTTCTACGACGACAACGGGATATCGATCGATTCGGAAAAGGCCAATATCCGGAGTTGGTTCACGGACGATACCCCGCGACGGTTCGAAGCCTATGGCTGGCATGTGATAGCCGATGTGGACGGGCATGACTTCGCCGCCGTCGAGGCGGCGTTGACGCACGCCAAGGCCGAGACGGCCCGCCCGAGCCTGATCTGCTGCAAGACCGTCATCGCCAAGGGCGCGCCCAAGAAGGCGAACACGGGTGCGGCACACGGTGCGCCGCTCGGGGCCGAAGAAATTGCGGCGACGCGAGCCAACATCGGCTGGAAATATCGCGCTTTTGAAGTGCCGGAACACGTGTATGCGGGCTGGAGTGCGCGCGAGCGCGGCGCGCGTGCACAATCCCAGTGGAGCGAGACCTTCGCCGGTTATGCGCGGGCTCACCCCGGACTTGCTGCCGAATTTCGTCGACGCATGGCAGGCGACCTGCCTGGGCGCTGGGCGTCCTTGCGTGATGCTGCCGTTGCGCAGACGCACGAGAAGGCGGAAACCCTCGCCACCCGCAAGGCCTCGCAGAATGCGCTGGAGAGCTTCGCTCCCGTGCTGCCGGAACTCGTGGGCGGCTCGGCCGATCTGGCGGGCTCCAATCTCACTTTGTGGTCGGGATCGAAGCCGATAGGCCGTGAAGCGGGCGGCAATTACATCTACTTTGGCGTGCGCGAATTCGCCATGGCAGCGATGACCAACGGCATCGCCCTGCACGGCGGATTCATCCCCTACTGCGCCACGTTTCTCACGTTCTCGGATTACGCCCGTAACGCGCTGCGCATGGCAGCGCTGATGAAGGCGCGCTCGATTTTCGTGTTCACGCACGACTCGATCGGTCTGGGCGAAGACGGACCCACCCACCAGGCGATCGAACACGCGGCCAGCCTGCGCCTGATTCCGAACATGGACGTATGGCGGCCATGCGATACGGTGGAGACGGCGTGTGCCTGGGCCGCCGCGATAGCTCGCCGCGACGGGCCCACGAGCCTGCTCCTCACGCGCCAGAACGTGCCGTTCCAGACGCGCGGCGCCGAAGCGCTGTCTGCCATCGGGCGCGGCGGTTATGTGTTGTCCGAGGCCGCGGGTGGCGCGCCACAATGCATCTTGATCGCGACCGGCTCGGAAGTGCACCTTGCCATCGATGCGCAGAAGCGGCTCGCCGCGGAAAGCGTGGCGGTAAGGGTCGTTTCCATGCCGAGCACCAGCGTTTTCGATCGCCAGGATGCGGGCTACCGCGAGCGGGTGCTGCCGCGCGGCGTGCCGCGGGTTGCCGTGGAAGCGGGCGTGAGCGATTACTGGCGCAAGTACGTGGGCCTGGAGGGCCACGTTATCGGCATCGACCGTTTTGGCGAGTCCGCGCCCGCCGCAGAGCTGTTCAAGTTCTTCGGCTTCACCGTGGATCGCGTCGTCGCGGCAGTACGAGACCTGGTCTAGCCGGCGCCCCGGCCGGGAGAACGCGGACGGCGGGTCTTTGTCATAGGTCAAGGACGGTCGAGTGTCACGGCAATAAAGTCGTTACTTCAACTGGAGGACTTCGATGAGCATCAAGGTCGCCATCAACGGTTACGGCCGCATCGGCCGCAATATCCTGCGCGCCCACTACGAGGGCGGCAAGAAACACGACATCCAGATCGTCGCGCTGAACGATCTCGGGAACGCGGAAACCAACGCCCACCTCACACGCTAGGACACGGACCATGGATACTTTCCGTGCACGGTTCAGGTTGACGGCTCCGCCATGATCGTTAAAGGCGACCGCATCAAGG
>JBQTJV010000053.1:0-19136 GCA_052386775.1 Betaproteobacteria bacterium
CCGCACTGCGCGCCGCGGTGCGCGGTCATGAAGACGACGAGCGTCTCGCCCCGCTTGCCCGTGAGTGGGAAGCCCGGGTGCGCCGCGAATTTCTCGCGGCATACGATGAGGGCGCGCGGGGCAACCAATCGCTGCCGGCGCTCGCTGAGGTGCGCGGGCTGCTGGAACTTTTCGAGCTGGAGAAGGCGCTGTACGAACTGCGCTATGAGCTTGCCAACCGTCCGGGTTGGGCCGCCATTCCGCTGCAGGGAATACTGGCTCTTTCGGGTATCCGGTCCCCGAACGATGTCGTTGCGCCATGAAGCCGCAGACGCAGTACCTCGCAACGCATCACGCGACCATTATTGAGACAGGTTCTACGGAACCGTAGGAGGCGTCATGGATAGGGTAGACATGTTGCTGGAACCGGTGCGCGTGTTTCTGGTGCAGGTAGGCCAGTTCCTGCCCAAGCTGGCGCTCGCCGTCGTGGTCCTGATCGCGGGATGGATGCTCGCGAAAGTCGCGCGGTTCGCGGTGGTGAAGGCGTTGCGGGCCATCAATTTCAACGTGCTGACCGAACGGGCCGGCATGGACGGATTCCTGAGACAGGGCGGCGTGCAGAGCGACACCACCGAGATCTTCGGCGTGCTGATCTACTGGCTGGTCATCCTCGCGGCGCTGATCATCGGCTTCAACAGCCTGGGCCTGACTTACGTCACCGATCTCCTGCGCCAGGTCCTGCTGTTCGTTCCCAAGGTGATCGTCGCGCTGTTGATCCTCGCGTTCGGGGCGTACTTCGCGCGTTTCATCGGCGGCACCGTGATGACCTACTGCCGCAACGTCGGCATCCAGGACGCGGAGCTGCTCGGCAGCCTCGCCCAGTACGCCATCATGACGTTCGTCGTGCTGATCTGCCTCGAGCAGGTGAACGTCGGCGGCGAAATCGTGCGCGTGAGCTTCCTGATCATCCTGGGCGGCGTCGTCTTCGCGCTGGCCCTGGCATTCGGGCTCGGAGGGCAGGCGAAGGTCGCACAAATGCTCGAGCGCTGGTGGCCGAGCGACCGCGACGCCGATAAACGCTGATCCGGCCACAGGGAGCGGAAATGACGGCAGTCTGGCTCGGCGCGCCTTATCCGCTCGGCGCCACGTGGGACGGGCAGGGCGTAAACTTCGCGCTGTTTTCGGAGCACGGCGAAAAGGTGGAGCTGTGCCTCTTCGATCCACAAGGACGGCGCGAGACCGAGCGCATCGCGCTGCCGGAGCGCACCGATCACGTGTGGCACGGCTATCTGCCGGAAGCGCGGCCGGGGCAACTCTACGGCTATCGCGTGTACGGCCCCTACGCGCCCGAGCAGGGGCATCGCTACAATCCGCACAAGCTGCTGCTCGACCCCTATGCAAAGGCGAGTGCCGGAGTCGTGCGCTGGAGCGACGCGCTCTACGGTTACCGGGTGAACAGCCCGCGCGAGGACCTGTCGTTCGACCGCCGCGACAGCCACGCCGGGATGCCGAAGTGCAAGGTCGTGGACACCGCGTTCACCTGGGGCGACGACCGGCCGCCGCGCACGCCGTGGACCGACACCGTGATCTACGAGCTGCACGTCAAGGGCTACACCGTCAACCATCCCGACGTGCCGCCGCAACTGCGCGGCACTTACGCCGCGCTCGGAACCGCGCCAGTCATCGAGTACCTGCAGCGGCTGGGAATCACGGCGGTGGAGCTGATGCCGGTCCACTGGTTCGTCGATGACCGCAGCCTCGTCACCAAAGGCCTCAGGAATTACTGGGGCTACAGCTCGATCGGCTATTTTTCTCCGGAGATGCGCTACTCCGCCACCGGCAACATCGGTGAGTTCAAGACCATGGTGAAGGCGCTGCACGCCGCCGGGATCGAAGTCATCCTCGACGTCGTCTACAACCACACCGCGGAAGGCAATCACCTGGGGCCGACGCTTTCCTTCCGCGGCATCGACAACGCTTCCTATTACCGGCTGCCCGATCACGACCGGCGTCACTACATGGACTATACCGGTTGCGGCAATACGCTCAACGCCATGCACCCCCGCGTGCTGCAATTGATCATGGACAGCCTGCGCTACTGGATCGTCGACATGCACGTGGACGGATTCCGCTTCGATCTCGCTTCCGCGCTCGGGCGCGAGGCGCACGCTGTGGACCGGTCCGGCGCTTTCTTCGACATCATCCACCAGGACCCGGTGATCTCGCGGGTGAAGCTCATCGCCGAACCCTGGGACCTCGGCGAGGGGGGATACCAGGTCGGGAACTTTCCTGTGGGCTGGTCGGAGTGGAACGGCCGCTATCGCGATACGGTACGCCGCTTCTGGAAAGGCGACGGCGGCGTGGTCGGCGACTTCGCCTCCCGCCTCACCGGTTCCAGCGACCTCTACCGGCACAGCGGACGCAGTTCGCGCGCGAGCATCAATTTCATCACCTCTCACGACGGGTTCACGCTGGACGACCTGGTCAGCTACAACGAAAAGCACAACGATGCGAACCTCGAGAACAACGGCGACGGCGACAGCCACAACCTGAGCTGGAATTGCGGTGTCGAAGGGCCAAGCGAGGATCCCGCGGTCCGCGCCTTGCGCGATCGGCAAAAGCGCAATTTCCTGGCGACGATGTTCCTGTCGCAGGGCGTGCCGATGCTGCTCGCGGGCGACGAGTTCGGCAGGACCCAGTCGGGAAACAACAATCCCTACTGCCAGGACAACGAATTGAGCTGGGTGGACTGGAGTCTGCCCGCGCGCGAGGAACAGCTGCTCCGGTTCGTGCAGCGCGTGATCGCTTTTCGCCACCGGCATCCCGTGTTCCGGCGCAGCCGCTTTTTTCGCGGCCGCCCGGTGAAAGGCTGGAACGCGAAGGATATCGTCTGGTTCGGGCCGGATGGCGGCGAAATGGGCGAGGCGCAGTGGCACGATCCGGCGCTGCGTTGCCTGGGCGCTTACATCTGCGGCGTGGACATCGACTGGCCGGGGGAACAGGGCAAACGCGCTCCGGACGACGATTTTCTGTTGCTCGCCAACGCCGACGAGCGCGACGTTTCATTCGTGATTCCGCGCTTCCGGCTTCAGGGTGCGTGGGGCACGGTATTCGACACGGGGCGCGACGAGAGCTGGAGCGGCCGCCGCTGGCAGGCGGGCGAAACCTACCCGGTGCTGGCGCATTCGCTTGCGCTGCTCAGCGAGACGGCCGGCAACGCGTAAGGCGGTTTTCCGCCCGCAAGATCGCTTTTGCGATCCGATTGTCACAGGAAAGTGCCCGCCTGACTGGCTTGCGATCAGGCGCCCGCACCGTTGAAGGTTCGCTGCAGGAGAGTCCAGATGCAGAATGTCCGGTTGTGGCCGGGTACGCCGAATCCGCTCGGCCCGACATGGGATGGCGTGGGCACTAACTTCGCGTTGTTCTCGGCCCATGCGGAAAAAGTGGAGCTGTGTCTCTTCGACGACGCCGGCGAGAAGGAAATCGCCCGCGTGACCCTCCCGGAGTACACCCACGAGGTATGGCACGGTTATCTGCCCGATGTGCGTCCCGGGCAGCTTTACGGTTATCGCGTCCACGGCCCGTACGACCCCGAATCCGGCCATCGCTTCAACCCCAACAAGCTGCTGATCGACCCCTACGCGAAATCACTGGTCGGGGACATCCGCTGGGATGATGCATTATTCGGCTATCAGGTCGGTCACCAGGACGCCGACCTTTCCTTCGACGCGCGCGACAGCGCGCCGTTCATGCCCAAGTGCCAGGTCATCGACCCGGCGTTTACCTGGGGGCGCGACCGTCCGGCGGCGCGGCCATGGCATGAGACCATCATCTACGAGATGCACGTGCGCGGCTACACCATGCGCCGCCCCGACGTGCCGGCCGAAATGCGGGGGCGGTTTGCGGGGCTGTCGACCGCGGCGGTGGTGGAGTACCTGCAGTCGCTCGGCGTGACGGCCGTCGAGCTGCTGCCGGTACACGCATTTCTCCATGACCGCCACCTGATCGAGCGGGGACTGCGCAACTACTGGGGCTACAACTCCATCGGCTTCTTTGCGCCTCACCCCGAATATCTGGGAAAGGGCGGGATCAACGAGGTGAAGATCTTCGTGCAACTGATGCATGAAGCAGGCATCGAAGTGATCCTTGACGTGGTCTACAACCACACCGCCGAAGGCAACCACATGGGCCCGACGCTGTCGTTTCGAGGCATCGACAACCGAACTTACTACCACCAGGCCGAATCGCCGCGCTACTACAACGACTTCACCGGCACCGGCAACGCGCTCGAGCTGCGTCACCCGTGCGTGCTGCGCATGGCGACGGAGTCGCTGCGTTACTGGTACCAGGAGATGCGGGTCGACGGATTTCGCTTCGATCTGGCCACCACGCTCGCGCGCGTGAACGGCGAATACAGCGAGCACGCCGGCTTTCTGGATGCGGTGGCGCAGGATGCGGTGCTGTCGGCCGCCAAGCTCATCGCCGAACCGTGGGACACGGGATTGGGCGGCTACCAGGTGGGCAATTTTCCGCCGGGCTGGTCGGAGTGGAACGACCAGTATCGCGATACCGTGCGCTGCTTCTGGAAGGGCGACGAATCGCAACTCGCGAGCCTCGCTTCGCGATTCTCGGGTTCCGCGGATATCTACAACCGGCGCGGGCGGCGTCCGTGGGCGAGCATCAATTTCGTGACCGCGCACGACGGTTTTACCCTGCGCGATCTCGTGTCGTACAACGCCAAGCACAACGAAGCCAACAAGGAGGAAAACCGCGATGGCAGCGACAGCAACTACAGCTGGAACTGCGGCGCCGAGGGAGAGACCGACCGGGAGGACGTAAATGAGCTGCGCTGTCGCCAGGTGCGCAACTTCCTCGCCATGCTGCTGCTCTCGCAGGGTGTGCCGATGCTGCTCGCCGGAGACGAGTTCGGGCGCACGCAGCGCGGGAACAACAATGCCTACTGCCAGGACAGCGAACTGAGCTGGATCGATTGGGACGGCGTGGATGAGGAGGGCCGGGCGCTCACCGACTACACCCGCAAGCTGATCAGGCTTCGTCGCGATCACCCGGTGTTTCACCGCAGCCGCTTTTTCTACGGCAAGACCATTCCCGGCACCGACGTCAAAGACGTGAAGTGGCTGCGCCCGGACGGCCGGGAGATGGCGCAGGCCGATTGGGCCGATGCCCACGGCAAGGCGCTTGCCGTGCTGCTGTCGGGCGAGGCGGGGCTCACCCACCTGACCGCGCGCGGCGAGCAGGAGCCGGACGACACGTTCCTCATGCTGATGAATGCCTCGCACGTCAAAGTGACGTTCAAGCTGCCCGCTGGAAACGGCGGCGCGCGATGGATCGTCGTCGTCGATTCGGGCGCAAAGGGGGGCGAGCACATCGGCAAGGCATACGATGCTGATAAGAAGATTGCCGTGACGGCGCGCTCCATGCTGGTGTTCGTTCGCGAGACGAAGACGCAGCAAGACAAGCAACCATGAGGCGCGCGCACGCCATGCCATTCGGCAGCGCGCTGCGCCCGGACGGTGTCCTGTTTCGTCTGTGGGCGCCGGATGCCGCACGCGTCGAGCTCAGCCTGGAACAAGCAGGGTCGCCGACACTGGTCCCGATGGCCGCATTGGGCGACGGCTGGTACGAGCGCACGGCGTCCGGCGCGCGCGCGGGATCGCGCTATCGCTATCGCATCGACGGCCGCACCGAAGTTCCCGATCCGGCTTCGCGCTATCAACCGCAGGACGTGCATGGACCCAGCGAGGTGATCGATGCGGAGGGCTACGAGTGGCGCGATGCGGCGTGGCGCGGCCGCCCCTGGCATGAGGCGGTGGTCTATGAGCTGCATGTCGGGGCGTTCACGCGCGAGGGCACGTTCGCATCGGCCGCGCAGCGCCTGGAGTACCTGCGCGACCTCGGAGTCACCGTCGTGGAACTCATGCCGCTCGCGGATTTTCCGGGCTCGCGCAACTGGGGCTATGACGGGGTGTTGCCTTATGCGCCTGACAGCCGCTACGGGCGTCCCGAGGATCTCAAGCGGCTCATCGACCACGCGCACGCCCTGGGACTCGCCGTCATGCTGGACGTGGTGTACAACCATTTCGGGCCGGACGGCAATTATCTCCACGTCTACGCGCGCGACCATTTTTTCAGCAAGCGCCACCAGACGCCGTGGGGCGCGGCGATCAACTTCGATGGCGCAGGAAGCCGGGTGGTGCGCGATTTCTTCGTCCACAACGCGCTCTACTGGCTCGAGGAATTCCACTTCGACGGACTGCGCCTCGATGCCGTGCACGCGATCTGCGACGACAGCGATCCGGACATTCTGATCGAGCTTGCAGAGGCGGTACGACGCGGACCGGGGGGCGAGCGCCACGTCCATCTGGTGCTCGAAAACGACGACAACGCCGCACGGTATCTTACCGACGCCGCCTCCGGTTCGCGCGGCGCGTATGACGCGCAGTGGAACGATGATGCGCACCACGCCTTTCACGTGGCGCTGACGGGCGAAAAGGACGGCTATTACGCCGACTATGCGGATGAACCGATGCGCCACCTCGGGCGCACGCTGACCGAGGGATTTGCCTATCAGGGAGAACTCTCGCGCTACCGAAAGGCGCCGCGCGGGGAGCCGTCTCGCCACCTGTCGCCGACGGCATTCGTCGCGTTCCTCCAGAATCACGACCAGGTGGGAAACCGCGCGCACGGGGAGCGCCTCACCGTGCTGACCGGGTCCGAGGCCGTGCGCGCCGGGCTTGCGCTGCTGCTGCTGGCGCCATCGATCCCGCTGCTTTTCATGGGGGAGGAGTTCGGCTGCACGCAGCCGTTCCCGTTTTTCTGCGACTTCGGCGGCGACCTCGCCCATGCCGTGACGAACGGCAGGCGCAAGGAGTTCGCCTCGTTCGCGCGGTTCTCGGATCCGGGCGCTGTCGAGTCCATTCCCGATCCGAACGCGCCGTCGACATTTGCCGGCGCCGTCATCGATTGGAATGCGTTACGGCAGCCGCATCACGCGGACTGGCATGCCTTCGTGCGCGGCCTGTTGCGAATCCGGCACCGGGAAATCGTTCCACGCCTGCCGCTGCTTGCCCCACGGGACGGCGGATTTTCGATAGGCGATGACGCAGCCTTGAGCCTGCGCTGGCAGTGCACCGACGGAAGCTGCATTCGCGCGATTGCGAATCTGAGTGATCGGGAGACCCATTTCGCCCGACAGGCTGCGGGCCGGCTGATTTTCAGCAGTTGCGGGGCAGCGACGGCTACGATGGGACTCACGACGGCGCCGGCGTGGTCGGTCGCCTGGTTCATCGAATCGCCTGCATCATGAACCGCGCATCGCTCGAGCGCCTGTGTGCGATCTGCGGCATCGAAGCCGCGTATCGGGACGCCTGGGGTCATTTCAGGGAAGTGCCCCAAGCAACCCGGCTCGCATTGCTCGCCGCAATGGGCATTCACGCCGCGTCGGACGCCGACATGGAGCGCGCGGCAGAGGAGCGCGAGACGAGCGCGTGGTTGCGCCCGCTGCCACCGGTGCACGTAGCGCGCAAGGGCGCCGGTGCGCTGCATCTCAAGCTCGCGCTGCCGGAGGCGCAGGCGGCACACACGTTTGAGTGGACGTTGACGCTCGAGGACGGGGGGCAGCGCGGCGGCAGGTTCACGCCGCAGGAACTGCAGAGAACGGCGGTAAAGCACATCGGCGAGGTGCAGTACGCCGCTTACCGGTTGACGCTTGCCGAGCCCTCGGCGATCGGCTACCACAAGCTCGAACTGAGCGTCCCCGAACAGGCAGCGGCACCCCGCGCTTCGATGGCGCTCATCGTTGCGCCACAGCGCTGTTACCTTCCCGAGGCGGTGCAGGCCGGGCGGGTATGGGGGCCGGTCGTCAATCTGTATGGACTGCGCTCCGGCCGCAATTGGGGAATCGGGGACTTTACCGACCTGCGGACGCTGGTGGACATCGTTGCGGCATCGGGCGCTCAGGTCGTCGGCGTCAATCCGCTGCACGCGCTGTATCCGCACGATCCCGAGCACGCGAGCCCGTACAGCCCCTCGAGCCGGCCGCTGCTGAACGTGCTCTATCTGGATCCCGAAGCCGTCCCCGAGTTCGCCGATTGCATGCCGGCGCGCGAGCGCGCGCAGGACCGGGCCTTCCAGGGCGCGCTCCATGCGCTGCGCGGTGCCGAGCGCGTCGACTATACGAGCGTCACCCGTCTCAAAATGGAGGTGATGGCGCTGCTCTACGCGCATTTTCGCGAGCGTCATCTGGGCCAGGGAACAGACCGCGAGCGCGCCTTTCGCGAGTTCCAGCGCCGCAGCGGAGAAACGCTGCATCGCGCCTCGCTCTACCATGCCCTGCAGGAAGAACTGCACGGCCGGGACCGGTCGGCATGGGGTTGGCGGACCTGGCCGCCGGAATACCGCGATCCCGAATCTGCGGCGGTCGCCGAATATGCGCGGGAGCACGTCGAGCGCATCGAGTACCACGACTACCTGCAGTGGAATGCCCAGCAGCAATTGGCGGCCGCCGGCCATCGCGCGTACGAGCTTCATCTCGGGGTGGGCATCTATCTCGATCTCGCGGTCGGCGCCGACCCCGGCGGATCGGAGACGTGGGGGCAGCACGCGCTCTACGCGGAAAACGTCACCGTCGGATGTCCGCCCGATGAGTTCGGCCCCAGTGGACAGAACTGGGGCATTCCGCCGTTGCTGCCCGATCGCTTGCGCGAACTGGCGTATGCGCCGTTCATCGCGCTGCTTCGCGCCAACATGCAGAGTGCGGGTGCGCTGCGCATCGATCACGTGATGGGGCTCATGCGGCAGTTCTGGGTGCCTGCCGGCACGCCGCCCGAAAGCGGCGGCTACGTCAGCTATCCCACGGACGACCTGTTCGGCGTGCTCGCGCTGGAAAGCGAGCGCAATCGCTGCATGGTGATCGCCGAGGACCTCGGCACGCTGCCGGAGGGGCTGGCGGAGCGCCTGGCCGGCGCCGACATCCTGTCCTACCGGCTGCTCTATTTTCAGCGCGAATCCGACGGCGCCTTCACGCCTCCGGCAAACTATCCCGCGCAGGCGCTTGCTGCCGTCAGCACCCACGATCTGCCACCGCTTCGAGCCTACTGGCTCGGCCGCGATCTCGACTTGCGCGCCCGGCTCAATCTCTTTCCGAGCGAGGCGTTGCGCGAGCGGCAGCTGGTGGATCGCGCGCAGGCACGCGCGCAACTGCTCGTCGCACTCCAACGGGAAGGACTGCTTCCGGACGGCATCACGGCGGACCCGGTGACCGCGCCCGATATGACGGCGGAGCTGATGCTCGCCGTGCATCGTTTCCTGGCTCGAGCGCCGACCCGCCTTCTCATGGTGCAGCCCGAAGACATCTTCGGACAGCTCGATCAGATCAATGTGCCCGCGACCACCGCGGAGCAGTATCCCAACTGGCGTCATCGCGTGGCGACGCCGCTCGAAGACTGGGGCACGGACCCGCGGTTCGCCGCGCTCGCAGAGGCGCTCGTGGGCGAACGGGGCAGCCCCCGGGCCGTGGTCGAACAGCACGCGCCCGCGGCCACGCGCATTCCGGACGCAACCTATCGGCTGCAGTTCAATCGATCGTTTACTTTTTCGCAGGCCGTCGAGCTGGTGCCGTACCTGGACGAGCTGGGCATCAGCCATTGCTATGCCTCGCCCTACTTCAGCGCCCGGCCGGGCAGTGCACACGGCTACGATATCGTCGATCACAACGCGTTCAATGCGGAAATCGGCACTGCTGAAGATTTCGAGCGCTTCGTGCAGACGCTAAAGCATCACGGCATGGCCCAGATCGTCGATATGGTGCCCAACCACATGGGCATCATGGGCGCCGACAATACCTGGTGGCTCGATGTGCTCGAAAACGGACCGGCTTCCGGGTATGCCGCGTACTTCGACATCGACTGGGAATCGACCCAGACGGCGTTGCGCGGCAAGGTGCTGGTGCCGGTGTTGGGGGATCATTACGGCGCGGTGCTCGAGCGCGGCGAGCTGAAACTCGAGTTCGACGCGCAGGCCGGCGCGTTCAGCGTGTACTACCATCGCCATCGCTTCCCCATCGATCCGGCGGAATACCCGCGCATCCTGAATTTCAACGTTCAGCGGCTCGCGCAGCGGTTGCAGGGGGAGCCGGGTGCGGCCGCCGAGTTTCAGGCGCTGGTGACCTCTTTTGGCCATCTGCCCGCCCGCGACGCGCCGGACCCGCAGGCCCGGGTCGAGCGGCAGCGCGACCAGGCGGTGCACAAGCAGCATCTGGCGCAACTGTGCGCGCGACGCCCGGAAATCGCCTCGTGCCTGCAGGACACCCTGCGGGAAATGAACGGTGTCCCCGGGCAGCCGGAAACGTTCGACCCGCTGGACTGCTTGCTGGAATGCCAGGCCTACCGGCTTGCGTACTGGCGCGTGGCATCGGACGAAATCAACTACCGGCGGTTCTTCGACATCAACGATCTCGCTGCGCTGCGCATGGAGGACGAGCGGGTTTTCGAGGCGACACATCGGCTGCTCTTCCGGTTGCTGGGGGAGGGCAAGATAGACGGCGTGCGCATCGACCACCCGGACGGTTTGCACGACCCGCTGCAATACGTGCAGCGGCTGCAGGCGCGGGCGTCCGGGAGTACGGTGAACATCGCGCGTTCCGGCGGGCCGCAGCGTCCGCTCTACCTGGTGATCGAGAAGATCCTCGCCGATTTCGAACGTCTGCCGGAACACTGGCCGGTGCACGGCACCACCGGATACCGCTACGCCAATCTGGTGAATGCGCTTTTTGTCGACGCCGCCGCCGAGTCGCGCATGGACCGCATCTACGAGGCCTTCATTCGCGACCGGCCGGACTACGACGCGCTGCTTTTCAATGCGAAGCTGCTGATCATCCGCACTGCATTGTCCGCGGAACTCAACGTGCTGGCGAACCGCCTGGCCCGCATCGCGCGCGCTGACCGCCATACGCGCGACTTCACGCTGAACTCGCTGCGCGAGGCGCTTGCCGCCGTGGCTGCGGCGTTTCCCGTCTATCGAACCTATATTTCGGAGACCATTGCCCCCGAAGACCGCCGCTATGTCGAATGGGCGGTTGCCGCTGCACGGCGCAGCGGCGCCATCGTCGAGGCGGACGTCTTCGAGTTCGTGCGGCGCGTGCTGTTGCGAGAGGCGATGGACGAGGACGACGAAGGGCGCCGGGCACAGCTGCGCGATTTCGTGATGCGGTTTCAGCAGTTCACCTCGCCGCTCGCGGCGAAAGGGGTGGAGGACACGGCTTTCTATCGCTACAACCGGCTGGTGTCGTTGAACGAAGTCGGCGGCAACCCGCGATGCTTCGGAATTTCGCTCAAGGCATTTCATCACGCCAGCCTCGACCGCGCGCGCCACTGGCCGCATACCATGCTTGCGACCTCCACGCACGACAACAAGCGCTCCGAGGACGTGCGCACGCGCATCGACGCCATCACCGAGTTTCCCGACGAGTGGTCGGAACGGCTGCAGCGCTGGCGCCGCATGAATCGTCGGCGCAAGCGTCAGCTCGAAGGGTTGATGGCGCCGTCGGCCAATGACGAGTACCTTTTTTATCAGACGCTGGTCGGAATCTGGCCGGCAGGCGAAGTGAGCGAGGCCACACTCGCACCGTGCCGCGAACGCATGCAGAGCTACATGCTGAAGGCCGCGCGTGAGGCCAAGGTGCACACCAGCTGGACCAACGCCCGCGAGGAGTATGAGCTGGCGGTGCAAGCGTTTGTCGGTGAAGTGCTGTCCAGGCCCGAGCGCAATCCGTTCATTGCGGATTTTGCGCCGTGGGCGAAACGACTCGCGCGCATCGGCATGTACAACAGCCTCGCGCAGACCGTGCTCAAGATTGCATCACCCGGGGTGCCCGACTTCTACCAGGGCAGCGAGCTCTGGAATGACAGCCTGGTGGACCCGGACAACCGCCGGCCGGTCGATTACGCGCGTCGCTACGCTTTGCTGGAGAACCTCAAGAACCGGTTCGCCTGTCCGCCCGAATACCATCTCGGTCTCGCCCGTGAGTTGCTCGACCACATGGACAACGGCGTCATCAAGCTCTATGTGACATGGCGCGGGCTCGCGCTGCGTCGCCGCTTGCGCGCGCTTTTTTCGAACGGTGAATATGTCCCGATCGAAACGCGCGGCGAGCATGCCGAGCGGGTATGTGCCTTTGCCCGCCTCGATGAGACGGACGCGGCGATCGTGGCCGTGCCGCGACTCGTCGGGCGGTTCGTCGTTTCCCCCGGTGCCCCGCTGGGCGAGACGGCATGGGGCGATACGGCCATCGTGTTACCCGGAACCCTGACCGGACATTTCTGCAACACGTATACGGAGGAACGCCTCACTGCCGGTCGGGCAGGCGAGATTCCCGCGCACCGTCTCTTCAATGCCTTTCCCGTGGCGCTGCTCTACCGTATCGAAGCACCGCTATGACGTTCGCTTAACAGGGCCGGGAACTTTCATGACAAGAAGCGTGCCAAAAAACAGCCTGCGATCCAGCGTAACGTCACGCGGCCATACGGCAGCATCGTCATGCTGTCCGCACCAGGAAGAATCGCGTGGTACGCCAGACGATGAAACGGAAGGAATGTCCCCGGCCCGCATCCGGGGCATAATGGGGTCTGTAAGCTGCTTCGCCGCATCGCTGCGGTCCTGCTGAACGTTTTCGGAAACGACAATCATGAAGTGGCTCTATCAGGCCTGGCGCGATAACCACCTTTACGATTGGGCTGTCGCCGGGCTGCTCGTGGTCGGGGCGCTGTGCGCGCTCGCGCTGCTGCGCTATGTGGTCGCGCGGGCCGTGGCAGCCATCGCCAAACGCACCTCCACCGAGCTCGACGACCACGCCGCCAGGCTGATTGCAGGCACGAAGCTCGGGCTGCTGTTTCCGGTTGCGCTCTACGCGGGCGCTTCGGCGCTCGAACTTCCCGCAAAACTCGAGCACGCCATCAATCTGCTGGTGGTGGTCGCGATCGTTTTCCAGATCGTGCTGTGGGTGAACGGCTTCATCGGCCTGTGGGTGGAGCGGCAGGTCGAGAAGCGGCGCGGCATCGATGGCGAGGGCGTGACGGCGCTCACGCTGCTCGGGTTCACGGCACGCGTCGTGGTCTGGGCGATGATGCTGCTGTTGATCCTCGACCAGCTCGGCTTCGATATCACGGCGCTTGTCGCCGGGCTGGGCATCGGCGGTGTCGCCATAGCGCTGGCGGTGCAGAACATACTGGGAGATCTGTTCGCCTCGCTTTCCATCGTGCTCGACAAGCCCTTCGTGGTCGGCGATTTCATCGTGGTCGACGGCATGTCGGGCACCGTCGAGTACATCGGACTCAAGACCACACGGGTGCGCAGTCTGAGCGGCGAGATGATCATCTTTGCGAACAACGACCTGCTGAAGAGCCGGGTGCGCAATTTCAAGATCATGCGGGAGCGGCGTGCGGTTTTCGGCGTGCAGGTCACCTATGACACGCCGCAGGAGAAACTGGAGCGCATTCCCGAAATCCTGCGTGCTGCGGTGGAGAACCGCAAGCAGACGCGGTTCGATCGCGCCCACTTCAAGGCCTTCGCGGAGTCCGCGCTCGATTTCGAGGTCGTTTACTTCATGACCACGCCGGATTTCAACGCCTACATGGATGCGCAGCAGGCGATCAATCTCGAGATCTATCGGCGCTTTCGCGAGGAGGGGATCGACTTCGCTTTCCCCACCCGCACGCTATACATGCAGGGCGCGCAGGCGCCGGCCCCGGCGGTCTCGGCATCGGGATAACCCATGGCGGCTCGCGGCAAGCAGCGTCTTGTAGTGGTCTCCAACCGGCTGCCCTATGTCTTCCAGCGGGCAGCGGACGGGGCCTGGCGCACGGAGCACGGCGCAGGCGGCCTTGTATCCGCGCTCCTGCCGGTGCTGCGCGACCGCGGCGGCTCCTGGATCGGCTGGCCCGGCACGGCGGAAACCGGCCCCGACCTGGCGGCAGCGGTCGCGGCGGCGGGCAAGGCAGCCGGATTCGCGCTGCAGGCGGTCATGCTGAGCGACAAGGAGGTCCACGATTTCTATCACGGCTTCGCCAACGAGATCATCTGGCCGCTCTTTCACGACCTCAAATCGCTGTGCAACTTCGAGCCGGCGTACTGGCGCACCTACAAGGAGGTGAACCGCAAGTTCGCGGAGGCCGTCATGGCGGACTGCGGCAGGTCGGATTTCGTGTGGGTACACGACTACCACCTCATGAACGTGGCGGTGGAACTGAGGGGGCTGGGCTGCCGCGCGAAGATAGGGTTCTTTCTGCACATTCCGTTTCCGCCGCCCGATATTTTTTTCAACCTGCCGTGGCGGCTGACCTTGCTCAACGCCTTGCTGCAGTACGATCTCATCGGTTTCCAGACGTCGCGCGACCGGCGCAACTTCGTGCAATGTCTGCGCGAGCTGCTGAGCGAGGTCTCGGTTCAGGGCAAGGGACAGGTCGTCACGCTCACCGCCGACCATCGTACCGTGCGCGTGGGCAGCTTTCCCATCAGCATCGATTACAACTCGTTTTTGCGC
This sequence comes from Betaproteobacteria bacterium, assembly GCA_052386775.1. Taxonomy (GTDB): domain Bacteria; phylum Pseudomonadota; class Gammaproteobacteria; order Burkholderiales; family SG8-41; genus DSOT01. Next base: position 14,537 of record JBQTJV010000053.1, read on the forward strand.
CAGGCGGCGACCGACGAGGTGGCGCATCGGGCGCAGGAACTGCACCGCCTGCTTCCCAACCGTAAGCTCGTGCTGGGCGTCGATCGGCTCGACTATACGAAAGGCATTCCCCAGCGGCTCGAGGCTTTCCGCACGGCGCTGGAGCGCTATCCCGAGCTGCGCGAGCGCCTGTCGCTGATCCAGGTCGTGGTGCCGAGCCGCGAAGTGATACCCGAGTACCACGAGCTGAAGACCCGCATCGAGCAGCTGGTGGGGCAGATCAACGGCAATTACGTGCGTCCCGGCGGATGGGTGCCGGTGTGGTACGTGTACGGAAGCCTCAGCCGCACGGATCTGCTCGCATATTACCGTGCAGCCGACATGGCGCTGATCACGCCGCTCAAGGACGGCATGAACCTCGTGGCGAAGGAATACTGCGCCTGCAGCATCGAGGAGGATTGCGTGCTGATCCTCTCCGAGATCGCCGGCGCGGCCGCGCAGCTCCAGCGCGGCGCGCTGCTCGTCAATCCTTACGATATCGAAGGCGTGGCGGATACGCTGCGCCGGGCATTTACGATGAGCGAAGAAGAACGCTGTGCGCGCATGCGGCGGTTGCGCCGCTGCATACGCGAAAGCGACATCTTCTGGTGGGTGGACAGTTTTCTGCGCGCCGCCATCGCCAAGGATCTGACGGCCTTCCCGCAGCCCGAGGGCGTCGTGGTCGAAGCGGTGCCCGACTATGTGCCGATCTGACCGGCGCCGTCCGACGCGCGCATGAGCGGTTTTGAGTTTCTTCCGCCGTTTCCCCCACCGGCGAACCCCATGCTGCTCTTCGGGCTGCTGCTGCTCGCCGGTTTCGCAGGGGGCGAGCTGGTGCAAAGGGTGAGACTGCCGCGCATCACGGGCTACGTGCTGGCCGGACTGGCGCTGGGCGCGAGCGGTCTGCGGCTGGTTGATACGACCCTGGCGAGCGAAGCCAGGATGTTCGTCAATCTCGGTCTGGGCATCATCCTTTTCGAGCTGGGCCGCAGGCTCGACTTCGCGTGGTTGTGGCGCGATCGCTGGTTTGCCGCCACCGCGCTGGCCGAATCGGCGCTGTCCTTTTTCGTCGTCTACGCCGCGCTGGTTTATTTCGATGTCAAGCCGCTTCACGCCGCGATCGCGGCGGCGATCGGCATTGCCACTTCGCCGGCGGTGGTCCTGCTGATCGCGCAGGAGCTGCGCGCCGAAGGCCAGGTGACGGAGCGTGCGCTCAACCTTGTCGCCATCAACAGCGTGGCCGCCTTCGTGCTGGCGACCACCATGCTTTCGTGGCTCCATCTCGAGCATCGGGCGGGCGGCATCGTGATCGTTTTGCATCCTGCCTACCTGATCGGCGCCTCGCTGCTGCTCGGATATCTGGCCAGCGGCGCCGCCATACTGCTCGCCCGGTGGATCGGGAAGCGCGAGGAACGTCATCTCGTGATGCTGCTCGCTGTCATCGTGGTTGCGGTCGGCTGTGCCGCGGCGCTCAATCTGTCGGTCATGCTGTCGCTGCTCGCATTCGGAGTGGGCAGTCGCAACCTGGACCGCAATCACCACATCATGCAAGTCAATATCAGCCAGGTCGGGCAGATCTTCTTCGTCGTGCTGTTTGTCGTGACCGGCGCGACGCTGGACGTCGGCAGTCTGGTGGCGGGCGGGGCCATCGCCGTCGTCTACGTCGTGGCTCGCTTCATCGGCAAGGCGGTCGGCGTGCTGAGCCTGGCGCACTTCAGCGGGACCCGCGCCGGTGCGGGCGGCTTGCTGTGCCTGACCCTCACGCCCATGTCGAGCTTCGCGATCGAAATGACGCATGGGACCGCTCGCATCTATCCGGAATTCGCTGCAACCCTGGCCCCCATGGTGCTGTCGGCCGTGTTGATCATGGAACTGATCGGGCCGCTGGCGGTACAGTTTGCCTTGCGCAGGGCAGGTGAGGCGCAGGAGGACACGAGATGACGACCGACGAAATACTGGACTTCAAGCCTTCGCGCGGGTTTTCCGTGGGCGTCGAACTCGAGTTGCAGATCCTCAATTCGCGCGACTACAACCTCGCACGGGACGCGAAGGACCTCCTCGTGATGCTGGAAAAGGCGCCGCATCCGGGAGAAGTGAAGCCCGAGATCACCGAGAGCATGATCGAGCTCAATTCGTCGATCCACTACCGGCACGAAACGCTGGTCGAGGAACTGCGCGGGATACGCGATGCGCTCGCCGATGCGGCGGGGCGGCTCAACCTGCGCATCGCCGGAGGCGGCTCTCACCCGTTTCACGCATGGACCGACCGCCGCGTTTATCCGACCGACCGCTTCAAGCACATCCTGGAAGTCTATGGTTATCTCGCCAAGCAGTTCACCATATTCGGCCAGCATGTCCACCTGGGCTGCCCGGACGGCGATGCCGCGATATACCTGGTGCACGCGCTCGCCCGCTACGTGCCGCATTTCATCGCCTTGTCGGCGTCCTCCCCGTTCCAGCAGGGGGAAGACACCTCGTACCATTCCTCGCGCCTCAATACGGTGAGCGCTTTTCCGCTCTCGGGATATGCCCCCTTCGTTCAGGCCTGGGACGAATTCAAGAACTATTTCCATAAAATGAACGGCTACGGCATCGTCGGCAGCATGAAGGATTTTTACTGGGACATCCGGCCCAAGCCGGAATACGGTACAGTAGAAATCCGGGTGTTCGATACGCCGCTCACCGTGGAACGGGCCGCCATGCTCGCCGCCTATGCCCAGTCGCTTGCGCGCCACCTCCTGCTCGACCGGCCGCGTGCGCCGTTGCGCGACGTGTACCTGCTTTACAGTCATAATCGCTTCCAGGCCTGCCGCTACGGATTGGACGGAACGCTGATCGACGCCTACACCCAGCGCCACGTGCGCATACAGGAAGATGTTCTGGACACGCTCAAGGTGATTGCGCCGCATGCCGCCGAAGTGGGCGCGGCCGAGGCGCTGCAGCAACTCGCGGCCGATGTTGCCGAGCGGCGCGAGGATGCGGCGTGGCTGCGCGAACAGTACAAACTGCACGGTTCGCTCAACGACGTGGCGCGCGTCCAGAGCGAGCTGTGGATGGGAACCGCGCTCGCGAATGCCTGATGGACAAGGAAATGGCCGATGAACGCCCCTGAACGCAGCCGCCCCCTCAAGATCGGACTGTCTCCCCGGTTTCTGCACCAGGTGCCGGCGGAACTGGGTTTCAAGGGCAAGAAGCTGCAGTACCTCGAACAGTCCATCGCGCACTGGCTGATGACCGCCGACGCGCTGGTATTCATGCTCCCGTCCATAGAGGGCGGAGGATTGATCCGGCGCGGCAACATCCGCATTGCCGATTACGTGGCGGAGCTCGACGGGCTCGTGTTGCAGGGCGGTGCAGACGTGAGCCCTCTCACCTATGGCGAGACGCCGATCAGGCCGGAATGGCAGGGCGATCGCATCCGCGACATGTATGAGATCGACCTGCTGCAGGAATTCGTCTCGGCCGGCAAGCCCGTGCTCGGCATCTGCCGCGGCCTGCAGCTCATCAACGTCGCATTCGGCGGCTCGCTTTATCAGGATATCGCGACGCAGTGCGCTGCGACCGAGACGCATCACCACAATCCGAACGCCTTCGATCAGCACTTCCACCACATCGCTTTCGTTCCCGATACGCCGCTCGCACGGCTCTATCCGGGGCTCAAGAGCGTTCGCGTCAACAGCATCCATCACCAGGCGGTCAAGGTGCTGGGCAAGGACCTCGCCGTCGAAGCGCTGGCCGTGCCCGACGACATCATCGAGGCGATACGCTGGGAGGGGCCGAGCTACGTGCGGGGCGTTCAGTGGCATCCGGAATTTCATGACCCTTCGGATACCGAGCTGCTCGAAGGGCAACCCCTGTTGCGCGAGTTTCTCGATGAAGCGCAGCGCACGCGGCTCGGCGCGGCAGAGAAGTTGACCCTGTAAATGCTCAGGATGGCGCACTGCCGGGCGAACGTTATGGCAGCGGGATGCAGATCACGGAATGACTTGCGGGCGCGCGCGCTGCATCGTGCAGTCCGGATGCTGGCTTGCGCCATGGTGGCGCTTCTGCCTGCCGCCGCGCTCCTTTCCGCGCCTGCCGGCCCCCAGGGGGCGGTCGTTCTTACGTTGGACGGCGCGGTAAGTCCTGCCACCGCGGATTACACGGTGCGCGGAATACGCAAGGCGGCGGAACAGGGCGCGGCGCTGGTCGTGCTGCGCATGGACACGCCGGGCGGCCTCGACACCTCGATGCGCCAGATCATTCGCGAGATCCTCGCGGCCCCGCTGCCGGTGATCGCGTTTGTCGGACCGAGCGGCGCGCGGGCGGCGAGCGCCGGGACCTACATCCTGTACGCGAGCCACATCGCCGCGATGGCGCCGGGCACCAACCTCGGCGCCGCGACGCCGGTGCAGATCGGCATGCCGGGCAGTGAGCCGGATCAGAGCCCGCGGGACAAGGACCGCAAAAAGGACAAGAAAGCAAACGACGGCAAGGCAGACGACGAAAAGGACGCGCCTTCGGCGCAGGGAACGCTCACCCGCAAGCAGATCCACGATGCGGCCGCGTATATCCGCAGCCTCGCGCAGCTTCGCGGTCGCAA
>JBQTJV010000054.1:0-2115 GCA_052386775.1 Betaproteobacteria bacterium
GCGGCACCTGGCTGCGAATGAAGCTTTCTGAGGCGTTCACGCATGCAAGGATTTTCGTGATTGGCGACAATCCGCACTGCGCCAAACCCACCGCAGCACCAGGGGGGTAGGACGGGAAAAGGCGCTATTTCGTTCGCATACCGAGGCCGTTGCGCCGCGAGGGGGAAGCCTGCCGAGAAAGACGCAGGCAATTGGCGTTGATTGCGCACACCGGGCAGCCTTGCTTCTCGAGAGGCTCGTGGGCGGCGACCGGATAGTAGATCGCGCAAATCGGGCACTCGATGCGCTGCAACTCCGCCTCGCTGCGCTGTGTCAGAAATCCGCAGTACGTGAGCAACGCGTAAGCTTGGTTGATATCCAGCCGCTTGAGTGAAGTGCTCAGGCTGAGTTTTTCCGTGAGACTCAGGTACGCATTGAAAGCCGCGAGGAGACGCCATCCGCGCTGCACCGGAGTGGCGGTAATGTTCCCCATCCGCTCGTAGCAGGCGAGGAAAATCGCACACTGGAGGCGCAATGCCTCCGAGGTGTTCTTGCTGGGTACCGCGAAGTATCGGGCGCTGCCTTGCATGATCGGCCCTGCCGGTGGGGCCGTGCCGCGGAACGCCCTGTACATATCTCTGACCCGGCTGTGGGGCAAATGTGTATATCGCTCGACGAGTTTCGCCTTGGCACCGGCGATGATCAATCCTTCAGCGAGCTTTAGATACGGAACGGACCATCGCGGATCACGCGGGCTCGCATTCTCGGCGATAGGGGTCACGTTCTTCTCATGCTTCCTTTTGCAAGACGCGTCGCGACCAGCGCCGTGGCATGATGCATCGCGGCGCGCTCATGGAGGGCCGCACCGCGCTCGAAGGCCTGGCTGGCAAACTGCATGATGGGTCCATTCCAACTGAAGGCCAGCCGATCGACCTCTTCGTCGGTCAGATCGCGTAACAGTTCGGCATGGTCGAGGTCGATGCCCAATTTGATCAACATCTCCGGTCTGCCCGTCGCGACATCCTTCGCCGCCAGGCGCGCAAAGCGCAGATACCGGCGATTCAGTTTTGCGACTGGGAGTGGATTTTCATTCGACGCCGCCAGAACCTGGGCGAGTTCCGCTGCGCTATGGGTCAGTTGGCCGAGACAGACGGACACGTAACCGAGATAAGTCTCCTGCCCGGCATCGAGGCGGCCAAGCCAGTGCTCGGAAATCCCGCGATTCAGTTTCACGAGATCTTTCATTCACGGAACCGGTTCGACTTGGCACAAGAGAATTCGAACACCGCGTTGTTTATTCTGATGACCGCTTGGTCATATAGTTTGCGCACAGTTCCGAGCCCCTCCAAGTTGCCGGCAATTTCATGTTGCACCGCGTGAAACCCTGGTCTTTCCTTCAGCATTCAGACTCAGCTACCGCAGGCAGAGGAGCGAGTACTGCTCCCCGTCTGCCCTTCCTCCCGGCACCGCCCAGCAGGAGATCCCTGCGACTCGGCGTGCGCTAATGCAGTATTACCGACTTCTTATATTCTTTCACATACTTATGTTACTTGTCACTATTTACATACTTCGATATAATATGTCTCGATTTCATCAGGAGTTATGACGATGTCTTTACGTTTATTCGCATCCTTCCGCCACGCTTTTCATTCAGGCCGCAGAGCGCGATAGCGACATGGCGGTCGCACAGCGAAAGCGCGCAGCCCCTGCCGACACTGCCGCGGAAGCGAGGAAGCCTCGCACCGACCCGCGGCGGCTGAAGGCGTTCGCGCAGCGGCTGAACCTGATGTTGGGTGAAATGGGCCTTCCCGAACGCGGTCGTGCGAAGCACATCAAGGAACGCGTCGGCGTGAGCGGTACGACAGCCGCGAACTGGCTGCGCGGGCAAAGCTATCCGAGCTTTGAAGAGTTGGGGAGGATGGGACGGTTGGGCGTAAACCCGGTTCTCCTGTTCCCCGACGCAGCAGAATTAGCGCGTACGAGCGCCAGGACTAGCGTTGCTGCAACCGCGGTTTCGAAGCGCCTTGCGCGGCTCATCGATGCCGGCGAGGTCATGGCGCTCCCTCAGCTGCACAGCGACGACGGGGAATGGGACCACACGGCCGTGCCCAATGGCTTGTGGCAGCAACTACTCGA
>JBQTJV010000055.1:0-8150 GCA_052386775.1 Betaproteobacteria bacterium
CGCTCCCCTGCTAAGGGAGTATAGGCTCAAAAAGCCTATCGAGGGTTCGAATCCCTCTCTCTCCGCCACTACGAAGAAACGCCCTTAGCGGCAGCGTTTCCATTCAATGCTCCAAACAAAATCACACAGCAATGCGGTGGGATTTTGTGTGACGTTACTCAAGCACCACAGCGTCTGGCCGTTACGCGATCGCGCGGTCGATGCTGTTGTCCTTGGGGAAGGCGCCGTGCGCCTCCGGCTTGGCGAGGTGCGTGCCTTCAACCGGAGCGGCGTAGTCACGGCTGTTGTCCTTCGGGAACGGCGTGCCAGCGTCCGCGATCACCACGACGGGCGCGGCGTAGTCACGGCTGTTGTCCTTCGGGAACGGCGTGCCAGCATCCGCGATCACCACGACAGGTGCGGCGTAATCACGGCTGTTGTCCTTGGGAAAAGAGCTGCCGGCATCCGCGACAGCCGCCACGCTGCCGAAAGCAAACAAGCCGCCTACGATTACTGCAAGTGCGCGTTTTTGAAACATCATCATCTCCTTTGTAAGGGTAAAAATGGGGTTGTTGACAACAGGTCGGCGGTCGATACCCGAATCTCTTTTCCGGGCGCGTCCAATTTCGACTCTGTGCGTTGCATAGTCGATGCGCGGCGGTTTTCCTTACAATCTCAACTCTGATACGCTCGCGACGCAGTGGATCAGCCCGTTGGACCAAATCGAGGAGAGACCTGATGAGCAGTACCGCAGCTGCATCGCCGGGAAAGGTGACGATCACATTCGGGACGGCGACCCCCGGGGGCGGCTTTCCGGCGTATGGCTGGCCGTATGCTGAAGTCCTCAACGAAATGGATTCGTCCCTGGGAATCGAGCCGCGCAACACCAAGGGCAGCAACGAGAACGTGCCGCTGCTCGACGAAGGCAAACTCGACCTCGGTCTCGCTACCGGGGAAGTGACCTACGAAGCGATCTACGGCATAGGGCGCCCCAAGGCACAGAACCTGCGCATCATCAGCGCGACGTACTCGCAGGCCGGCATGTTCATGGTGCGCGCTGACAGTCCCTGCAGAAGCATCTCCGATTTGAAGGGAAAAACGCTGGTGTGGGGCGCCGCCAGTTCCGGGTTCATCGTGCTCGCACGCTACGTGATGGACGGGCTGGGGCTCGACATGAAGAAGGATTTCGACGCCATTCTGCTCGACAAGGCGGGCGACGGTCCCCCGAAGGTGCTCGACGGCAGCGCCGCCGCGATGTGGGGCGGGGGTGTCGGCTGGCCGCCGTTCATGTCGATCGCCAAGGGGCCGCAAGGCGGTCGCTTCGTTTCACCAAACGCCGAGGAAATCGCGCGCATCATGGCGAAGCATCCGTTCCTGAAGCGCACGACGATGCCGGCGGGCAGTTATCCCGGGCAGAGCGGTGCGGTCGATTCGGTCGGATCGTGGCCGTTTGTGCTTGCGCGTGCGTCGCTGCCCGAAGACGTGGCCTATCGTCTCGCGCGCGCGCTACACAAAGGCGGCGCTGCGTTGAGCGCTCGCATCGAGCAAGCGCGCGAGTCCACCCTGGAAAACACGCTTGCCGCCGCGCCGCGGCAGGACCTGATACACCCTGGAGTGCTGCGTTACATGGGCGAGATCGGTCTGCTGAAGTGAAGCAGCCGCGGCGAACGTTGAACGGGTCGCTTCGAGGAGGGCATCATGGATCCCGTCTTTCTGCAACCGAATTGACGCACTGACGATACGAGGAGGAGCAACATGCATTACGCAAGAGCAGTAATGATCGCAGCGCTTGCGATGGCGGCTGCAACCGGCGCCATTGCGCAAAATTATCCCAACCGGCCGGTCCGGCTGGTGGTGCCGTTTCCGCCGGGCGGCAACGTCGACGTCTTCTCGCGGGTGCTGTTCCGGGAGGTCGAGAAGGAACTGGGCACCAACATCGTGATCGACAATCGGGGCGGCGCGAACGGGATCATCGGCGCCGACGTGGTGGCCAAGGCGACGCCGGACGGTTACACAATACTCAATACTTCGTTTGCCTTCGCGGTCAATCCCGCGATCCTTAAGAAAATGCCGTTCGACATCCTGAAGGATTTCGAGCCGATAACCAATGTCGCGACCGGGCTTGGATACCTGATGGTGGTCAACAGCAACGTGCCGGTGAAATCCGTGAAAGAACTGATCGCGCTCTCGAAAAAGCAGCCGTTGCGCTACAGCACGGCCGGAGTCGGAAACGGCCAGCATTTGGCGGGAGAGCTGTTCAATCAGAAAGCCGGCGTCGAGATGCTGCATGTCCCGTATAAAGGCGGCGGGCCGGCGGTGGCTGCGGTGATCAGCGGCGAAGTGCAGGTGCATTACCCGGCGGGGTCGGTCGGCGTGCCGCATCACAAGGCCGGGCGCTTGCGCGCGATCGCCTTCACCGGCGCAAAGCGGCTCTCTTCGCTCCCCGATATCCCCACGATAGGCGAGACCGTTCCCGGGTACGTAGCCGACGCGGGCTGGCATGGGATGTTCGCCCCGGCCAAAACGCCTGCTCCGATCGTGAAGCGCATCCAGGAAGCGGTCCACAAGGCACTGCAGCATCCCGCGGTCCACAAGCACTTCGTCGATAACGGCTACGAGCCGCAGGGCGATCCGCCGGGAGAGTGGGCCAGGCAGTTCCGCGCCGACGTCAAGCGCTTCGCCCAGATCGCGCGCCTGGCGAAAATCGAGCCGCAGTAAACTCGCACACGCTTCGAGAAGGCCGCCTGCTTTGCTATAATTCGCCGCCTGCGCGCCCGTAGCTCAGTTGGATAGAGTACCTGGCTACGAACCAGGGGGTCGTGGGTTCGAATCCTGCCGGGCGCGCCAGTCATTCACGAAGCTGGGCACTTCACCCAGCTTTCTTTTCTGCATGAAGCCGATGGCATCCGCCAGTCTGCGGTGACTGCCCTGCACGATCAACTGGTTGCCGTCGAGCTTGATTTCATCAACCAGCAGCCGCAGGTAGGCTTTGCCCAAGCCTGACGTCGGGTCATTGAATCGCTCCTTGAGCGCTGAGCAGAAGGCTTTCACCGTGTCCGCATTCACCCGGCGCACCGCGAGCGCTGCGCGGTCTTTGAGCTTCGCCATCTCGGTCAGCAGTTCAGCCCGGCGTGCCTTGAGTTTCTGCGTGCGAGTTCTCAGTGTGTCGTCGATCGAAAGCGCCCCTTGTTCGACGGCCTGATAGAGACGATCAAGCCCGTTGGTCGCGCGCTCCAGTTCCTTGGCCAGCATGATGAGCCGCGCATCCTCGGCGGTTTTTGCCTGTTGCTGGTGGTGCAGCAGTTCAGTGAGCATGAGTGACACGCGCTTGGGCGTGAATACGCGCTCGGAGAGCGCCGCGAGCACCAGTGCATCGGTCTTCTCGCGAGGCAGATTCTTGCTCGTGCAGACGTCAATATCCTTCGCATTGCGCGTCGTGCACTTGTAGTAACGGTAGCGTCCGCTCTTGCCCCCTGCTTGCGTCATGCCGGCGCCACAGTCCCCGCATTTGAGAAGACCGACGAGCGGAGCAGGGGATGACACCACACGCGGGGGCACTGCCTTGGGGTTGGAGCTTGCGCGGCGTTTGGCTGCGCGCTCGAAAGTCGCGGCATCGACAATGGCGGGAACGGCAACCGCGATCCATTCAGGCTGCGGCCGTTCCTTGCGCGTTTTGGAGTCGCGGCGGTTAAAGTAGAAGCAGCCGGTATAAAGGGGATCAGCAAGGAGCCGGTTTATCTTCTGGATGCGCCAAGGACGCCCGCGCATGGTGAGCCCTTGGCGGTTCAAGTGCGTTGCGATTGCTTTCATGCCAAGCACCTGTCCGTCGTGCCCCATCAGATAGAGCCGGTATATCTCTCGAACAGTTTCCGCCTCCAGGGGTTCAATCTCCAGCCGGCGTTTACGCCGTCCACGGTTTCCCACCGTATCGGTTGCGACCGCCCGGTATCCGAAGGGCGGGACGGAACCGTTCCAATAGCCTTGGCGCGCGTTCTCCTGCATCGCGCGCTGCGTGTGCTTCGCGTTCTCCTTGCTCTGGTATTCGTCAAAGAGACTGAAGAGCTTGCTTGCCATCTCGCCGGCGGCATCGTCGCTCGTCTCCTGAGTGATCGAGATCACTTTCACTCCGGCGCGCTTCAAGATCCGCTCGTATTGGAGGAACTCGAAGAGGTCGCGGAAGAAGCGCGAGCGGCTGTGCACGAGGATGGCGTCAAAGGGCGAGGGCGGCTGGGTCGCGTCTGCGATCATCTGCTGGAATACCGGGCGCCGGTCGTCCGTAGCGCTTGCGCCGGGCTCGACATATTCCGCGGTAATGGCGAGGCTACGCGCCTTGCAGTGCTCGCGAAGCTGCCGCAGTTGATCGGGAATCGATAAGTCGTTTTCGGCTTGGCGGGTAGTGGATACCCGCGCATACAGGGCTACGGCCATAGCGAATCTTCTCCGTTGTCGTGGTTCGAATCTGGCGGGAAGACCCGATCGAGAAGCCCCGCAAGATGGGCTTGGATGAGTTCGAGTTCTCCGGCAAGTAACTCATCCTCGGGCAGCGAGAGCAGAAGCTTAACAGAGACCGGCGCGGATTGCTCGCGCGCGCTACCTGCCTTCCTGCGCTCGCTAGCCACAGCAGCTCACGCGACGGCGACTCCAAGGCTTGAGAACCTGGCGTTTCCCACCGCGCCGGATCGTGCGTGCGTATGAGGCGCCGCACACCCGCCTCCGTGGAAAACGCCGTCGTCTCCGCGAAGCGGGCGGGTTGTCCACGCGGCGGCGCGCGGGTCCCTTCCTAGACCCCGAGCGCGGCGCCGGGTGGGCAACCCGCTCGTGCAATGCGCGCATGAGGCTGCTTATCTGCCGATGTAAATCGCCACCACTTGCTCGCGAGAATGACCCAGCTCCTCGCTGATCGTGAGCCGTGCATCGCGATCAACGGCTTTCTGCTCGGGCGTCAACTCGCGCGAGCGTGGTCCGCCGGCGGCCGGCGCGTTCCAGCCGGTCAATTCCCGGTATCGCGCCTGCGCGTAGGCGTGCCGGTGGCCGTGCACGCGATGAATCCCCGCCATCGAGCACTGATGCTGGAAGCGCCGGAGTTGCTCGACGTAGCGCATGCCGGCGGGGATCAAGCTCCCCTTGCCGGCGAAGGCCTTGGCTTCATCGAGTATGGCGCGTTGCGCGTCGGTCCGGATCGGGATTGCCCGCTCCCGTCCGCCCTTGGCCCAACTCGCCTTGATGACGAGCGTTGCTCCTCGGTCCGCCCAGGCGGGCTCAATCTTGATCGACTCGGCCCGGCGCAGCCCGAATGCGGCCTGCAGCTTAAGTGACATGGCGGTGTACGGGTCGCTGACTTTCTCCAGGTCCGTGCCGGTCAGCTCCCGCGCCTTGCTGACGTTCGTTACGTGCTGGCGGTTGGGGATGCCGTAATCATCGTTTTGCCTCGCCAGCACGTTTTGCTTGCCGATCTTCTCTGCCCACCAGCGAAGCGTCGTCATCCGGTTCTTGATCGTGCCCGGAGAGAGCGACTCGGCCTTCCAGCGTTCGGTGAGCGCCTCGATGTGCTTGGGCTTGAGACTTCTCGCGTGCATGTCCCGGTAGCCCAGCTCGTGGAGCTGATTGGCGATCAGATCGAGAATCCGTCCCCGGTCCGCTTGGGTGGCGAAGCTTCCGTCGCGATTGCGATGGCAGAGCTGCTTCAGTCCGTAGTTCAAATCCCTCATTCCCGTTTTCCTGCGGTTTCGTTTGTCTTGCTCGTCCTGGTGTGAACTGCGTTCTGGTCAGTGTTACTGTCCGTCTCGAGGGCCTGAGCCCGTCGAGCACTACGAGGGACGCGGGACACCACTCCCGTTTCGTGCAGAGCTACTTCTTGCCAGCGCTGCACGGCGCTTTTGGTTTGGCATCGATGGTCGTGCCGGTGGGCACGAGATACCCATCGCAGGCCGTTGACCCAGGCCCAACGGGGCGTCATTGCGACGCGGGGGACGATCCGTAACGCGGAATCATGCGGCGAACGGCATTGCGCCGATCGCGGTGACAGACGGAATGACCGGTGCTCTGGCCATCCGAGGGCGGGGATCAGGTAGCCCGCTCACAGGGACTCGTCCTTCATCCCGCGCGGGGTTTCCAGGAACCCGATACCGATTTCGCGCACGTAGGCCTCGACTATTCCCAGACGCTGGGACTCGGGCAGCTCGCCGGCATACTCGATGATTGCGCTCGCGAGGATCGCGAGGTCCGGACGGAACCCACGCAGGAGACGCCGGCAGCGGCGTTGCAGGGCGTGAAGCACGTCCTTCGCGTCATGGGTGATCTCGACCTTGGGCAGGCCGTCGGAGTTGACGATGCGGCGGAGCCGTCCGTCGCGAACGACGTAGAGCCCCCCTTCGATCAACGCCGGGGCCTTTCCTACGTCGGCCTTCGGTGCATCAGCTTGTGTTACGTCAGTCTTCGTTGCATCCGTCATGGTCCGTTCTCCTGCGAAAGTGCGTATCAATCGAAATTCCATTCAAGTAACCACACTTTGGTTTCGGCGGACCCCGATGGTCCGTCTATTCCGGTTGTGCTCCGGCCTGGAGAATCGAATCGGCATTCGCGGTAAAGCGAGCGCAGCATTCCCGCAAAACGGATCGCGGCGGCTGACAGCCATCCGGGATCCGTGAACGCGGGCGTACGGACGTGTGCCGTCTGAGGGAACGGCGAATAACGGATTGCGGCAGCGAACGCCGAGGCGATCCGTCGCGACGCCGGCCCAAGATGGCCGTGGGAGGGTGGAAACGGAAAAGTCCGGCGCGCGCAGGAAGCACGGGCCGGCCCAGACGACGAACGATTCGCCTCTCAGGCGGACCAAGCTCGCTACCGCAAACGATAGACGAGCCGGGACCGGATGAGGCGAGCGTTACGGACGATGCCGTCTACATGACGGCGATTCGAACGATGCTGTCGATTCCCGACAGCGGGTGATTACCAGCATCGCCAAGCCTTGCGGCCATCGGTTCTCGGGCGATTCAACCGATTTCAGGGCGCTCCTGCGAGCAAAGGCTGATGCGATAACGGGCATCATCCGGGCTGACTCAGCCAGCGTGAAATCGATTCGGCTCTCGCGGCTGGCGCATCCGTCATTCTCGGAATGACTCTCAACGATGAGCCCAGGGGCGAGATTGCCCGTGTGACAACGGCATAGTGAATCGGTTCCGAGCACGATGCAATCGACATCGTGGCGCGGCGAAGCTGAATTTCCCCTTGTCGAGTCCATTGATTGCTGATACGTGCAACAGTTGAACAATCGCGGCCCGAGAAACCGATACGCGGCGAGGGCGTCGAATGTCCTGGACCCGAGAACGCGTCGGAAGATTGCGCCAGGGGAACGCGCTCGGGCCGATCGACTGCACCAGGGATCGGTCGGGGCTCGATGCGCCGGGGAGCCCGTCACTTGAGTTGGCAGGGATCCGTCACTTGCGCCAGCAGCCAGAAAATTCAATGCTGGTGCGGGCTTCGGCGCGTCGTCACTACCGGCTTGCGCCGTGCAGTGACGACGCGGCTTGGCGCAGGCACGACGGCGCACGAGTTGGCGCAGACTTCGATCTGTTGTGGTTCTGCCCGCTGGTCGCATGCGGGCCACAAGCGGCCGGTGGACGTCCGGGACGTTTCGAACCGGAAGTAGCCGGTGTCAACAGTTAACTTGCGGGGGCTCCTTCTTAGACGAGATCCGGTTTTTTTTGCAGTTCATCCATCAACTCGTTAAATGAACGGGCCAGATCCTGGAACTCGTCCTTTTCCCTCAAATGGACGCGCGCCTTGAGATTGCCCGATCTTATTTCGCCGATCACTCTTTGGATGTGATAGACAGAGCCCGCCGCTCGATGAGTGATAAACAGGGCCCAGATTGCGACAGCGAGGGTTACCACCAACGTGGCGACCACCAGCGATGCTCCGAACACAAAAAGATCACTATATCTTTGATCCTTGAGTTCTTCGGGGAGGCTCGAGTGTCTAAAAACGAAATCGTAGCTGTCGACTACATAGGAGTAATAAAGGTAGCCGTTGAGAGCCGCGCCGACAAATCCAACAAGGACGACAAACAAGATCATCCGCCCCTGAAAGCCCGGCATGATCAAGATGTTCTTCTTGCTTCTGAGTCGTGTGTGCTCCGTCCGAATGGCACCCCGGAGCGAAGCCGTGGACAC
>JBQTJV010000056.1:0-15036 GCA_052386775.1 Betaproteobacteria bacterium
TTGGCGGAGCACGCAGCAAGCTCCCGTCACAATTCGAGTTGCAGACAACCTCTCCGGCTTGTGGAGCTCGGGCTACCTAAACCCCGTGGCAAACAAGTGGGAGATCGGCTACACGAGCGAAAGCGAGACCATACCCTCGGCTGTCATACCAAGGGTGGAAGGCGGGCTCTTGACCAATGTTCGGAAATGTTCAGCCGTGGCGGGTACTGTGCAGGTATGCAACACAACCTATGGCAATAACGGCTGGCTGGGTGTCGCGCAGATTTGGATCAGCGACGGGCACATCACCCAAGGTACAGTGAAGCTCAACGACACCTATTTCAACACTGCCACGTACAACACAACCGCGTGGAGAAACCTCGTTCTATGCCAGGAGATAGGGCACACCTTTGGTCTGGATCATCAAGACGAGAATTTCACCAACGGTAACCTTGGCACCTGCATGGATTACACGAACAGCCCAGAGTCAAATCAGTTGCCGAACAAGCACGACTTTGAGCAGTTAAGGGATATCTACGCACATCTGCCCGATTCGTCCCCTACAGGGGGCGGAGGACCGGGGAAGGGCAAGATGCCTCCTGGTATGTATCGGGACCTCCATGAAGCATCTGAATGGGGCAAGCTCGTCCGAGAATCGCAACGCGGTCGTACAGCTGTGTATGAGCGTGATTTCGGCGGCGGCAACATGGTTTTCACGTTCGTTATCTGGGCGCGCTAGGCCATTGCACCGCGATCTTCCCCAATGCGAAAGACTGGCCCGTAGGGAAAACGTGGGATCTCGGCGAATGTTTGACGAGCGCAGACGGGTGAGGGCGGGCCTACGTTGCTAGTTAATACAGAGACGTACTTCCACTTTTAATCTGCCGGCTTCTAACGATAGTCAATAAGACAGGCTGGTTGAGGTAGAGAACTGGCCGCGTTAGGCAACCCTTACGCCGCCTTTACGGAGGCGCGATAGAAGCGGAGACTATGTTCGTTCCGCATGCGGTGCGTATCAATCGTATCGGGCCATAGGCAAGAATAATCGAGACAGCACGCGGCGCAGTATCCGATTTGCATTGTGGTATGTGATGCATGCGCATATAGTGCGCTCGACTCCATGTCCATGGAGCCTCCCAGCCAGGCACCCGTAAGGAGGGCGTCATGAAGGTTTCTTTAGTCCTTCGTCCTGTCGTATTCATTGTCGCATTCATTGCCGGTTCCCACGCCTGGGCCGCGGAGCAGATCCAGATCGATGGTTCCACCGGGGTCACGCCGCTGGTTGCGGCGCTCGCCAAGGCGTATCGCGAGCACAATCCGAACGTGACAATCCACATTGGAAAGGGGCTCGGCACGAAGGCTCGCATCGAGGCGTTGCGCGAGGGGAAGATCGATATTGCCATGGCGAGCCACGGCTTGAACGTCGAATCGATAAAAAAGCAGGGCATGACAGTGCATGAGATCGCCAAAGTCGCCGTGGTCTTCGGCGTTAACGCGAGTGTGCCGGTGGCCGATCTCGATGACACCCAGATCTGCGATATCTATTCGCTGGCGAAAAACAATTGGAAGGAGCTCGGGTCATCCGATACGACCATCGTTCCGATAACGCGTCCCGATTCGGAAGTCGATACCGAAGTCGTGAGACACCACATCGGTTGTCTGACGAAGCTCAAAATGAGCGATGCGGTGAGCGTGGCGCCCAAGGCCGGGGAAATGGCTCAAGCGCTCGCCAGCACGCCGGGCGCCATAGGCATGACAACCATGACCGTAGTGGAACAGAGCGCCGGTCGCATCAAGCCGGTATCTCTGCGTGGGGTGGCGCCCACTGCCGCCAACGTAAGAAGCAAGGCCTATAACCTGACCCGTGACTCGTTTCTCGTTACGCAGGCAGCGCCAGCCCCTGCCGTCGCGAAGTTCCTGGAGTTCGTACGCAGTAGTGCCGGCGAAAAGATCATAGCGGCGAATGGGGCGGTTCCCGCACGGTAAAGGCGTGGTTGTCGAGTGAACACTAGCCGGGTTCGCGAGGTCAGAGATATCGCGGGCCGTCCGCATTCCCTGGTCGGGGTAGGTCATGCGCTTATGGGTTGCGAGTTGTCTTGCGACAGTTCTGGTCGCGGGCGAGGCGATCGCAACAGAGGGCGGCCGGCAGGCGCAATCCGCTGAGAAGAAAGCCGTAGAGCTGGAGCAGCGCGCTGCCGATGGCGGTGCCGGCATCCCCGCGCCTTCCAAGGCGATTACCAGGACGGAAGCGCAGGCCGTGGATCCGGACGGCAAGAAGCGGTTGGATGACCCGCTCACCTGTCTTGCCCGTACCATCTATTGGGAAGCCAAGGGCGAAGGGCTGGCCGGCATGGAAGCCATTGCCAACGTGGTGATGAACCGGCTCGGCCATGAGGGCTTCCCCAACACCATCTGCGAAGTCGTCAGGCAAGGCTACGAGCGCGGCGCCTGCCAGTTTTCATGGTGGTGCGACGGGCGCTCGGATGACGCGCAGGAAAGCGCGGCCTACGAGCAGGCCAAGGAGATAGCCCGAAAAGCGCTTAACCGGCAATTGACCGACCGAACCGGTGGCGCCATGTATTTCCACCAGCGCAAGGTGAGCCCGAAGTGGTCCGCGCAATACATCAAGACCGTTGAATTGGGCGAGCATATTTTCTATAAGCCGCCGGGAGGCGCCGCGAAGTGACGCCGTTATACCACCGGCTACGCCGCGGGATTCGCCCATCACGCGGCACCGGGGCGGCGGAAGGGTTCCTGCGGACCTAATGGAGGGTCGAGGATGGCGGCGTTTCCAGCAGGCGCTTCACGCTGGCGGTATCGAGCGGTTTCACCATATGTAGGTCGAAGCCCGCCTCTTTCGATTCCCTGATATCCGAGGGCTGGCCCCAGCCGGTAAGCGCAATCAGGAAAATCTTGCTGCGGCTCTGGTGACCGCGCAGCGCGCGCGCGATCTCGTAGCCGTTCATGCCGGGCAATCCGATGTCGAGGAAGACGAATTCGGGCTTGAATTCTTCAACGGCCTTGAGCGCGGCCGGCCCGTCGTGCGCAATACGGGTATCGTGGCCTTCGCACTGAAGGAGGAGTTGCAGCATCCTCGCCGCATCGACGTGATCATCGACCACCAGGATGCGGCGGCGGGATACGGACGGCGCGCCGGCGTTCTCGGCCGCCGCGGATCTGCGATCGATCGGCGCAAGTGCGCGAGGCAGCCGAACGTGAAACACGCTGCCCTTGCCGATGCCGTCGCTTTCCACCGTGATCGTGCCGCCGTGCAATTCGACGATGCGCCGCGCGAGCGAAAGGCCGATGCCCAGTCCGGAACCGGCTTCAGCAGCGGCATGGCTGCCCTGATCGAACAGATTGAAGATGCGTTCGAAATCCTCGCGCGGAATGCCGCGCCCGGTATCCCTGACCGACAGAACGATCTCATCGGCCAGCTTGCGCGCCGTCACGCTGATGGTGCCGCCCTGAGGCGTATAACGGCTTGCGTTGTTGAGGATGTTGGAAAGGACTTGAGCCAGGCGGTGAAGGTCGCCAAATACAGTGAGCGGCTCGGACGGAACTGCCAGCTCGAGATGCTGCTTGGCCCGGTCTATCCTGGGGCGCACGGCCTCCACGCTGCTGTCCACCACGTCGGTCACATCTACGGTGGCGCGCGAAATCGTCAGCGTGCCGCGCGCGATGCGATTGATGTCGATCAGATCGTCGACGATGCGTGCCAGATGCCGCGTCTGGCGTGCGATCACGCCGACCAACGGTGTGGCCTGCGACGAGGTATCGGGCGGTGTTCGCTCCAGTATTTCCACCGCGTTCAGGATCGGGGCCAGCGGGTTTCGAAGTTCATGCGCCAGCATCGCGATGAACTCGTTCATGCGTCGGGCGCTCTCTCCCGCCTCCTTGAGTTGCCGTCGCTCGGTGAGGTCCTGCGTTATCTTCGCGTAGCCGCACGGCGCACCTTCCGCGTCATTGAGCGCCCTGATGACGACGTGTGCCCAGAAACGCTCGCCGCTCTTGCGCACGCGCCAGCCTTCTTCCACCGTCTGCCCTGCCGCCCGCGCGGTGCGCAGCTCCTGCCACGGCTTTCCGGCCTTGATGTCGTCGGCCGGGCACAACCACGAGAAGTGGCGGCCCAGCACTTCGGACGCGGAGTAGCCGTATATGCGCTGCGCCCCGCTGTTCCAGCTCGATACCAGGCCCTCGTTGTCGAGCATGTAGAGCGCGTAGTCCTGAACGCCCTCGATCAGCAATCTCAACCGTTCCTCGCTCTGGCGGAGCTTCTCCTCGTTATTGCGGCGCGTGGTGAGATCGCGGGTGACCTTCGAGTAACCGATCAGCCGGCCGTCTTCCTGCCGCAGTGCCGTGATGATGACATTCGCCCAGAAGCGCGAGCCGTCCTTGCGCAAGCGCCAGCCCTCGTCTTCAAAGCGGCCGTCCGCTGACGCCATACGCAGCTCCCGCTCCGGCCATTGCCGCTCGATGGCGTCGCGCGGATAGAACATCGAGAAGTGTTTGCCGATCACCTCTTCGGCGCTGTAACCCTTGATGAGGCGTGCTCCGAGGTTCCAGCTTTCTATGATGCCTTCGGGATTCAGGACGAAGATGGCGTAGTCCCGTATCCCCGCAATAAGTTTCTCGTGGATCTGCGGATCGGTAATGGGTGGCGCCATGACGTTGTGATTACTTGCTTGTGATGCCCGGGTTGACTGAGCGGTTGCTTGCGCCGCGTGAGCGACGCCATTCGGAAAGCGGCTGCGGGAAAGCGGCGCCCCGATCAGCGTGGCAGCTTACGCTCTTGATCCTGCCGTTTCAATATGAAAATTTGTGTAGTCCTTCGACTACACGTCTCTGGTCACGTCGGCGCGTGCAGCGTGGTATCTTTGCCGCTCTTTACGGACAAAAGGATGGTGGCATGTTGCGCGTCGCGATACACGGACTGGGCAGGTGGGGCAATCGCCTGGTGGAGTCGGTACGGCAGAGCGAGAAGATACGTATCGTCAAGGGCGTTTCCCGGCAGCCGGAAAAGCACCGTGATTTCACCGAGCGGAGCGGGATTCCGCTGGTCGCCTCGTATTCGGAGGTGCTGCGTGACCCGGACATCGACGGTGTGGTGCTCGCCACGCCGCATTCGCAGCACCACCAGCAGATCGTTGATGCGGCGCGCGCGCGCAAGCACGTTTACGTCGAGAAGCCGATCACGCTCACTCACCGGAGCGCGCAAGACGCGGTGGCGGCGTGTCGCGACGCGGGCGTTACGCTCGGCCTCGGATTCAATCGCCGGTTCGCGCCTTCGTACGTCGAGATGATGCGCCGGATCCAAGCTGGCGAAATCGGCGACGTGCTGCACGTGGAGGGGCAGCATTCCGGGCCGACGGGGTATGGCCTCAAGCCCGGCAACTGGCGCGCCACGCGCGCGGAAGCGCCCGGCGGTGGCATGACGGCGCGCGGCATCCACGCCCTCGACGGCATGATCCAGATCGCCGGGCTGGTAACCTCGGTGTATGCGTTCAGCGAGCGCCGCAAGCTGCCGGCTGAAGTCGAGCTCGACGACACCACCGCCATGCTGCTCAGGTTCGCGAGCGGGGCAACCGGTTATCTCGGCACCGTTTTCGCAACCGGAGATTTCTACCGGGTCCACGTCTTCGGCGCCAAAGGCTGGCTCGAGATGCGCGGCGATACCGAGTTGCTGGCGCGCGGACTGGACGGTGCCCCGGAACGCCTCGCGTTCCCGGCCATCGACAAGGAGAAGGCCGTGCTGGAAGCATTTGCCGACGCCGTGGCTCAGAAAAAAGCCTTCATGGTTCCGCCGGAGCAGGCGGTGAACGGCATCGCCGTGCTCGAAGCGATCGTGGCTTCAGCGGCCGCCGGCGAGCCCGTGCCGATTTGATCGATTTGCTGATTTGCGGGCGGAATCGTTCCTTGGCGAGGCGGTCCAACCGAGTGATACGTTACGATTTGTAACAAATTGTCGGGAATGGTTACCCCGCTTTCCGCTACCATGGCGTCGAGGCCCGGGTCCTCGGAGCGAGGAAGCAAATGAAAATCATCAAAGCGACACTGGTAGTCGCCGCGCTCGCGAGCGCGACGATCAGCGCGCCGGTGTTTGCGAATGGCGGGCGGGGTCATCACTTCCGCGGCCATAACAACCACCATCATTTCCATCGGCACAGCCGCGCGCGCGTGGGCGTTTTCATCGGCGCGCCGCTGGTCTTTGCGCCGTGGTACTACTCTCCGCCGCGCTATTACTATCCGCCCGCGGTGGTGGTGCACACGCCGCCGCCGGTCTACGTCGAGAGGAGTCAGGCGGCCGCGCCGGCGGACGATACGCAGTACTGGTATTACTGTCGCGAGTCCGAAACGTATTATCCTTACGTCAAGGAGTGCGCGGGACCCTGGCAGAGGGTGGTTCCGCAGCCGCCTCCGTCATGATTGGACACCCCATGCCCAGGACCCTGAAATTCACCGCTCTTTTCGCCTTGCTCGCGGTCGCCGGCTGTGCGACGGTTCCCTCCGGCCCCAGCGTGCTGGTGCTGCCGGGCACCGGCAAGAGTTTCGACCAGTTCCGTCTCGACGAGTACGACTGCAAGCAGTATGCGCATGCGCAGGTGGGCGGGACGACGGCAACGCAAGCGGCTGAAGATGCCGGCGTACGCAGCGCCGTGGTCGGCACGGCGCTGGGTGCGCTGGCCGGCGCGGCCATCGGCGGCAATAGCCGCGGCGCCGGAGTAGGCGCTGGCGTCGGATTGCTCGCCGGCAGCGCAGCAGGCGCGGGTGCCGGGCAGCAGTCGGGCTATGAATTGCAGCGGCGCTACGATCACGCCTACCAGCAATGCATGTACGCCAAAGGCCATCGCGTTCCCATCGCGGGCCGCTATGGGCCGACCGAGCAGCGCGCGGCAACGCCGCCGCCCCCGCCGCCGACCTCGTATACGCCACCACCGCCACCGTCCGCAAGACCGGTCCCGCCGCCCCCGCCGCAGTGAGTTTCAGGCCGGCGATTCGAGCCGGCCGAATCCTTGTTCGAGGTCCGCGATGAGATCGTCGGGATCTTCGAGCCCGATGTGCAAACGCAACGTGGGCCCCCCTGGATTCCAGCGCGTGGCGCTGCGAAAACGCGCGATATCGGCCGGTACGATGAGGCTCTCGTAACCGCCCCAGCTCGAGCCGATGCCGAACAGCGCCAGCGAGTCGATGAAGCGCGCCACCGCCTGGTCGTCGCAAGGCTGCAGCACGAACGAGAACAGCGCCGCCGCCCCTTCGTAATCGCGCCGCCAGATGGCGTGCCCCGGATCGCCTTCGAGCGCGGGATAAATGACGCGCAGGACTTCCGCTCGGGATTGCAGCCAGCGCGCCACTTTAACGGCGCTTTGCATCTGGTGCCTGAGCCGCACGCCGATCGTGCGAAAACCGCGCAGCGCAAGATAGCAATCTTCGGGGCTCACGCTGTAGCCGAGATCGGCGACCGCCTTGCGCACCGTGAGCCAGTATTTCTCGGTGCTGACAATGACGCCCATCATCACGTCGGAATGGCCGACGATGTACTTGGTGGCCGAGTGTATCGAGACATCCACGCCGCGCTCGAAGGACCGGAAAAAGTACGGCGTGCCCCAGGTATTGTCGGCAAGCACCGGGATGTTTTTTTCGTGTGCCGCCGCCGCGATCGCCGGCAGGTCCTGCATCTCGAAGGTGAGCGAGCCTGGCGACTCGCAGTAGATCGCGCGCGTGTTTGGCCGGATCAAGCCTCTTATACCTGCCCCGATCAGCGGATCGTAGTACTCGACCTCGACACCGTTGGGCCGGAGGCGCCGTTCGCAGAACATGCGGGTCGGACCGTATACCGAGTCCGCGACCAGGAGATGGTCGCCGTGCTTCGAAAATGCGGTCATGGCCGCGACGATGGCGGCCAGACCGGAGGGCACGGCGACCGCGAGGTGGCCGCCTTCCATGCGCGCTACCGCCTCTTCCAGGGCAAAGGTGGTCGGCGTGCCGTAGCGGCCGTAGCGCACCGCCTTGTAGTCGTTGGGGTCGCGGTTTTCGTAGCCGTCCAGCGTGGAAAACAGCACGGTGGAGGTGCGATACACCGGCGTATTGACCATGCCATCGAATCGCTCGGGATCGCGGCCGGCGTGGGCCAGCAAGGTGTCTTTTTTCACAAGGGGGTCCATTCGGGCACAAGCCGGATTGAAGTATAGTGCGTAGCGCAGTCTCGGGATTGCAATATGTGGACTCGGGGCATTGCCGGGGGCGTGCGCCTTGCCACATAATCCCGCGTCACTCCCGCACCATGGGGACTGCGCCCGTCCGGCGCGCCGACCGCGCACGCGACCCCGGCGTGTGCATAACTCGATTGGAAGGCCATGGAACACCATCATCTGCTGGAAGTGGAAGGCGTGCACGTCTCGCGACGCGAAGACCTGCGCCTGATCAAGGGCGCCGGCAAGTACGCATCGGACTGGAACCTGCCGGGGCAGCTCCACGCGCATTTCCTCCGCGCCGACCGGGCCCATGCCAGGATCGTTTCGATCAACGTCGAGGCGGCGGCCCGGCATCCGGGCGTGGTTCGCATCTACACCGGGGAAGACACGGTGCGCGCCGGCTACGTGAAACCGATGACCATGTTGTCGTTCAAGGGCAAGGGCGGCATGGAAGTGCGCCTGCCGCAGCGCCCGGCGCTCGCTCACGCGCGCGTGCGCTGCGTTGGCGAGCCGGTCGCCATGGTGATCGCCGACAACGCGCTGACGGCACAAGACGCTGCCGAGTTGATCGAGGTGGAGTACGAAGACCTGCCGGTCGTCATCGATCCTGAAGCGGCGCTCGGACCCGGCGCGCCGCAGTTGCACGAGAACGTGCCGGGCAACCTGCCTTTTGAATTCGAAGCCGGCGATGCAGCGGCAACGGAAGCCGCGTTCGCGAAGGCGAAGCATGTGACGCGCCTCAAGCTCGAAGTGACTCGCGTTGCGCCGAACCCCATGGAGCCGCGCGCGTGCCTGATGGCGTATGACGCCAAGGATGATCGCTACACGATTCACGTCCACGTCCAGGGCGTGAACATGATGCGTAAGCAGCTCGCGGCGTACACCAACGTTGCCGAAGACAAGATCCGCGTCATGGCGCGCGACGTGGGCGGCGCGTTCGGGCAGCGCAGCCTGGCTTATCCCGAATATTGCGCGCAGATGCTGGCTGCGAAGGAACTCGGCAAGCCGATCAAGTGGACCGGCTCGCGCTCCGAAGGTTTTGCCACGGATTCGCACGGCCGTGCCAATTTCGTAACCGGGGAGCTCGCGCTCGACGCGGAAGGCAAGTTCCTCGGCATGCGGCTCGACTGGATCGCGGATATGGGCGCGTATCTGACACCTACCGGACCGGTGAGCCACCTGCGCAATCCCAGCACCTGTCTCACCGGGGTCTATCGCATCCCGGCGCTCTACGGGCGCTGGCGCACGGTGCTCACCAACACCAATCCGATCGCGGCTTATCGCGGCGCCGGACGGCCGGACATCGCTTATGTGATCGAACGGCTGGTGAGCCAGGCCGCGGCGGAGACCGGTGTCGATCCGGCGGAACTGCGGCGGCGCAATTTCATCCCCCCCGAGGCCTTTCCCTATAAAACGCCGACGGGAGCCACCTACGAAAACGCCGATTTGCCGGGAGTTCTCGACAAGGCGCTCAAGCTCTCGGACTGGAAAGGTTTTGGCAACCGGCGCAAGCGTTCCGAACAGGCCGGGAAGCTGCGCGGCATCGGTATTTCGACGGTGATCGAAAACACCGGCGCCGGACTCTTTCCCAAGGACACGGTGGCAATCGATGTCGCGGCAGACGGCACGGTCACGGTGTATACCGTGTCGCATTCGCAAGGCCAGGGCCACGAAACCGCCTTTGCCATGATCGTCGCGGAGACGCTCGGGGTGGAATTCGAGCGCGTCGTGTTGCGCCAGGGCGACGAAAGCCGGCCGCTCTTCGGCAACCACACCGGCGGTTCGCGCTCGACGGTGGGCGCGGGCAGCGCCTGCCATCTGGCGGCGAAAAAGGTGATCGAGGAGGGCAAGGCGCTCGCCGCCCTGGAACTTGGCGTCGAGCCCTCGCAGGTCGAATACGCGAACGGCGAATTCCGCAGCGAGCACGCGCAGCGCAAGCTGACGCTCGCCGATCTCGCGAAAGGGAAGACCTTTTCCGTGCAGGCGGAGGGCAGCTTCGGTTCGACGTTTCCCAATGGCTGCCATATCACGGAAGTGGAGACCGATCCGGCGACCGGCGTAACCGAGATCGTTTCGTACATCACCGTCGACGATTGCGGGCGCGTCATCAATCACGCCATCGTCGAAGGGCAGATGCACGGCGGCGTGGCACAAGGTGCGGGCCAGGTGTTCGGCGAGCACGTGGTGTACGAGGCGAACTCGGGCCAGTTGCTGACCGGAAGTTTTGCCGACTACTACATGCCCCGCGCCGGCTTCGTGCGCGAGATCCGGATGGAAGAGCATCCCACGCCGTCAAAAGTGAGCCCACTCGGGGTGAAAGGCATGGGAGAATCGGGATGCACCGCCTCGCTGCCGGCGCTTACGAATGCGGTGCTGGACGCGCTGCGTCCGCTCGGCGTCCAGCACCTCGATATGCCGCTGACGCCGGCCAAAGTGTGGCACGCGATCCAGGCGGGCCGAACCAGACAATAGGAGTGTTGCGTGTATTCATTCAATTATGTGAAGGCCCGGTCGCTGCAGCACGCGGGTGAGCTGCTTGCGGCCGACGCGGAAGCGAAGCTGCTCGCGGGGGGAATGACGCTCATACCGACGCTCAAAGCGCGGCTCGCCCGTCCCACACAGGTGATCGACGTCGGCGGGCTCGCCGAGCTCACCGGCATCGAGGTCAAGGGCGACAGACTGGTGCTGGGTGCCGGTGTGCGCCATCGCGACGTGGCGACGTCAGCCGCGGTGCGCAAGGCGATTCCCGCGCTGGCCGAGCTCGCGGGCGTGATCGGCGATCCGCAGGTGAGAAATCGCGGAACGATCGGCGGCTCGGTTGCCAACAACGATCCGGCCGCGGACTATCCGGCAGCAGTTTTGGGCCTGGGTGCCACGATCGTGACGGCCCGGCGGGAGATCGCCGCCGAGGATTTTTTTCAGGGCATGTTCGCCACCGCGCTGGAGGCGAACGAGATCATCGTGCGGCTGGTTTTCCCGATTCCGCGGCGCGCCGCCTACTGCAAGTTCCCGCATCCCGCATCCGGCTACGCGATGGCGGGCGTGTTTGTGGCTGAGACGGCGCAGGGCGTGCGCGTTGCGGTGACCGGTGCCGGGCCGGGCGTCTTCCGCTGGAGCGAAGCCGAAGCGGCGCTCGGCAAGAACATGAGCCCGTCCGCGCTCGAGAAGCTGGCGGTGGACGCGGGATCGCTGAACGAAGATTTCCATGCCACGCGTGAATACCGCGCCAACCTGGTTGCGGTGATGGCTAAGCGTGCAGTGGCCAAGATTGCGGGGAAATAAACATGGCAAAAGTCGAAATCACGGTGAATGGCGTCAGACAATCGCGCGAAGTCGAAGATCGCGCGCTGCTCGTCGACTTCATCCGCGACGGGCTGGGACTCACGGGCACGCACATCGGCTGTGACACCAGCCAGTGCGGCTGCTGTACGGTGCATATGGATGGGCTCGCCGTCAAATCTTGCTCGGTTCTCGCCGTGCAGGCCAACGGCGCCAACGTGGTGACCATCGAAGGCATGGCGAAGAACGGCCAGCTACACCCGATTCAGCAGGCCTTCACCGAGTGTCACGGCCTGCAGTGCGGATTCTGCACGCCGGGGATGATCATGGCGGTCGCCGGGCTGCTGAAGGACAATCCGCATCCCACCGACGAGGAAATCTACCACGGGCTCGAAGGCAATCTCTGCCGCTGCACGGGGTACATCAACATCGTCAAGGCGGTGAAGCGCAGCGCGGAATTGCTGGGCGGTAAATGACCGCTCCAGCGGCGCCTTCGGGCAACCGGGGGCGCGCGCGCACGCGGTCAGATACAAACTGAAACAAATCCCCGCCGACCCGACATAGGGGCGATACAGCCCCTTTCTGGAATCGCTCCTTTTCGAGCCTCTGCGCGTGCGCGCGCGGCGTGCATTACATCCGTAACGCTGAAACAAACTGTTTCGCGCCGGACATCGACCCGATACGCACGCCGCCTACACTGCTGTCCAGCGATACAGCACCCCGCAAGGAACGAAGATGAGCCCGGCGCGACCCCTGCAAACCATGCTTGAAGCCGTCATTGAGATGTCGCGGCGCTGCGGACCGTATCTGCTGACCGAGCTGCTGCTGCCGGGTGGTACGCTGCTCGCGCTGCTGCTCTATCTTTCGCGACTGCGGCGCGCGCGGCTTGCACGGGCGGCGGATCGGCCCGTCAGCGATTCCGGGCCGGCGGTTTGCGCGTCGCCGCGGCCGCTCAGCCGCCGGGCGTGGCCCGCGGTTCTATTCCGGCGAGGACGGCTCTGGTGGCTTCGACGCCCTCGCGCGCGACCGCCAGTGCAGACCGTGACCAGTGGTCTGGGTTTGGCGCCTCGTAGCTGAGATACCCCGAGTAATTTTTCGCGACGAGCAGACCCAGCACCTCACGCCAGCGCACCACGCCGCGACCGGGGGGCAGGCGATCCGTGGGTCGGCGGCTGTCGGCAGGGCGCGGTGCATCGGGCACGTCGCTGTACTGAAAAGCGAAAATGTCGCGCGCCGGGACATCGGCGAAGCCGCGGCCGCCGCTGCCGGTGCGTTCCATGTGATAGGCATCCAGCAGCAGGCCGCAGTTCGGATGATTCGCGGCGGCATGCACCTCCCGTGCCGCATCGAGGCTGTTCACGACCGCGGCCGCGGAGCTGAACTCGAAGGCGAAGCGGACCTTGTGCCCCGCGCACACTTCGGCCGCCCGGCGCAGGTTGGCGGCCGCATCGCGTACTGTGCCGCCCGGAGAGCCTTCGGCGCACATGATGAGATCGCAGCCGAGCGCGACCGCATTCACACAGGTTTCTTCGAGCACTTGCAGCAGCCGGCGCTGCTCGTCGCCCCGGGCAAAATACAGCCCGTACTCGGTGCCCATGACCGCGACCTTGATGCCGCTGTCGCGAATGAGGTCCACCACCTGTGCATTGCTCATGCCGGCCTCAAAGCACTTGGTGAAGCTGCTGCGGCGCAGTTCGACGGCGTTCCAGCCGGCCTCGCGCGCGACGCGCAGGAAGTCGGCGAGGGGGGTGGTCTCCAGCGTCCAGTGGTGCAGCGCGAGCCGCTCGCGCAACGGCGGGAGCTCAGGCACGGACCAGTTTTTCCTCGAACCAGTTCCACATGTCGGCTACCACCAGGGTGAGATAGTCGCGCTGGCAGTGCTGCGCGCCGCCTTCCTCGGCGGTGTAGACGCGGAACGTCTTGTCCTTCGAGCCGCAGGCGTCGAACTGCTTCTGCGCGTCGGCAAGCGGAATCTGTTCGTCATCGGCCCCATGCACCAGGAGAAACGGGCAGCGCATCTTCTGCATCACGCCGTCGAGCTTGAACGGCTCGAGCTTCTTCAGCGCGGCGTCGAGGGAATCGACACCGAGGATCCACATGATGTGGTGTCCGGGAACGGAGAGCGCGGTCTTGAACTGCGCGTCGATGCGTTTCTTCCACGTCGCGTAGTAGTCCCACTGCGCGCCCCAGGCGATGCACGCCGCGTAGCGCGGCTCCATCGCCGCACAGCGCGGCGAGTAGTAGCCGCCCAGGCTGATTGCCACGATGCCGATTTTCTTTGCGTCCACGTCGGCGCGCTTCTCGAGATAGTCGATGCAGGCCGAGCCGGCGACTTCGTAGTCATGGCGCAGATAATGCTGGCGGAAGCGTATGGCCTCGCCGGTGCCCGGGCCGTCCATCACCAGCACCGAGATGCCGCGCTTGATCAGGTCCGGAACACCGCGCACGAACTGAATTTCCTTGGTGACATCGAGGCCGTCGAAGAACACCACGCACGGCGTGCGCGCGGACTTCGCGTTTTGCGCGTGCACGAAATAGCCCGGCAGGCTGCCCCCGGCAAACGGCACCTCGACGATCTCGATCCTGACGTCGGTCAGTGCGGCGTGCCGGTGAAAGCAATCGACGCCCTTGCGATAGGCCTCGAGCGCGATGCTGTCCTTCGGCGTGCGGAAGCGTTCGGCCATCTGGTAGTAATTGCAGGCACGCAGATAGGCGTGCGCGGCGGCGTAGCGGTGGCCGCCCTTGCGCCACTTTTCGGCGTAGGCGTGCACGCCGTCTGCAACCTTGACGCAGGCGTCGAACCACGCCGCATCGTCTTCCGGCTCCTTGCCCTTCAGCATGCGGCCGATCTTGTGGAGTTCACCGATCTCCGCGCCGCCGTAGGCGATGGAGCCCATCATGTTGATGAATGCCGCGGACCAGCGATAGTTGCCGGGAAAGTACATGAAGTAAGCCGGCTCTTTGTTCTCAGCCATGGAGTTCCTTCGACTTGAAAGACGGGTTGGTCAAATGCGGTGTAGCCGCTACTCGGGCTTGAGGCCGGCTGCCCTGGCGACGTTCGCCCACTTCACGGTTTCCGCGCGGATGAACTGGGCGTACTCGTTCGGCCCGTCACCGGAAACCTCATAGCCGAGAGACTCCATCTGCTTGCGGGTTTCCGCGTTGTTGAGCGGCTTGGCCAGCACGGCATGAATGCGGTCGATGACGGGTTTCGGCGTTCCGGCGGGCGCGAGCACACCGTTCCAGTTATAGCTGGAGAAACCCTTGACGCCCTGCTCCTGAGCGGTCGCGACTTCGGGCAGCAGCGGCGAACGCGTGGTCGAGGTGACGCCCAGGCAGCGCAGCTTGCCGGCGCGCACATACGGCACCGCCTGGAAGATCTGGATCTGCGCGAAATCCATGTTGCCGGCGATGAGGTCGACGGTATAAAGCGCGGCGCCCTTGTACGGCACGTGGGTCATCTTGATGCCGGCCACCGTGGCGAAGTTTTCTATGGCGAGATGGCCCACGGTGCCCACGCCCGGCGTGGCGTAATTGATCTTGCCGGGACTCGTCTTCGCAATCGCGATGAAATCCTTCAGCCCTC
>JBQTJV010000057.1:0-6020 GCA_052386775.1 Betaproteobacteria bacterium
GAAAACGCAGGACAAGATCGCCGCGCGCGGGTAACGTTTCCAGCGTTGGGAGCCTTCTCCCACAGGGAGCCAGCATCACTGCAAGCGCAATCATTAGACTAAAGGGTGATTGCGGCACGCGTCACAAAAGCGTCACGAGACTATTCGCGCGTTCGACTCTTCGAAGGCCTTGATGGTATGCGCGACGTCGTAAGGCTGCTCTTCGAGCGTCACGGGATCCCACTCGCTGCGCGGGACGCCGAAGAAGTCTCCGCCGTAGACGTGGATCGCGGCCGTGATGCAGTCGAGCGGATTGGTGACGGCGTGGATGACGTTCGCGCCGAGCGCGACCGTGTCCTTCGCTTCCAGCGTCTTGGTTCCATGCCGCACGAGGCCACGGTCGCCGCGGCGGTAGAAAACATTCTCCTCACGGCCGCCGTAGATGCCGATAACGGCCCACATGCGATGATCGTGCGGCATGATCTCCATGCGCGGTCCCCAGCACAGATGCAGGATCGTGAGATCGCGCGCTTCGTAAACCTTTTCGAAATTGCCGCGCTTCGGCTCGCCGAACGCGCGGATGATATCGGTGGGGTTGCTGACGGCTCGCGCCACGATCTCCCGCACGGCGTCGTGAGCATTGCCTTCCCTGAGCACCGCGCGACATTCCTCGATGAACCGGTCCTTGTCGAACATGGTTGCCTCCTTTGAGCGTCTTTACGCTCGCCAGTATCAAGCGTGAGGAGCGCGTGTGTAAGAGGCGGCTGTCCTGAATTTCGAGCGTTACGTAGTTCATGCCCTGCCGGGATCCGGGACTGCTGTCCTGTGCTTCGCAGGCGAGCCCGTCCACGAGCGGTGCGCGGAGGCGCACCCTGCTGCAGGGCTTGCTATGGCATGGGACGGGTGCCGTGGCCGTACCCGGACTCCCGTGCGCGGACGATCGCCTGCGGCCGGCTGGTGACGCCGAGCTTGTCGAAGATGCCGGACACGTAGTTGCGCACGGTTTTTTCACTGAGCGAGAGCTCGCGCGCGACCTCCGCGTTGTTGCGGCCCTGCGCGACGAGCTCGAGCACCGCGTGCTCCCGCTCTGTCAGCTGTCCTATGCCGTCCGCGCCGCGCACCTGTATTGCGGTTTCTGCCGCGCGAGGAAAGGCGACGATTTCCTCGATGAACTGACGCCACACCGGATCGCCCTCGAATAGCACGTGGTTGCGGGTTTCCAGCGGCGCGAAACGCGCGCCCGGAATCAGCGCGGCGAGCCTGCGTCCTTCCTCGAAAGGCACGCGGGCATCGTCGCGCGCATGCATGACGAGGGTTGGGCACCGGATCCTCGCCGCCAGCGCCCGCACGTCGATGAAGTCGAACGTGCTCACGATGCGCGCGGCGTTCTCGGGCGACGTGGAGACGCGCTGCATCTCGTCGAAAGCCCGCTGCTGCTCGAGCGTGGCATCGGGCATGAAAAGCGTCGTGAAGACCTGCCGAAACTCCGGCGTGCCCTTGCCCCATCCGAGCTCGATGATCTTGATGAGCGTGCGCGCTTCCTCTTTTTGCCCCTCGGTCAAGTCGCGCTTCATCTTGCCCAAAGCGTAACCGCCGACAAGCATCAGATGAGATACCTTGTCAGGGTAGCGTGCCGCGTAAGCGATCGCGATTGCCACGCCCTGCGAAGTGCCGAAGAGAGAGAAACGGCGCAGGCCCGCGTCACGCACGATCGTATCGAGGTCGTCGATCCAGGTCTCGAACGAGATGTTCTCCACGTTACGATCCGACAAGCCGCAACCGCGCTGGTCGTATCGGAGCAGCGAAAAACTGCGCGACAGCTCGTCGATCGTCGGACGCCGGATCGGGTTCTGCCATTCGTATTCGAGGTGCCCGACCCAATTCGCGGTGCGCACGAGCGGCGGCCCCTCCCCGGTGACGGCGTACGCGAGTCGCACGCCATCGGCGCTCGTGCAGAAACGGATGTGCTGTTTAGCGGCGGGCATGGCGACGCCATTATGCTCCAAAGCGAGCCGGGCGGCGTCCGCCGGATTCAGCAAGGAAGACGGCTCGTCGCTCGTCCAGGTGTACGAGCAGCTTGCGGGGCTGAAGGTCAGCGGCGGAGATGGCGGCAGCTCTACATGAACGATCGACACGCCGGCCATCCGCAACGCCGATGGCGTGCCGTGGCACTGTTTCTATGGCGTGTCCGACAATACGCGCTCATGCTGGAGCATCGACAACGCCCGGCAGGTGATCGGTTATACCGCTTCGATCGCTATGTGACGGATGGAGCACGCGAAAGGGCGCAATCGAGAGAAATCGTACCTCAGCTCCCGTAACAGGCAACCGCCCCCGACGCCGTGAGCTTGTCGATGTCGGCAGCGCCGTAACCCATCTCGCCCAGGATCTCGCGGGTGTGCTCGCCGAGGTGGGGCGCGTGCGCGAGACGATCGCCGGTCGCCGGCGGTCGCTGGCCGCAGAGGGCAGCCATGGGCACGCGCCCGAGCGTGTCGTTTTCGACCCAGCGCACGGCATCGATCGCCTGCACCTGCGGGTCGGTGAAAAGATCCTGGTAGGTATTCACCTTGGCTTTGAGGATGTCGATGCCGGAAAACAGTTCGAACCATTCATCGGAGGTCTTCGTCTCGAGGATGGGTCGCAGCGCGGCCATCAGCGCGGCGCCGTTTTTCACGCGTGCGCGCGCATCGGCGTAGCGCGGATCTTCGAGCCACTCTTCCTTGCCGAGGAGTTTGGCGAGCCGCTGGAAGTGCGCGTCGCGCCGCGCGTTGACGCTCATGTAGCCGTCCCTCGTCTTGAACATGCCGACCGGCATGCCAATCGGCTCGGCAGCCGCGCCCTGCAGATAGCTCTCCATCATCGCCCCTTCCTGCAGCGCGAGCGCGGATTCGAGGAGGCTCGTCTCGATGTAGGCGCCGCGGCCCTTGGTCGCTTTTCGGTAGAGCGCGGCGGCGACCGCCTGGAATGCGTAAAGCCCGGTCGTGAAATCGATCGCCAGCATTTCGATGCGCTGCGGGATGCCCGTCGGGCCGCGGTTGATCGACATCATCCCGGTATAGGCCTGCATGACCGAGTCTGTCGCCGGGTCATCGCGACGCGGGCCCTTCGGTCCGAATCCTGTGATGGAAAGATAGATGACCTCCGGGTTTGATTTGCTCACGCTCTCGTAGTCGAGCGCGAACTTGTCGATCTTCCCGACGCGAAAGTTCTGCAGAAGCACGTCACAGTCTTGGGCGAGGCGCTGGACGATCGCGAGGCCCTCGGCGGTCTTCAAATCCACGGCGAGCGAGCGTTTGGCGCGGTTGACGATGACGGAATGCGCCGTGTGATCGCCGGTCCACTTGCCGAGCTGCCGGCTCCAGCAGCCTGAACCGGGCGGCTCGGCCTTGATCACATCGGCGCCGTTGCGCGCGAGATGCATGCCGCAATAGGGCCCCGCCACGCCCTGCGACAGATCGAGAACCTTCACGCCTTCGAAGGGCAGATCGTCCTGCGTCATCCGTACGCTCCCTTTTGCAAGTGCTCGCGGCGAACCTTATTCCTGCCGCTCGGCTGGACAGTATCTTCTACGCCTTCCCGAGATACGCGACCACTTCGATCTCGACCAGCGTTTCCGGGCCCGCCAGCGATCGCACTTCGACAAGCGTGGAAGCCGGAAAGTCACCGCTGAAGAATTCACGGCGCGCACGCCAGACTTCGGTGTTGTTTTTGATATTGACCATGAAAATGGTCATCTTGACGACATCGTCGAGGCTGCCGCCGGCGGCTTCGCAGATGCGCTTGATGCGCGAGAAAATCTGCGTGGCCTGCTCGTACTCGTTGCTGCCCACCAGCGCCCTGCCGCCTTCGAACGGCCGTGCAACCTGACCGGAGATGAAGAGGAAGTCGCCTGCGCGGATGCAGTTCGACCACAGGCCTGGGCCGGCTTCGGCGACATTCGGGATCGTGACCTTGGTTCTCGGCATGGCGGCGACCTCGTCGTGGCGGTAGATGGATCAGTGTAGCATCCGTCACCCGTTCGACTGGAGCATCGCTCCGCAGTATGTCATCGAGCGTGTGTGTGAGGGACGCTGCACCGGGTTTCAGCAGGTGCACTCGACTGCTGGATGTTCATACCCCGCTTGCCAAAATTTGCCAAACCCTCTAATCTAATGCGATGGGCACGATGAACATTTCCATCCCGGATTCGCTGAAGAGCTTCGTGGACGAGCAGGTCGCCAACCGCGGCTATGGTACCAGCAGCGAGTACGTGCGCGAGCTCATTCGCCGGGACCAGGACAGGATGCACCTACGCGAACTCCTGCTTCAGGGAGCAGCCTCGGCACCCGGCGTCGAAGCGACCAAGGCTTACTTCGACGGCTTGCGCCGCCACGTCCGTCGCCGCAGGTGAAGGTCAAGCGCGTCGTTCCGCGCGAGATCGCGAACAGAGATGCCGAGGCAGCCATCGAGTTTTACTTGGGCGAAGGCGCCGCCCGGGCTGCTCTCGGCTTTATCGACGCTCTGGAGGAAGCTTACGCGCACATCGGCCGTCATCCTGCCGCTGGTTCGCCGCGTTACGCCCACGAACTGAATCTCCCGGGACTGCGGTCCTGGCTGCTGCGGGGTTATCCGCATCTGGTGTTCTACGTCGAGCACGAGGACCACATTGACGTATGGCGTGTGCTGCACGGCCATCGCGATGTTCCGGCCTGGATGCGCGAACAGTCTTAGCACGTAGAATAGGGCACGATAACCATCCTGCGCCTCGAACCACGAGGCCATCCGGAGCTGCGTGTTCACATGCTGACCCGCCACGAGATCGAATCGCTCGTTGCGCGCATCGAGCCCCACCTGATCGCGCTGCGCCGGCGCATCCACCAGCATCCCGAGCTCGCGTTCGAAGAACACGAGACGTCGCGTGCCGTTTCGGATTACCTCGCATCGCTGGACATTCCGCACCGGACGGGTGTCGGGAAGACCGGCGTAGTAGCCGTGATCGAGGGCGTCGCGGCCGGGCCGACGGTGGGCGTGCGCGCCGATATGGATGCGCTGCCGATCGAGGAGGCGAGCGGCGTGCCGTTCGCTTCAAAAGTCCCCGGAAAGATGCACGCCTGCGGCCACGATGTGCACACCGCCATCGCGCTCGGGGTGGCCCACGTGCTGTCGGGCGCACGTGCCGCGCTGCCGGGCCGCGTGAAGCTCATCTTCCAGCCCGCGGAGGAGACGCTTTCGGGCGCGCCTGCGATGATCGCCGACGGCGTGCTCGAAGATCCCGCCATGGATGCGATCATCGGTTTTCACAACTCGCCGCGCCTCGAGACCGGTCTCCTCGGCTACACCGAGGGCGCGGGACACGCGTCTTCCGCCGCCTTCGACATCGTGCTCCGCGGCCGGACCGGGCACGCGGCTCATCCGCATACCGGAGTCGATGCGATCGTCGGCGCAGCGCAGCTCGTCACGCAGCTCCAGACGATCGTCAGCCGCGAAATCGCTCCGACGGTGCCGGCGGTCGTCACCATCGGGCAGATCGCGGGCGGCACGGCGCGCAACGTCATCGCGGACCGCGTCACCATCAAGGGCACGGCGCGCACGCGCGACCCGGAGGCGGAGAAGCGCGTGGAGGAAGCGCTGCGCCGCGTGGTGGCGGGTGTGGCGGCGAGCCTGCGGCTCGAATACGAAATCGACTGGGTGCGGCAGACGCCGGTCATGAGAAACGACCCGCAGGTCGTCGCGCGCATGGTCGAAGCGGCGCGCGAAGTGGTGGGCGCCGACAAGGTGGTGAACTTAAGCGAGCCGGTGATGGGCAGCGAGGACTTCGCGTGGTTCGCCGAGCGCGTGCCGGCGGCGCACCTGCGGATCGGCTCGCGCATCGAGGGCGTCGATACGGCCATCCACCGCGCCGACTATCAGTGCAACGAGCGGGCGATCGGCATCGGCGTGCGGGCGGTGACGCGCGTGGTGTTGCGGCTGCTCGGCGCTCCCTAGTGTGGTGTCCCATGGATAACATAAGGCTCGTCATGCCGGTGAAAACCGGCATCCAGCCATGCAGTTCTGGATTCCGG
>JBQTJV010000058.1:0-11444 GCA_052386775.1 Betaproteobacteria bacterium
GCACCGCCCGCCACTCCGGAAATCGTGAGCAGCGAGCCGGCGACCCCGCCTCCCGCGCCGACCGCGCCGCCGCTGCCCTTCGCCTATCTCGGAAAGTTGATAGACGGCGACAAGCTGGAAGTCTTCATCGCCCACGGCGATGAGCACTACAGCGTCGAACCGGGCAAGACCATCGACGGCCGGTACAAGGTGGACAAGGTCACTGCCCACGCCGTCACGTTCATCTACCTGCCGCTCGGCACCCGGCAGAGCTTGCCGATCCCTGCTGCGAACTAGGAGCTCCAATGAAACGCTATCTGTGCTTGCTGCTCGCCGTTCTCATCGCCGGCTGCGCCACCACGAATCCCGCCTTCATGGAAGGCCGCACCCTGATTGAGTCGGGCAATGTCGAGCAAGGCCTCGCCCGCCTGGAGCAGGCAACGCGGGCGGAGCCCAACAACCAGGAGTACCGCACCTACTACTACCGTCAGCGGGATCTCGCCGTACAGCGCTATCTGGGGCTCGCCGAGGCGGCGCGCAGCGCCCAATCCCCCGACACCGCGGAAACGGCGTACCGCCACGTGCTCGCGCTGGATCCGAACAATGCACGCGCCACGGCTGGCATGGAAGCGTTGCAACTGGAGCGCCGGCACCGCGCCCTGCTGCAGGAAGCGGAAGAACTCTTCAAGCAGGGAAACGCCGAGGGTGCCCATGTCAAGGCCCGCGAGATTCTTGCGGAGAACTCGTCTCACCGCGACGCCCAGGCGCTGCTGCGGCGTATCGAGCAGCAGACCATGAAAGCGGCGGCGGCGACGCCGAAATTGAACAGCGCGCTGCGCAAACCGATTACGCTCGAATTCCGCGACGCGCCCCTGCGCTCGGTGTTCGAGCTGATATCGAAGCATACGGGGCTCAACTTCGTGTTCGACCGCGACGTGAAGCCCGACGTACGCACCACGGTGTTCGTCAAGGACACCACGATCGAGGACGTGATCCGCTTCGTGCTGGTCACCAATCAGCTTGATCACAAAGTGCTGAACGAGACTACGCTGCTGGTCTATCCCAACACGCCCGCCAAAACGCGCGATTACAAGGATCTCGTGGTGAAAAGCTTCTATCTCGCCAACGCCGACGTGAAGCAAACGGCAAACATGATCAAGGCGCTGGTGAAGACCAAGGACATGTATGTGGACGAGAAGCTCAATCTGCTGGTGATCCGCGATACGCCCGAGGCAGTACGCCTCGCCGAGCGCCTGGTCGCCAACCAGGACCTCGCCGAGCCGGAAGTGATGCTCGAGGTGGAGGTGCTCGAGGTCGGCACTACGCTGCTTTCGGAACTCGGCATACGCTGGCCGGACCAGATCAGCGCGAGCCTGGTCGGCGCGGCGGGCACGCCCGGCACCATCACCCTGCCTGAATGGCAGAACCGCAACTCCAGCCTGGTGCGGCTGTCCGTCACCGATCCGCTGCTCGTGGTCAACCTGAAGAACCAGAACGGACGGACCAACATACTGGCGAATCCCCGCATCCGCGTGAAGAACAGGGACAAGGCGAAGGTGCACATCGGCGACAAGGTCCCGGTCATCACCACCACGGCAACCGGCACCGGTTTCGTATCGGAGTCGGTCAACTATCTCGACGTGGGACTCAAGCTCGAAGTTGAACCGCAGGTGTTTCTCGAGGACGAGGTCGGCATCAAGGTCGGGCTCGAAGTGAGCAACATCGTGCGCGAAATCACGAGCAAGAGCGGCACCCTCACCTATCAGGTCGGCACGCGCAACGCCGCCACGACGCTGCGTCTGAAAGACGGCGAGACGCAGGTCCTGGCGGGCCTCATCAACGACGAGGACCGCCGAAATTCGGCCAAGGTGCCGCTGCTTGGCGATCTGCCGGTCGTCGGACGTCTCTTCACCAACAACAACGATACGGCGACCAAGACCGAAATCGTGCTGCTCATCACCCCGCGCGTGGTGCGCAACCTGCGGCGCCCGGGGATCCGCATGGAAGAGTTTCCTTCCGGGACCGAGGGCGCGGTAGGCCAGGCGCCGCTCACGCTGCCCAATGCCCCCGAAACCTTGGTCCGGTAGTGACGGCCGCCTGAGCATGCGCATGAAGGGATTTACGCTCATCGAGCTGCTGGTCACGGTGGCGATCGTCAGCGTGCTGGCATCGATCGCCCTTCCGCTCTCCGAACTTTCGGTGCAACGGACAAAAGAGCAGGAACTCAAAAGCGCGCTGCGCGAGATCCGCAGCGCTCTGGATGCCTACAAGCGCCACGTGGACGAAGGGCGGATCAGCCGGGCGGCCGACGCCTCGGGCTATCCGCCCAGCCTTACCGTGCTGGTCGAAGGTGCCGAGGACCTCAAGAGCCCCACCAAGGCACGCCTGCGTTTCCTGCGCCGGATCCCGCGGGACCCCCTGGCCGGCGAGGCGCAGGCGCGCCCGGAACAGACATGGGGACTGCGCAGCTACGACAGTCCTTATGACGATCCGCGACCCGGGAAGGACGTTTTTGACGTCTACTCCCTGAGCAACCGCACCGGGCTCAACGGTGTGCCCTATAAGGACTGGTAAAGCATGGCAGGAATACCGGCACGCAAAACAGGTTTCACCCTGGTGGAGCTCATGGTGGTGCTCGCGGTGATTGCGCTGCTCATTTCCATCGTGGCGCCGCACTACGCCGGCCGCGTCACTCGTGCCGAAGAAGCGGTGCTGCGCGAAAACCTGACGCTGATGCGGGACGCGCTGGATCGGCACTACGCGGACGCCGGCCGTTACCCCGCTGCGCTGCAGGACCTGGTCACGAAGCGTTACCTGCGGAGCATTCCCAGCGATCCGATGACCCGGAGCAACACTACCTGGGTAGTCGTGGGACCGGACGATCCCGGGAAAGGCGTGGTCTACGACGTGCGCAGCGGAGCCAAGGGCAGCGGCGGCGATGGCAAGCCCTATGCCCAGTGGTAACCCGCGCGCCCGGCAGCACGGGTTTACCTATCTCGCGCTGCTGATCGCCGTGGCGCTGATCGGCATCGGGCTGGCTGCCGGCAGCGAGGTGTGGTCGCAGTCGCGGCAGCGCGAGAAGGAACAGGAACTGCTGTTCATCGGCGAACAGCTTCGCCTGGCCATCGCGCTCTACTACGAACGCACGCCAGGCGCGGTAAAGCGCTATCCGCAGAAACTGCAGGACTTGCTGGAGGACAAGCGTTACGTTTCGTTGCAGCGCTATCTGAGGAAACTCTACGCCGATCCGCTTACCGGAAAACCGGAGTGGGGCCTGGTGCCTGCACCCGGCGGCGGCATCATGGGCGTGTACAGCAAATCGCAGGACAGGCCGCTGAAGATGGCGAACTTCCCGGAACACTACGCGGCATTCGAAGGCGCACGGCGCTATTCACAGTGGCAGTTCATCTACCAGCCGGCATACAACCCGGCGGTGCTGGCGCCGCCCACCCCGACACGCGAAGTACGCTAAACCACCCCGCACATTGCTGAGCGGTGCAGCGGAACTGAAGGTGGTCGCCGCGGAACTCAAAGCCGCGTTGCGGGAGCGGGTCCCGGTTACGCATGCACCATCCAGCGATGTAGACGTCCCGCCCACCCCTGGCGCGACTTGCCGTGCGGGTTCCGCGAGCGACCGCTTACAAGGTTGGGGCCGGCGCATGACATTCGTGCGTATCGCTGGCGCACGGCGGATGGGTGGATTGAACTAGCCTGCGCGAACTGTCCCGCCCGCTGAGCCGCTTTTTGCTTTGCAGGTGATCACCGCACATGGGACGATCAGCTTCCCGGCTCGTCTGCTTGCCGGTTTCCAGACGCTAGTCCGATTGAGCTAACCACGGTTGCCGCCTCGTGCACGGCAGGCAACATCAGCCGCCCTATTCTTCCGACACCGCATTTCAACAACGGTAGACGAAAATGACCAGGGAAGAAATGATCCGCCGCTTGGTAGCGTACTCGGTAGAAGAAGCCGTCCGCGAGCCGCAGTCCTATTGGCTGCAAGAGCTGTTTGAAAAAGGATTCTCAGGTTACCGCAAGTTTTCCAGCAGCAAGCTGAGGCGCGAGCTGGAGTTGAGAGGGCTCGATACCCTCGAAGAGGAGTATGACGACGCGGATGGCGAAGACTATACGCCTGACGACATCGCCGATTCCCTTACCGGGCTGGCCGGAGACGGCAGGCAGATGGATTGAGCGCAAATCATCCCGACTCGCCCTTGAGCTCAGTGCCCGCCGCACACGATATACAGCCGCGACTGTTTCCCAGCCATCTCGCGCCCGCCGCGCTGGTGTGGATGATGCTCGACCCGGTGGTGGCGCTCTCCACGCTCGTCATCTGCGCGCTCCTGCTGGACGCGCCGTTTGACGGGCGCTACCTCATTTTGTCGCTGCTGGTGTTTTCCTTTACCTTTCCAGGCCATCCACCATCCCGGATCAGCAGCGGCAGCGCAGCACGTGACATCCTTGGTTACTGGCTCGCCATCGCGTTGCTTCTGCTTCTCGTCGGATCGGCCACGCAGACGCTGCATGTCTTCAACGAGCGCGCACTGCTGGCATGGGCCCTGATCACTCCGGCCATACTGTTTGCAGCGCATCGGCTGGTTCCGGTCATGCTGCCGCGCCTGCTTGCCGTCGACGGCGTGCGCCGGGTCGCCGTCATCGCCGGTGCCGACGAGCTCGCGCGCAGACTCGCAAGCCAGCTCGACAGCACGCCCTTTCTCGGTGTGAAATTTGTCGGTTACTTCGACGATCGCGGCCCGGGCCGCACCGGCAATGCGCTGTCCGACCGGGTCCTCGGGACGTTGAGCGAGCTTCCGACCTACGTCAAGAAGCACCAGATCGACATCATTTACATCACCTTGCCCATGGTGTCGCAGCCACGCATCGCGCACCTGCTCGACGAGCTGCGGGACACGACCGCTTCGATCTATTTCGCACCCGATATCTTCCTCTACGACCTCATCCAGGCGCGCATGGATACGGTCGGCGACATGCCCGTGGTCGCCGTATGCGAAACGCCTTTCTACGGCCTCAACGGGCTGGTCAAACGGGCGAGCGACATCGCGCTCGCCAGCGCCATTCTCATCCTGGTATCGCCGCTGCTGGTCGCGATCGCAGTAGGCGTCAAGTTGAGTTCTCCCGGCCCCATTCTCTTCAAACAGCGCCGTTACGGCGTCGACGGGCGGGAAATCATCGTCTACAAATTTCGCACGATGAGCGTGCTGGAAGACTCGGACGTGGTCCAGCAGGCAACGCGCGATGACCGTCGCGTGACGCCGTTCGGTGCCTTTCTCAGACGCAACTCGCTGGACGAGCTGCCGCAATTCTTCAACGTGCTTCAGGGGCGCATGAGCGTTGTCGGGCCGCGCCCGCATGCCGTAGCGCACAACGAGCTGTATCGCCGCCTCATCAAGGGCTACATGATCCGCCACAAGGTAAAACCGGGGATTACCGGACTGGCACAGGTGAACGGGCTGCGCGGCGAGACGGAGACCCTGGACAAGATGAAGGCGCGCATCGAATACGACCTCGCCTACCTGCGCAACTGGTCGCTGCAGCTCGATCTGCAGATCGTCTGGAAAACGATTTTCGTCGTGCTGCGCAAGGAAAACGCGTACTGAGAGAACATCATGTGTGGGATCGTAGGCGCCATTGCCGCGCGAAATGTCGTTCCGGTGCTGCTCGAGGGCCTCAGGCGCCTGGAGTACCGCGGTTACGATTCCGCCGGCGTGGCCGTGATCAACGGCACCCTGCGGCGCTTGCGCAGCACCGGGCGCGTGTCCGCCCTTTCGGCTCTCGCGCGCGCGCACGCTCTTGACGGCACCATCGGCATCGCCCATACCCGCTGGGCCACGCACGGCGCGCCGTCCGAGACCAACGCGCATCCCCACGTCTCCGGTGGAGTGTCGGTGGTGCACAACGGCATCATCGAGAACCACGAAGCGATGCGTCACCGCCTCCAGCACCTGGGTTATGTGTTCGTTTCGGATACCGACACGGAGGTCATCGCGCATCTCGTGCACTGGCATCTGCGGACCGGTGCGGCCCTGCTCCACGCCGTGCGGGCGGCCACGGCAGAGCTGATGGGGGCTTACGCCATCGCCGTGGCCTGGGAGAGCGACCCGTCACGACTCATCGTCGCGCGCATGGGTGCGCCGCTGCTGCTTGGGGTTGGCGAGGGCGAATACTTCGCAGCTTCCGATGCCGCAGCGCTCGTGCAGGTAACGCGCAATGTCGTGTATCTCGAAGAAGGCGACTGCGCCGAGATCACCCTCCAGGGCCTGCATATCGTGGACGCGCAAGGCTGCCTCGCGCAGCGCCCCGTTCATGTGAGCGAGCTAACGGCCGATGCAGTGGACATTGCGCCCTACGATCACCATATGCAAAAGGAGATCTTCGAGCAGCCGATGGCCGTCGCGAACACGCTCGAGATGGTTAACAACGCGCACGCCCTCTCCCCGGCTGTCTTCGGGGTGGGTGCAGAGGCGACACTGCGCGAGATCGATTCGGTGCTGATCGTGGCGTGCGGGACCAGCTACCACGCCGGCATGGTCGCCCGGTACTGGCTCGAGGACCTGGCCGGCATACCGTGCAATGTCGAAATCGCGAGCGAGTATCGCTATCGCAAGTCGGTTCCGAATCCTCGCGGGCTGGTCATCGCCATTTCGCAGTCTGGCGAAACCGCCGATACGCTGGCCGCCGTTCAGCATGCTCGCGCGCTGGGACACCGGCACTGTCTTGCCATCTGCAACGTGCCGGAATCGGCCCTGATACGAGCCGCGGATCTGCGGTTCCTCACGCGGGCCGGCCCCGAGATCGGGGTGGCCTCAACGAAGGCGTTCACCACCCAGCTGGCCGTGCTGGTGCTGCTCGCGATGACGC
The DNA here is from genome assembly GCA_052386775.1 of Betaproteobacteria bacterium. Classification (GTDB taxonomy): domain Bacteria; phylum Pseudomonadota; class Gammaproteobacteria; order Burkholderiales; family SG8-41; genus DSOT01. The sequence continues at coordinate 6,856 of JBQTJV010000058.1, forward strand.
TGGCCAAGCTGCGCGCGCGCCTTTCCGCGGAACAGGAAACGGCACTGCTGCAATCGCTGCGGCACCTGCCGGCCGCCCTGACTCATGTGCTGGGTGTCGAGCCGCAGGTCAAGGCCTGGGCGGAGAAATTCTCGCGGCGCCAGCATGCCCTGTTCCTGGGCCGCGGCGTTCATTATCCAATCGCCATGGAGGGCGCGCTCAAGCTGAAGGAGATCTCCTACATCCATGCGGAAGCCTACGCGGCAGGAGAACTCAAGCACGGTCCGCTTGCCCTGGTGGACCGCGAAATGCCGGTCGTTGCCATCGCGCCCAAGGATGCGCTGCTGGAGAAGCTGCAGTCCAACCTGCACGAGGTGAGAGCGCGCGGCGGCGAGCTGTACGTCATTGCGGATCAGGATACCCGCTTCAGGGAAGGTGACGGGGTGCACGTCATCCGCATGCCCGATCACGCGGGACTGTTCTCACCCATCCTGCACACGGTTCCGCTGCAGCTGCTGGCCTACTACGCCGCCCTGAACAAGGGCACGGACATCGACAAGCCGCGCAACCTGGCCAAGTCCGTGACCGTCGAATAGAGAACCGCCTGGGGTCTCAGGGCGAGCGGCCGTCTTAATCAGCGCTTAGGGATTCAAGATCCGCAGGGCCAGCGCTTTCCCGATCGCCTGCGTGCGATTGAGCACATTCAGCTTGCGCAGGATTTTCTGCACGTGGTTTTTCACCGTCAGGGCGCTGATGCTCAGGATCATGCCGATTTCGATATTGCTCTTGCCGTGGTAGATCCACTGCAGGATTTCGGTCTCCCGGGACGTGAGCACGCTTTCGGCGGCCGGCTTGACGACCGCACCGTCAGCGGGCCAGTTTACCCGCGTACGCATCCATGCGGCATGCAGGAAAGGCACCACCAGCTCGGCCACGTGGCGTTCATGAGCGCCCACGGTCGAGGGTGCACAACCAAAGGTGAAGAAGCTGGCAAGGTCGCCGCTGCCGTCGTACGTGCCGTGCGCCAGCACGCTGTGCGCCCCGATGCGCAGGAGTTCGCGCCCCAGGGCACTCCCGGTCGCCGCCCCGATCGCCGCCGCATCGAAAGCAACCGGCTCGCAGTGATTTTCCTCCCATGCCTTGATGAGCTGCGGAACCAGCGCCACGTCCTGGCGAAACAACTCGCTCACTCGCGCCGGCTCCAAGGTCGACGTGGAGAAGCTGTCGACATAGAACGAGCCGTGTTCTCCATTCGGCATCGCGCAAATGAGCAGCTCATGCTCGATCAGGCTTTGCAGCGCGCCCTGGGTCCAGGTAAAGAACTCGTGACGCGCATAGACTCTCAACGACGCGTCCAGGTTCAGCATGAGGGATTCCGCCTGCAGGTCTACCCCGCGCTGCGGAACGTCTTGGGGCATCACGGGCTCGGGCAGCACCCGCAATGCGGTTTCATACTGCATGGTCAATCGCTCGTCTGCTCGCATGGGGCACGGCACCTCCGGAAAGACAAGTCATCGTAACGTCGCACGGTTGTATGAACGGTCGAGTGCGACGGGAATACGCCGAACGGCTTATGTCGCTTCAGCACATGTCAGCCTGCGGGAACCAGCTACCCGAGACCGACAACCTGATCAGCTTGTGCCGGGCGCGACCACCCGGGGGCTTCCGGCAAACTCCGCCGGAACCGGTATCCGACGCCGCGAACGGTCTCCAGCAATTCCTCATGTCCGGAGGGCTTGAACGTCTGCCGGAGTCTGCGGATGTGCACGTCGACGGTGCGCTCCTCGACGAACACGCGGTCACCCCACACCTCATCGAGCAACTGAGCGCGGCTGTACACGCGCTCGGGATGCGTCATGAAGAAGTGCAGCATGCGGAATTCAATCTCGCCAAGCTCGATATCGCGGCCGGCGCAGGTTATGCGCCGCGCAGCGGGGTCGATGCGGACTCCTGCAATTTCAACAATGTCTCCCGTGAGCTGCGGCAGGCACCGCCGCATGACCGCCCGGATGCGCGCCAGCAGCTCTCTGGGAAAAAATGGCTTGGTGATGTAGTCATCCACGCCTGCCTCCAGCCCGGCGACCCGGTCCGACTCGCCGGTGCGGGCCGTCAGCATGATGATCGGGATATCCTTGGTGCGCTGATCGCCGCGCAGGCGCCGGGCGAAGGTCATTCCCGGCGTGTCAGGCAGCAGCCAGTCCAAAAGGACCAGATCGGGCAGCGTTTCGCGCAGCAGCGTCTCGGCCTTCCCAACGCTCGCTGCGCGCAGCGCCTTGTAACCCGCGCGCTCTAAATTGATGGCGATGAGCTCCTGAACTTCGGGGTCGTCTTCGACGATCAGTATTGTTGCGTTCATGGTTAGCAGATCCTTGTCGAGTTTTGGAGCGGAGCGATACGTCTTCACATGCCTCTTCTGTTCACGCTGGAATCATAGGGATCCTGCGCCGTGGCGCAATATAGGGGAAGAATGATTTTGCCGTAGCAGTTCGCCGAGTCCTTGTCGGAGGCACGCCACAGGCATCGTCGCTGCGCCGTCGGGCTGCATCAGAGTGCGCAGCTCATGTGGTGCCGTCCGGGTTGCCGACTCGCCACACATCATCACCTTCCGGCACGTCGCGCCGGCGCGAGAAAGCGATACGGACATCTGGAATCTCTAAAGCTTCGAAGCCGACGTCGACCGCGTTTCAGCAGCATGGCGGCTCACGCGTATCGGAGACACCTTTGACAGTGCCTCGGCTTCGCTGCGCGCCCGGGCCTGCTCCTGGAGCTGCTGCTCGCGGCGCACTCTGGCAAACGTCTTGCGCACGTCGGTGCGCTCGCTCGACGTATACCGGAATGTGCGGTCAAGTATGGATTTCATCAGGACCCGATCTTTCTACGTTTGAGTGTGGGTCAATATACGGCACGCCCGCCGGGCTGACGTATCGTTGAAGTTCGATTTTGTTGTAGTGATTTGCCTTGTTCCGCTGTCGCTTTTGTCCGACACGTCGCCATTCCGCGACACGTATGGGCCAACGCCGCCACCCGATGAATCGGGCGGACTACGGTTATGCCCCCGGTCGCGGGATTTACCCGCCGCGATGCAGAGTATGCTTGCCCGTGAAAGGACATACATGATCCTCCGGTCTCTCGCCTGTCTTCTGATCGCCCTCGCGGGCGCTACACCGGGATCGCCTCGCGGGGCAGATGCCGCATGCTCCGCAGCGGGCGAGTCGTGTTCGCCAGGTGTCTCCGGTATAGATCGGATCGTGCCGTCGCCGCGCGGGCCAATCGAGGTGGTACGGCTGCGCAGCGCGAGCGACGTGCGAAACGCTTCAGTACGCCCGCTTGCGTTTCACGAAATACAGCTTTTGCATCAGATGTTCGCTGCTCTCGCGAACGAAACGGTTCACGTGGACCGTGGCTACATGTTCTCGCTGGATCGCAGGAACTCAAGCGCAGACAACTGGAAGTTGCAGAATGCCGGCGCCGTGCGCCTCGTCACCGAGGCAGTGTATTGGCACGGCCGCACCGGCTCGCGATTTGGTGCTGCACCCCTCTATGAAAATCGCGGCCGGCCGGACGACATCTGGGTTGCCCCGGACGATGCTCGCTTGCTCGTATCGCAAGTCATCCCTGCCCGCCTCACCGCCTGGGACTCATCCGGCGAACTGCAAGATCTGCTGACGAGATATGTCGAAACCCGCATCGAGACCGGGCATCCGTCCCGATACTTGAGTCACTTACTTCCTGATTGGCACATTGCCTGGTCACTCGTGCTCGGGCTGCTTGTCGTCGCATTGCGCCGCATGCCGCTGCTATGTCGCTCGAACGGTCTTTAAACGTACCGGCGCCGGCCGGCCGGCGCACTCCACGCGTAACGCTCAATCAGTTCGCGGTCACTACGGTGTCGCGCTTTTCCATGCGGACTACTTGGCGATCATGAGCGCCAGCCACTGCAGCAACGTTGAGTCGATAGCCTCGTCGCATGACTTATCCGCGGCGAACTTTAATGACTTGTACATCGAAGATTCAGCCCATCCCGGTCCTCGCGCTGTTCGCTTTTTTCTTTCTGGCCGGTTGCACGATAGTCGGCCACGAAAAAGTTCCGGACTGGCCGCAACTGACCGTTCGGGAGCATTACGTTGCGCATCACGTCATGCGCGACAAATGCGTCAAGTATGTTCCCTTCGGAATGTCGCCTGAGGCCTGCATGGAGTTCGATCTGCGCGCCGGCACCTGTGATATCTGGTACAGCGCCGATTTCCCCCCGGGACGCGGCGTTATCGAGCACGAACGTCTGCACTGTCGGGGCTACGACCACATCGGTGGCAACGTTCTCAGCCGCGCCGTCGCGGGGTGGAAAAGCCAGGGAGCCACCGCTTCCGCGTCCGTCGCAGTGGACGACAATAGAATCCAATAGCGGAATTTCTGAGCGTGCTGCTTGCGGCCCCTCGCCGCGAGCGGGAGTTGTCCGAAGCGGTGCCCTTCCTGAGAGAAGGGTAACACTCGATTCCGACGGTGAGTGTCAAGGTTGTTGTCGCGTCGTTCATGCAGCGGCGTCAGCCTGATGCGATGCGCGATCTCGGTTGAGCACGACGAGCTCGACGGGCGACCAGTTGCGTGTCGAG
>JBQTJV010000059.1:0-10852 GCA_052386775.1 Betaproteobacteria bacterium
GCGGCCCGGCGGGCCAGCTTGTCGCCGATATTAAGTGACAGAAACGGCTGCTGAGTCCATGACGACGAACGAAACTCGCGACCGATTGCTCCTGCGGCGCTGCGCTGCGGCGGGAGTTGCGCTCATCCTTGCGGTCATTGTCACGAGCGCGTATCTCCGTCTTACGCAGGCCGGTCTCGGATGCGCGGACTGGCCCGACTGCTACGGCGCCTCGCGCGCCCTTGCGAGCGCGCCCATCGAAACCTCGTTCAGCGTCACGGCGATGCGCCTCGTGCACCGAATCGCCGCGGCGGGCGTGGGGTTCGTCGTCATCGTCATTGCGGCGCTTGCGTTTGCAGCGCGACGAAGCGACGCACCGGCCCTTCGTCTGGCCGGCGCACTCGCCGCCCTGACCGTTTCTCTTGCGGTCCTGGGCAGGGCGACGCCCGGCGCGCAGATAATCGCCGTGACTCTCGGCAATCTCCTCGGCGGAATGGCAATGCTGGCATTGATGGAATGGCTGCGCCTGCGCGCATCGTCCGCGGCGACCGCAGCGCCCGTCAAAGGCGCATTGGCGATCCTGGTCGGGGTGGCGATGATCGCGTTCGAGATCGTACTTGGCGCATGGGTCACCGCGAATTATGCCGGTGCGAGCTGCACGACGTTTCCTCATTGCCACGGAAAATGGTGGCCTCCCTCCGTGACGCTCGAGCTCATGAATCCATGGCACTCGGTGGAGCCGCTTCCGGCCAGTGCATTGGTCGCCGATCCCGCGCGCCAGGGCCTCAACTTATTGCACCGCGCGGCAGGCGCCATGGTGCTCGCCTACTGGCTCGCGCTCGTGGCGGCGATCGGGAGAGAATCGAGGGCGCTGCCTGCGGTCATGCTGACGGCAGCACTGCTCTTACTTCAGTTCGCAGCGGGCTATGCGATCGTTGCGCTCGACCTGCCGCTTGCGCTCGCGGTCATGCATAACGCGCTTGCCGCGCTGCTTGTTCTTGCCGCGGTGAATGCAGCGTTTCACTCGAGATCGGCGGAGGCCGCGAAGGTGTCTGCGGCATGCCAGATCGTTATCTCGAAGTAGCCCTCGGCCACGAACCGGCAGCGGTGATGGAAGCCGTTGTTGGCCAGGATTCTGAAGAGCGGGCGCGGCTCACAATGCAGCAGCATCGTGATTTTTTTCCCCCGCGGCAGTCGATCGACTGTGTCGAGCGCCCGCTCCATCGGTTTCGGCGGCTCCCAGCCGCGGGCGTCGATCGTCTCGAATATTTCCAGCGGCTTTCCCGTCGCGCTTGCATTCATTCTGCTTTCCGTTGCGTTTGGCCACAAAAGCGACACGCGGAGCGCGTGCTCAGCGCCATGGTAGCTGCGCGGTCACCGTGCAACCTTGATGCTCGTCAAGGAATTCGCTCTCGCATCGAGCGCCGTCATGCGCCCGCGGAGACGCCGACCGGGGGCAGGGAAACCGATTGCACATCGGGGTTCGTTTCGAACCACGCGAGGCGCTCCCGCAGGCGCACCACCTCTCCGATGATGATGAGCGTCGGTGGCCTGATTCCCGCTTTGAACGCCGCGAGCGCCAGTGTCTCCAACGTCCCGGTGATGACGCGCTGATCCGGTGTGGTGCCTTGCTGGATTACCGCGGCCGGCGTCGCTCCAGGCATGCCGTGGCGCGTGAGCTGCTGGCACAGCAGCGGCAGACCCAGCAGTCCCATGTAGACGACCACCGTCTGATGGGGCCGCGCCAATCCTGCCCAATCCAGATTCATGGTGCCGTCCTTGAGGTGCCCGGTGACAAAGATGCAGGCTTGGGCGTAATCGCGATGTGTCAGCGGAATGCCGGCATACGCTGCGACGCCCGTTGCGGCGGTGATGCCCGGGACCACCTCGAACGCTATGTTGTGGCGCGCCAGTGTTTCGAGTTCCTCGCCGCCGCGTCCAAAGATGAATGGATCACCGCCCTTGAGCCGCACGACGCGCTTGCCTTGAAGCGCGAGGTGCACCAGAAGCTCATTGATCTGCGCTTGAGGGAGCGCGTGGTTCGCGCAACGCTTGCCGACGTAGATGCGCTGCGCGCCAGGGCGGGCCAGCGCGACGATATCGGGTGAGACGAGATGGTCGTGAAGCACGACATCGGCCGTCTGCAGCCGGCGCAGCGCACGCAGCGTGATCAGTTCCGGGTCACCGGGTCCCGCACCGACCAGGCAGACGCTGCCGCGCCGGGGGGATACCACCGCATGCAATGTCGATATGCCGCCCAGCGCCGCACCGCCATCGAGAGACATCGCCTCCTCCCGTAGATCGCACGGGCGCGAGTCCGGCCCATGCGTGCGGCTCACTGTAGGCGCGCGCGGTCGGGAAAACCTTGATCGGAATCAAGGAATGGAATCGGCGCCTGAGCGATGCTCGATGCCGTTTCGTTGGGAGGAATCCGTCCGCAATCACACCCGAGGAAAAGATCAATGAAACGTGTCCCCTCGTTACTCGTCGTCATACCGGCAGCATTGCTTTTCGCTTGCGGTGCTGCCTTGGCGCAAGACAAGCCGGCTGCGAAACCCAAGGCGAAGCCCCGCGTCAGTGATCAGGAGCTGCGTTACCAGGCGGGCAAGTCGCCGTTGGGCGAGGTCGAGATGCATCAGGATATCAATCCCAAAGCGCCGCCGATGACGAAGGCGGAGTTCGACCGTGCGCGCCAGATTTACTTCGAGCGTTGCGCCGGCTGCCATGGTGTGCTGCGCAAGGGCGCGACGGGAAAGCCGCTTACGCCGGACATCACGCTTGCGCGCGGCACCGATTACCTCAAGGTGTTCATCAATTACGGCTCGCCGGCGGGCATGCCGAACTGGGGAACGTCCGGGGAGCTGACCGAGAAAGACGTCGACTTCATGGCGCGCTACCTGCAGCAAACGCCGCCGACGCCGCCCGAGTTCGGTCTCGCCGAGATGAAGGCCACGTGGAAAGTCACCCTGTCGCCCGAGAAGCGTCCGAAAAAGAAAATGAACACGATCAACATCGACAACATCTTCTCGGTCACGCTGCGCGATACGGGGGAGGTGGCGTTGATCGACGGCGACAGCAAGAAGATCGTCAGCATCGTCAAGACAGGATACGCGGTGCACATCTCGCGGATGTCGGCGTCCGGCCGCTACGTTTACGTGATCGGGCGCGATGCCAAGGTCAACATGATCGATCTCTGGATGGAGAAGCCCGATAGCGTTGCCGAGGTGAGGATCGGTCTTGAGGCGCGCTCGGTCGAAACCTCCAAGGCGAAGGGCTTCGAGGACAAGCTCGCGATTGCGGGCGCCTACTGGCCGCCGCAATACGTGATCATGAAAGGCGATACGCTCGAGCCGCTGAAGATCGTGTCCACGCGCGGCATGACCGTTGATACCCAGGAGTACCATCCGGAACCGCGCGTGGCATCGATAGTATCCGAGCACCGCCGCCCGCACTTCGTGGTGAACGTGAAGGAAACAGGCAAGATCCTGATGGTGAATTATCAGGACTTGAAGGCGATCAAGGCGACCGAAATCGAGGCGGCGCGCTTTCTGCACGACGGTGGCTGGGACGTGACCAAGCGCTACTTCCTGGTGGCTGCGAACCAGTCGAACAAGATCGCGGTTCTGGACACCAACTCGGACCGACTGGCTGCGCTGATCGATGTCGGCAAAATTCCTCATCCCGGTCGGGGTGCGAACTTCAAGCATTCCAAATATGGTCCGGTGTGGGCGACCGGCCACCTCGGCGACGAAACGATCTCGCTGATCGGCACCGATCCGGAGAAGAACAAGCAGCACGCATGGAAAGTGGTGCAGACGCTGAAAGGCCAAGGCGGGGGTTCGCTGTTCATCAAGACGCACCCCAAGTCGCGTAATCTGTGGGTCGACACGCCGCTCCATCCCGAGGGCAAGGTCAGCCAGTCGATCGCTGTATTCGATATCGGCAATCTGGATAAACCGCTCGAGGTCCTGCCGATCGCCGACTGGGCCAAGGTGGGAGAGGGCGCCAAGCGGGTGGTGCATCCCGAATACAACAAGGCGGGTGACGAGGTCTGGTTCTCGGTGTGGAGCGCCAAGAACCAGGAGTCCGCCATCGTCATCGTGGACGACAAGACGCGCAAGCTCAAGCACGTGATCAAGCATCCGAAGCTCATTACGCCGACCGGAAAGTTCAACGTCTACAACACGACACACGACATTTACTGAGAAGGGGGAAAGGCATGCACATACATCGCGTTCTGATCGCCGCTGCGGTGGCGGGGCTGCTCACCGCCCCGGCTGCGCAGGCCAACGAGGCCTTGCTCAAGAAGCACAACTGCGTCGCCTGCCACCAGATCGACAAGAAGTCGGTGGGTCCTGCTTACAACGAGGTCGCGAAGAAATACAAGGGACAAAAGGACGCGGCCGCCAAGCTCGCCGATAAAGTAAAGAAGGGCGGGCAGGGCGTGTGGGGGAAGGTGCCGATGCCGCCCAATCCGCAGGTGTCGGATGCCGACATCAAGCAGATGGTGGAATACATCCTGAAGCTTTGAGCTGCACTCCTGGGGCGAAGCGCGATGGACGCACCGTGTAGGCGCCAGACGTCCGTGGTATATCGAGTCGCGCTCACAGCCGCATCGGTCGGCATCATGGCGCTCGCCTCTGCAACATGTGCCGCCGAGGCTGAAGACCCTGTTTCGCGGGCGCGGGAAAAGGAACTCGTGCATCTCGTGCTGCACGACTGCGGCTCCTGCCATGGGCTCACGCTGCGCGGCGGATTGGGGCCACCGCTTACGGCCGAAGCGCTGCGCGCCAGGCCTGTCGCTTACATAAAAGCCATGATCCTCGACGGTCGGCCGGGAACGGCGATGCCGCACTGGCGCCCGCTGCTTCGCGAAGCCGAGGCGGCGTGGATTGCCGAGAAGCTGCTGCAGGGAATGCCGGATGCGAAGTAGCGGAAACCCGGAAAGAGAGCGAGTTGTCGCGCGGGCGAGCGTGGCGGGAACGCTCGTCGCTTGCGCACTCCTCATCGCGGGATGTGCGGCGGTGGCGCTGAGGGGGTCCGGCGATCTCGGTGTGGTGGTCGAGCGGGCATCGGGCTCGGTACAGGTCGTCGATACTACGCAGCGCGCCATCATTGCGCGGGTGAAGGGGCTCGGTGACCTTTCACACGCCTCGGTGGTCTATTCGCGCGATGGGCGTTACGCGTTCATCTTCGGGCGCGACGGCGGGCTCACCAAGGTTGATCTGTTGCGCGGGCACGTCGCGGCGCGCGTCATGCAGTCGGGGAACAGCATCGGTGGCGCCATCTCGCAGGACGGCACCCTCGTTGCGGTAGCGAATTACGTGCCGGGCGGCGTCAAGGTGTTCGCAGCCGATACGCTTGAGCTGCTCGCAGACATTCCTGCCGTTTATGGTGACGGCCGGCGCGCCAAGGTAGTGGGTCTCGAGGATGCGCCCGGCAATCGCTTTGTCTTCAGCCTTTTCGAAGCGGGGGAAATCTGGCTCGCGGACTTGAGCAGCCCTTCGCGCCCGGCCATCACCAAGTACCGCGACATCGGCCGCGAGCCCTACGATGCGCTGATCACGCCGGACGGACGTTATTACATTGCCGGACTGTTCGGCGAGGACGGGCTGGCGCTGCTCGACCTCTGGTATCCCGAGCGCGGCGTGAAGCGCGTGCTTGCCGGATACGGCAAGGGCGAGCAGAAGCTTCCCGTCTACAAGATGCCGCACCTCGAAGGATGGGCGGTGGCTGGACGCTACGCTTTCATGCCGGCCGTCGGGCGTAACGAGGTGCTGGTCGTGGACACCGAGCACTGGAGGGAGGTCGCGCGCATCGCCGTCGCGGGCCAGCCGGTGTTCGTCATGGCACAGCCCGACGGCCGGCAGGTGTGGGTCAATTTCGCGTTGCCGCGCAACGACATCGTGCAGGTGATCGATGCCGAATCGCGGCGCATCGTGCAGACCCTGAACCCCGGAAGAGCGGTGCTTCACATGGAATTCACCCCACGCGGCGAGGCGGTGTGGATCTCGGCGCGCGACGACGATCGTGTGGTCGTCTACGACACGGCGCGCTTCACGCGTCTCGCCGAGATTGCGGCAGCGAAGCCGAGCGGCATCTTCTTTTCGGCCCGCGCGTTCCGGACCGGTTTGTGAAATGAAGGCAGTGGAGCTTGAGCTGCTCGACGGGTTTCAGCGGGATTTTCCGCTGTGTTCGCGTCCCTACGCTGTGGTGGGCGAGCAGCTTGGAATGACGGAGGCGCAAGCAATCGTCGCGTTGCGGCGGCTGCAGTCACGCGGTTGGGTGAGCCGTATCGGTGCAACCTTCGTGCCGGGATGCATCGGGGCAGCAACGCTTGCGGCCATGCGCGTTCCGCACGAACGCCTGGAAGCGGTGGCCCGGCTTGTCAACGGCTACCGCGAAGTGAATCACAATTACGAGCGCGAGCACGAATTCAATCTATGGTTCGTGATTACCGCGCCGACCCGCGAGCAGGTGCAGGCCGTGGTCCGCGACATCGAGCGTCGCGCGCACTGCGGCCACGTACTCGATTTGCCGATGATCGAAACGTATCGCGTTGACCTCGGGTTCAAACTCCAATCGGGAAACCTCGTCCCGCGCGAGGCGGCCGTCCCGTATCCTTCTACTCCGGCACCGTATGCGTTATCCCCATCGCAGCGCGATATCCTGACGGTGCTGCAGGATGGCTTGTCCTTTACCGCGCGCCCCTTTGCGGAACTGGCAGGGCGCTGCGGGATGACCGAGCGAGAGGCCCTCGCCGGGCTGGAGGCGCTCGTGCGCGAGCGAGTGATCGCCCGCTTTGGGGTGATCGTGCGGCACCGACCGCTGGGATACCGCGCCAATGCGATGGTGGTGTGGGATGTGCCCAACAGCGAGGTTCAGCGCGCGGGCGCGGAGCTGGCGCGCGCCCGGTCCGTCACGCTCGCCTACCGTCGCCAGCGGTTTTTGTCTCACTGGCGCTACAACCTCTACTGCATGATCCACGGCACCGATCGGGGAGACGTGCAGGCGCGCATCGCCCAGCTTGCCGAAGAAGCTCGCCTGGAACAATGTCCGAGCGCCGTGCTGTTCAGCCGGCGTTGCTTCAAGCAGCGCGGCGCGCGCTACGTCGAGAGAGCAAGTGAAGGGCTTGCTGGAGGATCGGCATGGATGCGATCGATCGGCTGATCGTGAATTTGATGCAGAGCGGGTTTCCGATCACTGAGGCGCCGTATCGCGAGGCGGCAGCGCTGATGGGCATCGGGGAGGACGATATGATCCAGCGGCTTGCACGCATGCTCGAGAGCGGCGTGCTGACGCGCTTCGGTCCCCTCTTTCAGATCGAGCGCATCGGCGGCCTCTTTACGCTTGCAGCGATGAGCGTCCCGGGGGCGGAGTTCGAGCGGGTTGCCGGCGTCGTCAATGCCATGCCGGAAGTCGCCCACAACTACGAGCGCGAGCACGAGCTCAACATGTGGTTCGTCATTGCGGCCGAAAGCCCGCAAGATGCTCGTGACGTGATCAGCCGCATCGAGCGCGAGGCAGGCTATGAAGTGATCGATCTGCCGAAGCTCCGGGAATACTTCGTTGGACTCAGGCTCGAGGTCTGATGGGTCGGCTGGACGACATCGATCGCCGAATCATCCTCGCGACGCAGGGCGGGCTGCCGCTCGTGCCTCGCCCCTATCACGTGGTAGCCGGGCAGGCCGGTACTACGCCGGAGGAGGTGATGCATCGCATGGAACGCATGCGGGAAGAGGGCACCATCCGACGCATCGGTGCGGTGCCCAACCACTATGCGCTCGGCTATCGGGCGAATGCGATGGCCGTGTGGGACGTGGAGGACGATGCCATCGATGCGCTTGGCGTGATCATCGGCGCGCTGCCCTTTGTCAGCCATTGCTATCGGCGCGTGCGCCGCCCGCCGCGCTGGCCGTATAACCTGTTCGTAATGGTGCATGGAACGAACCGTTGCGAGGTCGAGGACAAGGTCCGGCACATCGCGGCGCTGATCGGTGCGGCATCCCGCGGCCACGCGATGCTCTACAGCAAACGCATCCTGAAGAAGACGGGCGTTCGGCTGAAGTAAGGCGCGGGTCAATCGGGGCACAAATGTTTCGGCTCTCACATTTCATGCGCGAAGTGATGCGCCCAACGCCGGTGCCGAGGCCTCCTGCGCCGCGCGGCCCGGTCGTCATCTGGAACCTCGTTCGACGCTGCAATCTCGCCTGCCGTCATTGTTACTCGATATCAGCGGACACCGATTTCGCCGGCGAGCTTTCGGGCGAGGAGGTTTTCGCGGTGATGGATGATCTCAGGAAGTTCGGAGTCCCGGTGCTGATTCTCTCCGGGGGCGAGCCGCTGTTGAGAAACGACATCTTCGAGATCGCGAAGCGTGCGAAGGATCTCGGCTTTTATGTGGGCCTTTCGACCAACGGCACGCTGATCGATGCGCAGAACATTGGCGCAATTGCCGCGCTTGGCCTCGATTATGTCGGCATCAGTCTCGATGGCATCGAGCAGACCCATGACGCCTTCCGGCGCTTGAAGGGCGCCTACCAGCGGTCATTGCGCGCGCTGCGGCTTGCCCGCGACGCCGGCATCAGGGTGGGCGTGCGGTTCACGCTGACGCAGCAAAATGCGCGCGATCTCCCCGCCATGCTCGAGTTGCTCGGGGAGGAGCGCATCGACAAGCTCTATCTCTCGCACTTGAACTACGCCGGGCGCGGCAACATCAACCGCGCGAGCGATGCCTATCACGCGACCTCGAGACGTGCGATGGATCTGCTCTTTGACACCTGCTGGAGTCAGATCGAACGCGGCGAGGCAAGAGAATACGTAACGGGCAACAACGACGCGGACGGCGTGTACGCCCTGTTCTGGGTCCGGCGGCGCTTTCCCGAGCGTGAGGAGCGGGCGCGCACGCTGCTTGCGCAATGGGGCGGCAACGCCTCCGGCGTCAATGTCGCCAATATCGACAACCTCGGCAATGTCCATCCCGACACCATGTGGTGGCATTACAGCCTCGGCAACGTGCGCGACCGGCGGTTTTCCGAGATCTGGGCCGATACGCGCGATCCGCTCATGGCCGGTCTCAAGGCGAGGCCGCGATGCGTCAAGGGACGCTGCGGCGGATGTCGCTATTTCGATATCTGCGGCGGAAACACCAGGGTCCGGGCCCAGCAGTTGACCGGCGACCCGTGGCAGGAGGATCCCGGCTGTTATCTCACGGACGAGGAAATCGGCGTCGTAACCCGGCCGCGGTTGGTGGTCACGCCTTATACACGGCAGCGCCGCACGGCATGAGGGTCGAGGAGAGCAGGCGTAAGCTGCGCGCCCTGACAGTCGGTGCACTGGTGGCCCTTGCCGCGCCGGCAGCGGCGGAAGAACCGGCGCGCACTTATGCCGGACACTGTGCGGCCTGCCACGGCGCCGATCGTCTCGGCGGCATGGGGCCTGCGCTGCTTCCCGAAAACCTCTCGCGGCTGCGTCGCGCTGATGCCGACAAACTGATCTCCGCCGGCGCGCTTGCCGTCCGGATGCCAGCTTTCGGCGACCAGCTCAGTGCCGCTCAGATCGCAGGGCTGGTCAATTACATCTACACGCCCCTCGCCGAAGTGCCGCGGTGGGGCGAGAGCGAAATCCGCCGCTCCCGCATCGAGAACCTGAAAAGCGCCGCCCTGCCGGACAAACCGGCCTTTCGCGCTGATCCCCTTAATCTCTTTGTCGTCGTGGAAAGCGGCGATCACCACGTCACCATTCTCGACGGTGATCGGTTCGAGCCGCTGCACCGCTTTCCCTCGCGCTTTGCCCTTCACGGCGGGCCGAAGTTCACGCCGGACGGACGCTTCGTGTTTTTTGCCTCGCGTGACGGCTGGGTCTCCAAATTCGATCTCTACAGCCTGAAGACTGTCGCCGAAGTGCGCGCGGGTATCAACACCCGCAACATCGCCGTCTCCGGAGACGGAAAGTTCGTCATGGTCGCGAACTATCTGCCGCATACGCTCGTGCTTCTCGATGCCGAGCTCAATTTTCTGAAGCTCCTGGAAGTCCGCGATCGCGAGGGCAGTCGCAGTTCTCGCGTCTCAGCCGTCTACGATGCGGCACCGCGCAGGAGTTTCGTCGCCGCGCTGAAGGATATCCCCGAGTTGTGGGAGGTGAGTTACGACGAGAAGGCCGAACCGATCCCGGTGGGCCTGGTGCACGACTTTCGCTACAAGGAAGGGGCTTTCATCCCGGGCCGCTTCAATCCACGCCGCAGCGTCCTGACCGAGCATCTCGATGATTTCTTTTTCACCCCGGACTACCGGCAGGTAATGGGCACCTCGCGCGACGCCGGCCGGGCGCAGGTGATTCATCTCGACGTGCGCAGGCAAATTGCGACGGTGGACATGGCCGGGATGCCGCATCTCAGCTCCGGCATCACCTGGGATTACGAGGGGCGCACGGTCCTGGCGACGCCGAACCTCAAGCAAGGCACCGTGACGGTCGTGGACGTCGGGACGTGGAAGCCGGTGAAGGAACTCCGGACCCTCGGGCCCGGATTCTTCCTCCGCAGCCACGAGCGCACGCCTTATGCGTGGGTCGACGCCATGATGAGCCCGCACCGCGATACGCTGCAGATCATCGACAAGCGCACGCTCGAGGTAGTGCGTACGCTAAGGCCGGTCCCGGGAAAGACGCTCGCGCACGTCGAGTTCACGCGCGACGGCCGCTACGCCGTCGCAAGCCTCTGGGAGCACGACGGCGCTCTCATAGTATTCGACGCCGTGACGTTGGAGGAGGTCAAACGCATTCCGATGCGCAAGCCATCCGGCAAGTACAACGTCTACAACAAAATCACGCGCTCATCCGGCACGAGCCACTGAGCAAGGCGTCCGCCGGCCGATCT
>JBQTJV010000060.1:0-6113 GCA_052386775.1 Betaproteobacteria bacterium
CTGATTTCCGGTTGGATCCAGGCAGTCTTACTGCGGCATTTCCGGTGCAGGGAAAGGAACCATGCGAGATGCTCCTGAAGCAGCGCAGGAAACGCGACTGCGGTGTGATGTCCTTGTGATCGGGGGCGGTCCTGGAGGCGCCACGATAGCGGCACTGCTGGCGGAACGGGGATGCGATGTGGCCATGTTCGAAAAGGCCCGGCACCCGCGCTTTCACATTGGCGAGTCGCTGCTGCCGCTCAACCTGAGCCTGTTTGAGAAACTGGGCGTGGCAGACGAAGTGAGGCGCATTGGCATGCCCAAGTACGGGGCTGAGTTCGTCTCACCATGGCATGACGCGCCAGTTACTTTCGAGTTTGCAGATGCCCTGGACAAGTCGTTTCCCTCGGCCTACCAGGTGCGCCGTTCCGAGTTCGACCATATTCTTTTTCGTAACGCCGTTCGCAAAGGCGCAAGAGCGATCGAAGGATGCTGCGCCACCGGCGTCGAATTCCATCCCGGCGGGGCCCGTGTTGCCGTGGTGCACGACGATGGGCGCGTGCAGCGGTGGGACACGCGATTCGTGGTCGACGCTTCCGGCCGTGACACGTTGCTCGCCAGGCAGTTCGGTACTAAGCGCCGCAACGCGCGTCACGACAGCGCTGCGCTCTTCGGACATTTCTCCGGCGCGACGCGGTTGCCGGGCAAGGCCGAAGGAAACATCAGCATGTTCTGGTTCGATCACGGCTGGTTCTGGTTCATTCCCCTGTCCGACGGCACAACCAGCGTCGGCGCGGTGTGCTGGCCGTATTACATGAAGTCGCGCAAGACCGATCCGGAAAAATTTTTCTACGACACCCTTGCGCTGAGTCCGATCCTTCAGGCGCGGCTGCACGGCGCAAAGCTAATTTCACCCGTCACGGCGACGGGAAATTATTCCTACGAGGCGGAGCGCGCGGCGGGCCGGAATTACCTCATGCTTGGCGACGCCTTCACCTTCATCGATCCGGTGTTCTCGACCGGCGTCTACCTGGCCATGCACAGTGCCTTTATCGGCGCGGACACGGTTCAGCTCTGCCTGGAAAGTCCGCGACGCGCACCGAGCGCGCTGAAAGCCTTCGACAAGGCCATGCGTCGCGGGCCGAAAATATTTTCCTGGTTTATC
Organism: Betaproteobacteria bacterium; assembly: GCA_052386775.1. Lineage (GTDB taxonomy): Bacteria > Pseudomonadota > Gammaproteobacteria > Burkholderiales > SG8-41 > DSOT01. The sequence goes on from JBQTJV010000060.1 coordinate 1,145, forward strand.
TACCGGCTGACCACGCCGGCCCTGCGTTATCTACTGATGAATCCGACCAGGAGATTCGAACTGCAGGGCGCCGTCATGTCGATGCTCGCCGGCGACATCTACCGCGATACGCCGTTGGCGTTGCGGCTGCTTTTGTTCAAGTTCATTTACTACCTTAAATCCCTGCTTAGCCCGGGACCGGCCTTCGCGGCCTGGAAGCGCCGCCGGCGCGCGATTCGCGCGCCGGGCGTCGAAGCCGCGCCTTATACCCATGCCGGTTGAGCCCATGCGCCGCAATCCCGCGACGTCCTGTTTTCCGCTCGTCAACGGCGCAACCCGCCTGGCGGCGTGGACACGGCTGGGCTACGAATACACGGTGTTCTATATCGCCCTGGCATTACTTGCGGTGGCGCTTCCAGCCTGGAACATCGTTGCAGCCGTCCTCGCCGCGCTCCTGCCACGCCGCATCGGTGCGGTGCTTGGCCGGCGGGTGATTATGCTCATATGCCGGGCCTATCTTTTCGCGCTCACCCGCAGCGGCCTGGTGAAACTCGACCTCGACGTTCTGGATGCGCTGCGCGACGAGCCCTCGCTCATCATCGCGCCCAATCATCCCGCTTTGCTGGATGCGGTATTGATGATGTCACGCCTTCCGCGCGCGGTTTGCATCATGAAAGCACAACTCGGGGAAAATGCTTTCCTCGGCGGGGCGGTCCGCCTTGCCGGATACATCCGCAATGATTCAGCGGTGAAGATGATACGTCGCGCTTCCACGACGGTCCGCGATGGCGGGCAACTGCTGATTTTTCCCGAAGGGACGCGGACTGCGCGACAACCCGTCAACCCCTTCAAGGGCGGTTTCGCCCTCATCGCAAAAACCGCCCGTGTCCCGGTGCAGACCGTTTTTATCGCGACCAATTCACCGTTTTTGAGCAAGGGCTGGCCTCTGTTCAAGAAGCCGGATTTTCCCCTGATCTATCGCGCCCGGCTGGGGCGGCGCTTCGAGGTAGACGGAGAGGTCAAAACCTTTGTCGCCGATATGGAGCGCTACTACCGTAAGGCTCTAAAACCGCAAGACGCTTCCCGGACAGCTTGCTACCTGACTTCCCGTTCTTCCGCCGCATGAACGACGCCTCGCATACGCATCTCGTACTGATCCCCAGCTACAACACCGGCAGGATCGTTCTCGAGACGGTGCGCGAAGCACGAAGCTACTGGCGGCCGGTGTGGGTGGTCATCGATGGCAGCAACGACGGGACGGCCGAGGCGCTGCAGGCGCTTGCCGCCCGCGACCCGGGCCTGAGAGTGCTGGTGCTGGCGCGAAACAACGGCAAGGGCGCAGCCGTCCTGCACGGCTTGCGCGAGGCGGTAGCGGCGGGCTACACGCACGTGCTCACGATGGATGCCGATGGACAGCATCCGGCGCGTAAAATCCCCGAGTTCATGGCCGCCTCCGCGGCAAATCCGGCCGCGCCCATCCTCGGCCTGCCGGTTTTTGACGCGAGCGCGCCGGCGCTGCGGCTGCATGGCCGCAAGCTTTCCAACGCGCTGGCGAACCTGGAGACGCTGTGGCACGGAATCGGCGACGCGTTGTGCGGCTTCCGCGTCTATCCTGCGGCGCCGTTGCGCGACATCATGGAGCGGCGGCGCTGGATGCGCCGCTTCGACTTCGATCCCGAGGCCGCTACGCGCCTGTGCTGGCGCGGCCTCAATCCGATCAACGTCGCGACCCCGGTCAGGTACGTCCGGCCCGAAGAAGGTGGCGTCTCGCATTTCAATTATCTTCGAGACAACGCGCTGCTCGCCTGGATGCATCTGCGCCTGCTGCCTGAATTTGTGCTGCGCCTGCCATTGCTGCTCTGGCGAAAAGCCGCCGGACCGCAGTTGCTCGTCAGATCATCGCGCCGTTGATCGAGATGATCTGCCCGGAAATATAGCCAGCGCGGTCGGAGACGAGAAAAGCCACCAGGTCGGCGACTTCTTCGGGTTTGCCGGGACGCTTCATCGGCACGAGCTTGTCGATCGCTTCCCCGGAAAACGCGCTCTCGCTCATCGGCGAGGCAATGATGCCCGGCGCAACGGCATTCACGGTGATACCGCGGCTGGCGAGTTCCAGGGCCAGTGATTTGGTGGCCCCGTGCAGTCCCGCTTTGGCGGCGGCGTAATTGGTCTGTCCGCGGTTTCCCAGGAGCGCCGCGACCGAGGAAACATTGACGATCCGCCCCGAGCGCGTGCGTATCATCGGCAGCAGCAGCGGCTGCGTAACATTGAAGAATCCGTTGAGGGAAACATCGATGACGCGAGACCACTGGCCCAAGCTCATGCCCGGCATGACGGCGTCGTCGTGGATGCCGGCGTTGTTGACTACGATCTGAAGCGCGCCATCGGCGAGCAATCCATCGAGCGCCGCGCCGGTCTGATCGGGATCCGTCACGTCGAACGCGACGGCCTGTGCCGAGCCGCCCGCGGCGACGATTGCTGCAGCCAGGCGCTCGGCCTGCTCGAGGTTGCGGTTGGCGTGCACGCACACATGATGGCCCTCTGCTGCAAGTTGCCGGCAGATTGCTGTGCCGATGCTGCCGCTGCCGCCGGTCACGAGCGCGCGTTTCATGGCGCTTGCCGCGCGCTGCTCGCCGCGCCGAGCACGACGGCAGCGCGTCCGCTCAGGACTTCCAGGTTGCCGACGCGCAATGAGAATCGATAGATGACGCGGCCTTCGTCCCCCATCATCTTCTCCACGTTCACGATCAATTCGCCCGGCAGATCATCGAGCCGGTTCGCTCCGACGCTCACATCCCTCACGCTCGCCAGATAGCCCGAGCGCGGTTTCGCGCCGACGTTGCCGGCAAGCCGGCCGTGGACGGCCATGGCCTGGGCTGCGTATTCGATTCCGCACACGGCAGGCAGTTGCGCGGCGGCGCGCAGGGGATTGTCCGGGTCGCGGTGAGACCAGCTTGAGCAGCGGATGCTCGACGCATCCCATCGCAGCACGGCATCCAGCAGGCACATCGGTTCGCCATGCGGTATCAGCCGGGCTATTTCCGCTCTGTTCAGGAGCACGGCGCCACCGCTACGCGCAACTGATTACCCGCCGCGCAATCGACAACGATGGTTTCGGTCGCGTTGCGCGCCAGCGCGCCGAGCAGCGGCAGGCAGCGCGCCGCCGGCACCCCGCCACGCAGGGTTTCGAGACCCGAATCGCTCATGCGCGTCTCGTCTTCCCCGCGCGATGCAAACCTTATGTCCAGGACGGCAAACGCCTCGCTGGTCGCTTGCGGTACCATGACCAGGGCCATGCCGAAGCTCGCGCTGATCGGGCGGACTGCGTGCAGCGGCTCCGGATACGCCTGATCGTAGGCGATCAGCACGACAGCCTTGCCATCGACGGCGACCTGCACGCTGGCATCGAGCAATCCGGCCGCAAAACTCGCGTCATGACCGCACAGACTAGTGGACGTTTCCCGGCACCGCATGGCGATGCTCCAGTATCCGGCCGGCGCATTGTGCACGCAGTTGTGAAAGCGCGTCGGCGATACTTCCCGCTCCGGCGAGGCGAGGGCTACGCATATGCGGTGGAGATTCTCGCCGTCGCCCTGCGAGGATGTGAAAACGCTTGCGGTAGACGCCGCGTCGCGCGCTGCATTCAGCAGCGCCTCGCAGCCGGCGGCAAGCGCGAGCTTTACCGGGATGCCGACGCGGCGCCGCTCCGCGGGCGGCAGAACGTCGCTCGCGGCGAGAATCGTGGGGGCTTGCACGTATGCTTCGATGCCGGACAATAACTGACGGCTCGCGTGCCATCCACGCAATCCCGGCCCCACCAAACCTATGCCTTCTACGAATACGCGCATTAGCCGTTACGTCCCAGGATAAGGCAGCAATTGCTGCCGCCGAATCCGAACGAGTTGCTCAACACGCGCTGCACGCGAACGCCCCGGTTCTCAAGCAGGTAATTGCAGCGCAGCGCGGGATCGATGTTTTTCGTATGCACGCCGCCGGGCAGCAGCTCGTTCCGGATCGCGAGGGAGGCGATGATCGCTTCCGTGATTCCGGCCGCGCCCAGCAGATGTCCGGTTGAACCCTTGGTCGAACTGACTGGAACTTGGCCGCCGAACAGGGCGAACACCGCATGGTCTTCGCTGGCGTCATTGGCCCTGGTCGCGGTGCCGTGCAGATTGACGTAGTCGATCTGGTCGGAGGCAAGCCCCGCGGCGGCGAGCGCGGATCGCATGGCAAGAATGGCGCCCTGCCCCTCGGGATGCGGCGCGGACATGTGATGCGCATCGCAGCTCTCGCCGATGCCCAATAGCATGATGGCATTGGCAGCAGGCTTGCCCGGCGCTTTCTCCAGCAGGGCAAAGGCCGCGCCCTCGCCTATCGATATGCCGTCCCGGTCGGCGTCGTACGGGCGGCACGGCGCGGGTGAGAGCAATTCCAGCGCGTTGAAGCCGTAAAGTGTGGTGAGGCAAAGCGTGTCCACGCCACCCACGACCACGGCATCGCATACTCCGGCCGCCATCAGGCGCGCGGCATGGGCGAAAACCTTGGCCGATGAGGAACACGCCGACGAAACCACAAAGGCCGGCCCCTTTAATCCCAGGTAGCGTTGCACGAAATCCGCCGGTGAGTAGCTGTTCTGAGTTTCGGAATAGCGATAGTCCGGCGGCAGAGCCCCGGTCTGAGCATCGCGGCGGCGATACGCGAGCTCCGTTTCCAGAATTCCGGATGTGCTGGTTCCAATCACCACGCCGATGCGTCGCGCGTCGATTCTCTCGGCGGCAGCGGCAACGCCGCCAGCGAATCCATCGGTTTGTAAGCCGAGTTGCGCGAGCCGGTTGCTGCGGCAATCGTAGGCGCCGAGATCGGATCGAACGTGAATGTTATCGAGACCGGAAACCTCACCGATCCAGGTGTCGAGCACGGCACTCTCGAAATTGCACGGCGTCAGCCCGGAGCGCTGGGAGTGCAAAGCAGCGATGGCCGCGTCCTGCCC
>JBQTJV010000061.1:0-11751 GCA_052386775.1 Betaproteobacteria bacterium
GCATGGTCGCCTGGTTGTCCCACATCACGAGGTCGCCCACGCGCCAGGTGTGACGATAGACGAATTCGCGCTGCGTCGCGTGCTCGGTCAGCTCGCGCAACAGCATCAGCGCCTCGAGCTGCGGCCAGCCGACGATGCGCCCGGCGTGAGACGAGAGAAACAGCGACTGCCGCCCGCTGCGCGGATGGGTGCGCACCAGCGGCTGGCGCACCGGCGCGAAATCCCGCAATTCCTTCTCGGTGAACGGGAAGCCGAGCGTGCCCTTGGAAAAGATGCGGCTGTGCTCGACGACGAGTCCCTTGATCTTCTCCCGGGTGTCCGCATCGAGCGTGTCCCAGGCGATACGCATGTCGGCGAATTCCGTTTCGCCGCCCACCGGCGGTATCACATGCGCACACAGCAGCGAATACCGGGCCGGGACGCTCTTGTAGCTGCTGTCGCTGTGCCACAGACGGTTCCCCATGGTAAAGAGCCGCTTGCGGTCCTCGCGCGGGAGGATTCTGTCGCCCGGCGCGAGATTGGAGATATCGGAGAGCCGCGGATCCTCCAGCCGCGCGCCTTCCTCCGGCTGGATCTTGGTGTACGGCGCCTCCAGCTTCCCCAGGCTTTGAGTGAAGCGGATCTGCTGCTCGGTGGTAAGGGGCTTACCGAGGCGGAAGACCAGCACCGCGTAGCGGTCCATCGCCTCGTGGACGGCTTCCGCGATCGCGGGCGAGATCGGTTCGCGAATATCGATGCCCGTGCACTCGGCAGCAAAAATGGGATGCAGCGGATTGAAGGTCAGACCCAGGTTGTTTTGCATTGCTCCTCCGCGACACGCGATTCGATTCTGTAGGATTGTCGCATAACCCCAGGCGCCTAATGGAAAGCAAGGTCGGCTCGAACCCCGGCATGATCGGAAGCATATAGCGTGGGGTCGGTCTCGCTCGGCGCGCTGAAGCAGACTTCGCTATGGATGACGTCGAGCGCGCTGTCGATCCAGATGTAGTCAATGCAGCGGTCCATGCGCCGCCATTGCGGGTGGGTGACAGCGCCATCGATGTCGGCGAGCGGCGTGAACGCCGTGTTCTGTGTCTGCGTCGGACGCAGGCGGGAGGCCATCAGCGCAGCCGACGGCGCCTCGAGCGTGGCGTTGAAGTCGCCGCACACGATCCGCGCATCGGCATCCGCGCGCTCGTCGATCCAGCCGAGCAGTTGCTGCGCCTGGAACAGGCGGAGCGCATCGTTGCCGCGTGACATGTACTGGTGCGTCACATAGACGTCGACAGTCCGGCCGCCCGCCATCACCCGTGCCACGAGCGCCACCATGTCGCGCGTGCGGTAGTCGAGGTTCCCGGTCTCAACCAGCGGCAGCCGCGTCAACAGCGCCTCGCCCTCGACGGCCGAGAGCCCGTTCACGCGGGTCTGCTGCACCAGCGCATAGTGGCGTCCGTGGCGCTCGCGCAGGGTCTGCTGGATCCAGCGCGCGGTCTGCAGCGGGATGCACACCTCGTTCATCGCAAAGAGGTCGGGATCGATGGCGGCCAGCTCGCGCACGATCAACTCGCGGCGCAGTTGCCACCGCTTGTGATCCTGCTCCATGTTGAGGGTTGCGATGCGCAGCATGCGCCTATGCTAGGTCTGCGGCGAGAACGAGAGCGCGCTTTCCATCGCGCGGAACGGCACCGACACGAAATCGTAGCCCTCGTGCGGCGCGTGCATGACGATAAAGAACGCCTCTTCGGTCTTGCTGCGATTGGAGACCTCGTGCCGCACGCCCGGCGGCATGCTGCAGAATCCGCCCGGCTTGAGCACGAATGCGCCCTTCCCGTGCTGTCCCTCGTAGCGGATTTCCAGCTCGCCCTTGATTCCGACGAAAAGATCGTAGACGCGCGAGTGCAGGTGCGTCGGCACGCCGCTTCCAGGCTGAACCCGATACACCACTGTCTGTGACGAGATGTCTTCGTGCAGCACACCGCGCTCGGCACCGGGGCGGCGCTCCTCGCGTTCGGTCCGGGTCACGTCATCAACGGTGATTAGGGGTTTCTGCGCCATTGAGAATAGCCTTTGGCTAGGTGTCCCGCCAAGTTTACCCCGATCGCCTTATAAGCGTGGTTTACCGACCGCCACGTCAGCATATTTTTCCCGATTGCCTTATCATGCATCCCAACAGGCGCAGGGAGTATTGAGTGCCGCCGAAGGTGAGAGAACTCATTTCCGAGTTAGAGCGTGCCGGTTTCACGAATCGGGGCGGGAAAGGCAGCCATCGAAATTTTGTACATCCAAAAGTGTCAAAGCCTGTAACGATATCTGGCGCGCCCGGTGATGATGCCAAGCACTATCAGGTGCGCGCTGTGAGGCGTGCCGTTGAGGAGTCAAGATCATGAAAGACAGTGCAAGATACGCCAAGATCGTCGAATGGTCAGAAGAGGATCAGTGCTATGTCGGAAGTTCGCCTGGTCTGATATACGGCGGCTGTCATGGCTCCGATGAGAAAGCCGTTTTTGACGAGCTATGCCTGGTCGTCGAGGAAGCGATCGAGTTGTATCGCAAGGACGGCAAGCCCTTGCCGCCGCCCACCTCTGGCCGCGACTTCGCCAATAAGATGCAAAACGTGGCATGAGCCGCTAGGCAGCCAGCTACTCGCCTCTGTAGCGGAGGCGATCCTCAAAACCCTTCAGCGTTACTGCGGTTTGCGCACGGCTCCCCGCACGTAGGCAACTCGCCGCTCTTCGAGGTTACGCACCTGGTTGGACTGCATGAGGCTGTACTGCTCACCCATGACGACATGAAGGCCCAGCACCGACGGCGTGAGACCGGCCGCGGCAGGTTGATTTTTCCGCCATGCGAGAGCCTCCTCCGAGGTGTCCTCCAGCAACTCGATCTGGAATCCGGTCTCCTCCAAGGTTTGCCGCAGGGCGTCCACCGTTATAAGGAAGCTCGATTCGCGGCGGGTCGCCCAGGGCACCGGCAGATGAATCTCGCCTCCGCCTCCGGACATGACATCCTGGAACACGAACCGCGCACCGGGCGTGAGCACCCTGAAAATTTCGCCATAGAAGCGGCGCTTGTCTTCGATGTTCATCTGGATCTGCATCGTCAGAGCGAGATCGAACTGACCGTCCGCAAAGGGCAGCGCGGTCGCATCACCATGCCGGAAATCGGTGCCCTGATCGAGTCGCGTCATGCGCGACAGCAGCGTGGCGACTTCGCAGAACTCCTTCGTGATATCGACGCCGGTCACGTGGCATTTCGCGTGGGATGCCAGGGCCCGCGCCGGGCCGCCCAGACCGCTTCCGACGTCCAGCACCCGCCATCCCGGCTTCGCGTCCGCCAGCTTGATCAGATCGCGCGTGGCCGCGAGGCCACGCGTGTGGAACTGGTCGACCGGCGCCAGGTCCTCGACGGTAAGGGCGTTCGTATCTTTCCCGTCCTGCTTCAGCGCAGAAACAATCCGGTCCGCGAGCCCCGCGCTGCCATAGTGCTGCGCTATCCGGTTATTCGAAGTCGCCATAAGGCCCTCACCGATCGAACTAGTCTCTCACTTCTTGGCTTTGACGTAGACGATGTACAACACCAAGTCCGACTTGCCGATGTTCTTGGGCATATACGGCTTGTTCTGTGCCTGAAGAACCTTGACATCTCCGGCCTTGAATTCGACTTTCTCTTTCGAGCCGTCAGCAAAAGTGTACTCCAATGTTCCACTCTTCAGCGGGCGCACTATGCGCAGCGGACGCGGCCCGGTGGAACCCACATCGCCCGGTTTAAAAGTCACCTCGAATACGCGTACGCTGTCGTCGTCGTGGAAAACCTTTACCACGGGTTTTCCTTTTTCCGCTTTTGCTGCTGGTGCCGCCTTCGTGTCTTTAGGCTTGTCCTGGGCCATGGACGGTATTGCTGCAGTCGCTGCGAATATCACGGCAGGAACAAAAAGAGCCGCTAACAACCGAGAGCTGGTCTTCATGGTGATCTCCCTTGAACGAAATGTGGTAACGCCAAACAATCCCTTGTGATGGCATGACACTGCAGATACGGGTATCAGACCTGGCCGACTGTGATTTTGAAAACGTTCGGCCACTGCCACGAAGGCTGAGCGGGTGGCAGAAAGCCACCCCAGGGTGGGAGTCCTTGACGGAAGCTACGCTGATGTCATAACGGAGTCAAACGGGATTACCGCTAAGCCTTCCCAGGCCGTTCACGCTTTTATGCGCCGCCGCGGGCGAGAAGATTCAAGGATTCGCGGCGGGTCTTCGGCCCGTAGGTCCGAAAGTGCGGATCGTAGGGCTTGCCGAGTCGTGCAGCCTCGCTGCGTCGCTTGGGAGAAGGTCGAGCGGTATCGGATCTAGCTGTGGGAGCGGCGTCCACTGGACTGAAAGGTATTCGAAGAGCAGGCCTCGCCGCGAATCAGACATCCAGCTCGATCGCCTTCGCGACCCGGTCGGCGGTAACCTTCGGCGCGAACAGGCGTATGAAATCGTAGACGTAGCGGCGCAGGTAGGTGTGGCGGCGCAGACCGATATAAATCGTGTCGCGCCCCAGAATGTCGCCGGCGTGCAGCGCGCGCAGTTCGCGGTCGGTGCCTGCGTTGTACGCGACACCCGAGACGATCGCGATGCCCAGCCCAGCGGCGGCATAGGTCTTCATCACATCGGTATCGACGGCGGCGATCACCACCTTGGGCGTGAACCCTGCACGCTCGAACGCGCCGAGCACGCTGTGCCGCAGCGCGAACGTCTCGTCGTACGTGATCAGCGGGTACTTGGCGATGCGCTCGAGCGTGAGCAGCTCCGCCTTGAGCAGCGGATGTTTCCTCGGCACTACCACGATGCGCTCGACCTCGAAGCAGGGTAGCATCACCACGTCGTCCGGCAGATGCGCCGGCATGCCGCAGACGGAGATATCGGCTTCCCCGCTCGCGACGAGCCGCACCAGCTCGGCCGGGATGCCCTGTTTCAGATACACCTGCACTTCCGGGTGGCCGCGCGTGAACTGCTTTACGGCATCGGGCAGGATGTAGCGCGCCTGCGTGTGCGTCGCTGCCAGCGTGAGGCTGCCAACCGCCTCGTCTTCCGAGCTGCCGCCGAGCCCGCGCATTTTCGCCGTGTCGGCGAGGATGCGCTGAGCGAGCTTGAGCGCGGCGCGGCCAGGCCCCGTGAGCCCCACGATGCGATTCCCCCGCCGCGCGAACATGCGCACCCCGAGCTCCTGCTCGAGCGCGTGCATCTGGCGGCTCATCCCGGGTTGCGACGTGTGCAGCACTTTCGCCGCCTGCGAGATATTCCAGTCCTGCGTGGCGATTTCGCAGAAATAGCGCAGCTGCTGCAAGGTCACGAGTATGCCTCCACGGCATCAGGCTATCGCAAAATAGTATTGGGAAGCATAGCCGAGGCGCAATAACATTCCATTTTTGCTGACGGAGCAAGGACATGGAGCAGAGCCGTAACGTCCGCGCCGGCGCCACGATGGAAATCGGCGCATTGAACCCTCCGCCGCGCGGCTGCGCGGCTTCACCGGTCCAACGCGCATATACGAGTCCCACGACGGCGGTTTTCTCACGGCCTATTCGGACATGTCCAACCCGGCGCCGCTCATTGACCAGCTCGGTCTCGCACCCGATCGACGCGCAAGGCATTACCGAGAAATTCCGCGGCATCAACCCGCAGCTCGACACCGATCGCATCGCGGCGGTCGCATTCGCGATCGAAGGCCACTCCGCGCGCGAGCTGATCGATTTGCTCACCCCGGCCCGCGGCGTACGCACCGCAGCCTGATTTTTGAACCTCTTATCCATTCCAGGAGTACTCGTCATGCATGACGTCATCGTGGTGGGCGGCGGCAACGCCGCGTGTGCGACGGCCGTGTCCGCCCGTGAAAACGGTGCGAAGCGCGTGCTGTTGCTAGAGAAGGCGCCGAAAGACCAGCGCGGCGGCAACACCCATTTCAGCGGCGCCATCTTCCGCTTCGTCTTCAACAAGGTCGAGGAGCTCGACCGCTTCGTGCCGAACGTCGAGGAGGAATACCCCGGCTTTCATGCGGGCGTGCCGCTCTATCCGAAGGAGGCGTTCCGCGAGGATCTGATGCGCGTCACCGACGGCAAGAGCGATCCGGAGCTCTCGGAGCTGCTGATCGACGCCTCGTACGACACCACCTGCTGGATGCAGGACGTGGGCAAGCACCACTTCGAGCTCGCGAAATCGGTGATGGGTATTAAGATAGGCAACACCTACAAGTGGCCGCGCGGCGCGATCGTGCGCACCGTGCACGAAGGCGTGGGACTCTCGGCCACCTGGTTCAAGACATGCGAAGAGATGGGCGTCGAGATCCAGTACGAAGCCCACGTGCTCGAGCTCCTGATGGACGAGAGCGGCCGCGTGAACGGCGTACTCGTGCGCGGTAAGGAGGGTGTGAAGCGGCTGAACGCGAGGGCGGTCGTGCTCGCGTGCGGCGGATTTGAAACGAACCCCGAATGGCGCACGCGCTACCTCGGCCAGGAATGGGGCCATGCCAAGGTGCGCGGCTCGAACTTCAACTACGGCGACGGCCTGCGCATGGCGCTCGGCATCGGTGCGATGCCGTGGGGCCACTGGGGCGGCTGCCATGCCACGCCGATCGTCGCCACCGCCCCCGATTACGGCAAGAAAGAGCTCACGGATAAGACGAACCGGCTTTCCTATCACTACGGCGTGATGCTGAACGTCGAAGGCAAGCGGTTCGTCGACGAAGGCGCAGACATGAACGCGTTCACCTACGCCAAGTACGGCGGCCTCGTTCTCAAGCAGCCGAAAGCGAAGGCGTTCCAGATTTTCGACAGCAAGGTAATGGACCTGCTCGAGCCGCGTTACAAGACAAGCGAGCCGTTCAAGGCCGATACGCTGGAAGCGCTGGTGAAGCAGCTCGAGCTCGACCAGGGCGAAGCGATGAAGACGCTGAAGGCATACAATGAAGCGTGCGGTCGCGGCGACCCATTCAATCCGGCCGTGCTCGACCGCATGCACACCGAAGGCATTCATCCGCCGAAGACGAACTGGGCGCAGAAGCTGGACAAGCCGCCGTACTATTGCTGGCCGGTGACGGGCGGCATCACGTTCACGTTCGGCGGATTGAAGGTCAACAAGAATGCGCAGGTGATTTCGACCGGGTGGAAGCCGATCGAAGGCCTGTATTGCGCCGGTGAAATGGTGGGTGGTCTGTTCCACTACAACTACCCGCTCGGCACGGGCCTCATGTCGGGTGCGGTGTTCGGACGCATCGCGGGCCGTAACGCGGCTCGCTCATGACACGCGGAGTACAGTCGCGCGCCGGACTGCCGCCGTCGCGAACGATCGGAACTCGTTGACCGGGCTCACGCAGGCGCTGTGCGCCCTCATACAGGCGACGCGCTACGAGTCGCTGGGCGAAGCGTGCGTCGCGCGCGTGAAGCAGGCGATCAAGGACGGCGTCGCTGTCGCCCTGGCGGGCGCTGGCGAGCCGCCAGTCACCATCATGACGGCGCATATGCTGGCGCTCGGCGGCGCGCCGCAGGCGTCGGTGTGGGGCACGCCGACCAGGGTTTCCGTCGTGCAGGCCGCGTACATTAATTCGGTCGCGACGCACGTGCTCGACTTCGAGCCGATGTGGAGTCCGCCCACGCACGCCGTCTCGCCGACGGTTCCCGTCGCCTTCGCGCTAGCCGAGGCGTACGGCGCGAACGGCCGGCAGATCATCACGGCCGTCGCCAAAGGGCTCGAGATCCAAGGGCGCCTTCAGTACGCCGGCGATCAGTACGTGCCTGAGGAACTCAAGTTCCATCCGCCCGGTGTCGCCGGTGTGCTCGGGAGTGCAATCGTCGCGGCCGAGCTCTTGCAGCTCGACGAGCTCGCGATGCGCCACGCGCTGGGCCTGGCGGGCTCACGTGCGGGCGCGCTGCTCGCCAACGTGGGGTCGATGACCAAATCCACGCACTGCGGCAACGCAGCGGCGTCGGGTCTCGACGCCGCGCTGCTCGCGCAGCGCGGGTTCACGGCGAATCCCGACGTGCTCGAAGCGCACAAGGGGTTGATCGGCACGTTCTACGCCCATCGTTTCGATCCGGAGCGTCTGCTCGCGTACGGTAAGCCGTTCCGCGTCGTCGATCCCGGACTTGCGATCAAGCTTTTCCCTTCGCAGTACGGCACGCACTACGGGATTACCGCAGGCCTCGAGCTCTATCGCATGCTCGACGGGCGCAGCAACATCTGGCGCGTGCGCATAATTTCCCCCGTCATGAAGTACGTGAACCGTCCCGAGCCCGCCACCGGTCTCGACGGCAAGTTCAGCCTGCAGTACACGCTGGCTGCCGCGCTGCTCGACGGTACGGTGACGATCGACAGCTTCACGGACGAGCGCCGCTTTCGCGCCGACATGGTCGAGATGCTGAAGAAAATCGAGCTTGTGCAGGACGACTCGATACCGGGCGATTTCCACTCGATGCACGTCGCAGTGCAGGTGGATCTCGCCGACGGCGCCAGCCACACGGCCGTGTGCCGCGCGCCGCGCGGGTCGTGGGGCGTGCGCACGGAGCCGCGCGAGCACGAGGAGAAGCTGCGCGACTGCTTCAGGCACTCACCATTGGGTGAGGACAAAGGCGCGGCGCTGCTCGGAGAGCTCGACCGGCTGGACGAGCTCGATGCGGAAGGCGTTCAGGCGCTGTCAAGGCTCATTTCTCCGGAACGCTGATCCCGGCCGTTCACGCTTCGACTGCGGCGCCGCACGACGCTCAGTCCGAATGGAAGAGCCGATCCCGCCGGTTCTTCAAACCCGTTCGCCCTGAGGAGGGCGCAGGCCGTCTCGAAGGGTGAACAACCTGCTCACTCGGATTTGAGGCCCATCTCCTTCGCCACCTTGCGCCACTTCACGGCTTCGGACTCGATGTAGCGCTGGAACGCCTCGGGCGTGCTGGTGACGACGTCGAAGCCGATCGCGGTGAGCCGTTCGCGCACCTCGCGCGCGTTCACGGCCTTGATCGTCTCGGCATTGAGACGCGCGACGATCGGCTTGGGCACGCGCGCGGGCGCGATCAGGCCGAACCAGCCAACGGCTTCGAAATTCGGATAACCGGACTCGGCGATCGTCGGGACCTCGAGCGCGATCGACATGCGCTGCTTGCCGGTGACGGCGAGGAGCTTCAATTTCCCGGCTTTCGCGTGGCCCTGGACGGCCGCCATGCCGCTGAACATGACGCCGACCTGACCGCCGACGAGGTCGATCACGGCCTGGCCGCTTCCCTTGTAGGGAATGTGATTGAGCTTGATGCCCGCGGCGTGCTGCAGCAGCTCAGCGCTCAAGTGCCCGATCGTGCCCACACCGCCCGAGGCGTAATTGACCTGCCCCGGCTTCGCTTTGGCGAGCGCGACGAGCTCTTTCACCGAATTCGCCGCGACGGACGGGTGCACCACCAGCACGTTCGCGGACGAGGTCAGCTGCGTGATGGCGGCGAAATCCTTCACCGGGTCGTAGCCGACGTCGCCGGTGATTGCCGGATTGGTGGCCATCGTGGCGATGTAGGCGAGCCCGATGGTGTAGCCGTCTGCCACGGCACGGGCGATGATCTGTGTGCCGAGCGCGCCGTTGCCGCCGCTGCGATTGTCGAGCACGACCTGCTGTCCGAGCTGCTCGCCCAGGCGCGGCCCGACGAGACGGGTGATCGTGTCGGAGCTGCCGCCGGGAGAGAACGGCACGACGAGCCGGATCGGGCGCATTGGATACGCTTCGGCTGCGCGCGCGCTCGGTGCGATTGCGCTCGCGCCCGCACCGAGCGTCAACATGAAGACCAGAGAAGAAACGAAAAAGTAGTGTCGAGGCATGGCAAACTCTAACGACTCACGAATCACGCCTGTAGCTACTCGATCGTGAGGCCGGTCGCATTCCTGACCTTCTCCCAATTCGCGATTTTCGATTTCACGAACTAGCCGAACTCCTCTCCTGCAGCCACCTCGTTCAGTTTTGGTAGAAAGCTGAACGATTGGAGTCAGAATGTCGGAGCCGAGAACCGGTAGCAGCTGTCGGACTCGAGTAAGAAACACTTCCATATCCTCGCGATTCTGACTCAGGTAACCTAGAGCCGCTTGCTTGATTTTATGTGTGGCAGAGGGCATTGTTGTATTACAGATCATTTCACTGAGCCTCCGATACAGAGCGCGTTGATTCTTGGGCGAGGAGCTCATCGAGTTACGCTTTTAGTATTTCCGCCCCTGCACTGGCTTCAAGCTCGCACGCATTCACCGTCATCGCGAGCATGCTGTAGTACCCGATCGTTCCGGTCAACTCGATGAACTGCTCGTCGCCGAAGCGCTGCTGCAGCGCCTTCACGGTTGCCTCGTCCGCGCGATGCTTGTTGATGAGGTCGCGCGTAAAGTCGATGATCTGTGCGTCTTCCGGCGGGACGCCGCGCGAGTGCTTCTCGCGGACGGCGGTGATGGTCGATTCCGGGACGCCCTGCTTGCGCGCCTGGCCGGTCTGGGCGCCCCACACGTAGACCGCGTCGAATTCCCGCGCGGCCGTCATCGCAGCGAGCACGCGCACGCGGTGGTCCAGCTTGCCTTCGAAGCGAATGTAGGCGCCGTGGTGCATGACGCGCTCCGCAAGAGGCGGGCAATGCATGAGCATCGTGAAAGGACCTTGAACTGCGCCGCGGCTCTTCACGACGGCGTCGAAGACGGCATGGTGTTCGGCGGGGACTTGGGATTTGTCGGTGATTTTGGTGAGTCGGGCCATTGCTCCTCCTTTTCTGGATCCCGGCATTCGCCGGGAAGACGATATTGTGGCTGACTTTCACCTCACATGCGCTCACACTGAGTACGGGCGGGTGACGGCGCGGCTGGCAACGGTGATGCCGTGCATTACGAGCGTGGCCGGGGAGCCGGAGCCGCCCGCGACGATGAGATGGAGGTCACCCGGGTCGCCGATCGCGGGCACGAAGGCGTTATCGTCGTCGAGCTTAACCTTGAACGGCCAGCGCGCCGCCCCCGCTTCACCGCGCCAGATACCGCCGCGCTTGATCTCTCCCAACCGGCGCCCTGCCCGCTCGATCAGCAGCGAGTGCGTGGCGTCGCGCGATAGGCCCGCCTTGGCGAATACTTCCGCGTGCTGCGGACTTAACACCACCGCCATGTCCGCCTGGCGATAGATGTTGCCGCCGCCGAGCGCGGACATCATGTCGGCGAGCGCCACCACCAGGCGTTCCGGCGTCTCGCTCGCGTCATCCCACACCATCACCGGGCCTTCGAGCGGGAGCGCGGTGACGATGTTCTCGTCGGGGCCGAAGCCGCGCACCTCTGCGTACGAAGGCCACGGGCTTTCGTCCTCGTTCTCGGCGACGCAGTAGGTGTAGCGCCACGGGCCGCCGAACCCGCTCAACGCGGTGATGCCCGGTATGCCGCCCCCGAGGTTCATCATGATCAGTCGCAGCGCCCGGCCGATGGTCGCGTTCGCCCGGAAACCCGGCCCGAAGCAGCCGACGCCGCCGTGTAGCCCGATCTCGCGCGCGTACGGGCCGTTGACCAGGATGAACGGCGCACCCGCGCTGGTGGTTGCCTGAAGGAGCAGCAGGTTCAGGCGCTCGTCGAGCAGGCATTCCATCGCGCCGATCAGGACCGACATGTACTCCGGCTTGCACCCCGCCATCACCGCGTGGAGCGCGATCGCACGCACCGTCGCGGGCGACATGAGCGGCGGCACGAGGCCGATCAGCTCGTCGGGATCGCGGCGCGTGCCGGCGAGCATCGCGGAGAGCCGCTCCTCGGTGGGCGGGACGAC
>JBQTJV010000062.1:0-2143 GCA_052386775.1 Betaproteobacteria bacterium
ATACTGATTGCCGGAATACAGGGTTTTAAGCCGCGCAATATCAATTTCCGCGGGCCCGGATTCGGTCACGCCTGTGCTACCGGATCGCTCGTCTCCCATATCAGGATGCTTGCCAAATCACTCCGAAGCAGCTGTTGGCGGGTTCCAGTCGGCCACCGCCCTTCCCACACGCAGAATTACACTGTCCCATTCTCCTACCTGCGGTTGCCGGAATAGCCGCGCGGTGGGGTACCAGGGATTGTCCTCACGTTCCAGCAACCAGGGCCAGTAAGCCATGAACGGCAGTAGGACCCATACCGGCTTGCCCAGCGCACCGGTCAGGTGCGCAACCGAGGTGTCTACGGAAATCACAAGATCGAGAACCGAGATTAGCGCCGCGGTGTCCGAGAAATCATCGAACTGAGCCGAAAGATCGACAATCCCAGCGATTGCGAGCATAGAGGCATCATCGTCGCGAACGTCTTTTTGCACACAGACGAACTGCGTTCCGGGGACCGAGAGCAGAGGCTCAAACCGTTTCAATGCCACAGAGCGCGCACGATCATCAAGCTGTCTGGCATTGCCCGACCAACTCAATCCGATCTTTTTTCCTCTCAGTTTCGAAACCAGCCTTCTCCACTTCTCGATTTGATCCGGCGCCGCAGCCAGGTATGGAACGTCCGAGGGTATCGAAGCCGGCTCGGTATTGAACGCGAGCGGTAAACTTGGCAACGGGCAGTAAAAATCCACCACTGGCGGTACGCCGCCCTGGACAATAATGCGGCGCACGCCCGTCATTCCCGACATCAAGGGTGCAAGTGCGGCGGGAACCTCCAGCAAGACGTATGCGCCTCGTTCCGCAACCAGGCGCGCATAGCGCGAGAATAGGATCGTATCGCCCAGCCCTTGCTCCGAGCGAAGCAGTATTGTCTTGCCGCGCAGGTCTTCCCTTCCCGTCCATCTTGCCCCCGTACATTGCTCGACGGGCGGCCGCCGTGTCCTTTCCTTGTGGCGCCATTCGTACTCCATCAGCCCGGTTCGGAAATCACCGAGGCGAAGCCGGCAGTGGGCCTCGCTCAAGTGGGCATCCACAAAGTCTGGCCGTATCTTCAAGGCGTGCTGGGAGCTCTGCAAAGACTCTTCGTATCTGCCAAGCTTTGCCAGTACGCTTGCGCGCCCCGACCAAGCCTCTACCAGGTCCGGTTTCTGCGTCAGCGCACGCTCATACCCCGCAAGCGCCTCGTCGTAGCGACACAGAATCACGAGCAGCCTGCCGCGGTTGGTGAGCGCCACTATGGAATCCGCATCAATGCGCAATGCCCTGTTGTATCCATCGAGCGATTCCGCATAGCGACCTAGCCAAAACAGCGAGTCGCTATAATTGTTCAATGCATCCACATATTCCGGCTTGAGACACAATGCGCGCTCGTAACTGGGTAGAGCCTCCTGGTGTCTGTCCAAGCGCGCATGGGCAAGACCGTGATTGTTCAGGGCCTCAGCCGAGTCCGGGACCTGGACGATTGCTCGCGCAAAACTCGAAATCGACTCGGGATATCTTCCCAATTCCCCGAGCGAAATGCCGTTCCCATTGAGGGCATCGAAATTTTCTGGATCTGAGTTCAGGACCTTCTCGTAGACAGCGAGTGCTTCTGCGTGCCTACCCGCGCGCCGTAAAGCGTTGCCGCGGTTTAGAAGCTCGGCAGTGTCGATTCGCAACTGAACCTGCACCTCTCTCAGCCGCCACTACGCAGGCGCTTCACTTGGGCCATGTAGGTGCCCATGAACTCGCGTCCGAAGACCTTATTGAAGTCGTCGTCGGCGTCGCGCGCCAGTTTCTGCTGGTAGACCGCGAACAGTTCCCAGAGCTTGGCCTTGCGGTTGAGGCCCAGGCCGCCGGCGCCCTTCTCCAGTTCGGCTTCGAGCGTTTTGGGATCGAAACGCTGGATCGAGCCGAGCAGCGCGGCGCGCATGGCGGCGAACAGGGCCACTTCGTGCGCGCGCAGGTCCTCGAAGGCATCGCCCACCGCGCGCACCGGATCGAGGAAGCCGTCGGCGCGGTCCTTGGTGTCGAAGAGGAAGGCGAGCGCCTCCTGCGGGTCGGACATGAGCTTGAGCGGGTTGTTGTCCTTGGAGGCCACCATGGTGCGGTCCTCGGCGCGCAATT
>JBQTJV010000063.1:0-36524 GCA_052386775.1 Betaproteobacteria bacterium
AAACGGGGTCAGCCTCAGTACGACACTGCTTCGGTCGAGCTGAATACCGAGACTTAAATTAAGTCGATTTAAGTCCACCAAATCTTCAAGGAGTTAGTGCAGCTCACTAGCGCTTCTACTGATACGCGACGCGCTTTCCGATACCTCCTTCCTCAGGTTAAGCACCCTCAAGTAGCGGGCTGCCACATCGATCGTCTGTAAAGGAGTGCGCATGTCGTGCGAGACGGTCGCGAGGAATAGCTTCCGGCTCTGGTCTACCTCGGTGGTGTAGAAGTCAACCGATTCGGCAAGCGCTTGGTCGATAGCTTCGTTGAAACGCGTGATGTCTTCCGGGTGCGGGATTTCGGGATCGCAAGCATCCATCCAAAGGCGCAGGACACTGGCTCGCAGCGCGCGATACTCGGCGACGAGTTGCCTGATGCTAAAGCCGCTCTTGGCCCGCAACACGGCATGCGTTTGTGCAGCTGTGATCGGGGCACCGAACGGTGTGACTGCTAGCCCCATGGACTTTTGAGCTTGCTCAGTTCTGGTCTGCGACGTCCTCAAGTCCTTCGCGATGGCCTCCAGTATCGGCTGGGCATCGTCACGCAACTCCAGGACAGTCATGCTTGCGCCAGCAGGCAACTGCGTCGCAGCAAACGCCTGCCAGTGCGCCAGGATAGATTCCATATGAGACAGAATAAAGTCGGGCAGTCGCATGACCATCTATGAGCCGCCGTGCTCGAACTGTTTCGATACGGTAATTGGATCGGAGTTCGACATTGTGCCCGAAGATTATCCCTACGGGCGACGTTATGTCATTGATTGCTATATCACTCCGACGGATTAAAAGTGGAAGTAAGTTACTGAAGTAACTAGCAACGTAGGCCCGCCCTCACTCGCCTACACTCGCCAACCATCGCAGAAATTCCACGTCTTCCCTACGATTGGTCTAGCGGGCGCGGTGGTCTGGTTACTGCGCAAGCGCACCACCATACTAGAGTGGATTGCGCTCCTTACCGAAAATCCAGGGGCGAATGATAAGGCGAGCGGTCTGCCTCTGCCTGCTGTTCGCTGCCTCACCAAAGAGCAAGCGGCAGCCTATCTCGGTATCGGCGTCACGCTACTCGGTGAGCTGGGCGTACCGTTTGGTGTAGAACTCCACTTGACCGTGACGACTACGAGCGTCCACGACAGCGAGTTGGACGAGGAGCTCGAGGAGCTGGTTGCCCATCACATACTTCCGCTTCTGGAAGCCTTCATCGCGGTTAAGCCCACAGAGCGAAGCCATGAGGGCTTTATGATTACGCATGCGCGTCTTGAAGGTTGATCCTGTTTCGGCTTGGGCATCGTTTGGCTTCGATTCATGCTGCCTCCGAGTTGATCGGGAAGCGAGGCCGAATAACCTGCGAAATGGATGCGTCGGACAGATCGGTGAAGAATCCGAGTTGGCGCAGCCGATCTTTGCGCGACGAATAATTGGCTTCCAGTGCCCGGGCGACCTCGGGGCTATCGTTCGGGGTGTTGGTGGAATCGATGCGAATACCGTAGCGGTTCTCCAGCCACTTCACGAAATCGGTAATCGTAATCGGCTTCTCAAGCTGGGGCGTCGCTGCGTCTATGACATGGTTGACTTAGATGCCTGGCTTGATGAATATAAGCGCCGAGGGCGGGCCGGAAAGGAGCATCAATGGCCCGTAAAACCGGAATCTACCGGAGGAAAGACTCTCGCTTCTGGTGGATTGACGTTGTCTTGCCCAACGGCGAACGAGTATGCCAGAGCGCTAAGACTGAAGACCGGGAAGCCGCAGAAGCCCTCGTCGCAAAGCGCAGCACCTCGGGATTAAGGCTCGGCGTTCATGGCAGGAAGCCGTTGTCCGGTATCTCACCGTAAAGTCGAATCTGAGGAGCATTGAGGACGTAAGGCGGATCTGTCGGAAACTGGACCCCTATTTCGGGGCGCTGATGTTGGATGAATTGACCGGGGATCGTATCTGGCAAGTCGTCCAGGGCGAGCTGCAGAAGGGCAACAGACCGGCTACCGTAAATCGTTACCTCGCGTTGATTCGCTGCTTGTTGCGGATGGCTCGCGATGAATGGCAGTGGATTGATACGTTTCCGAAGATCCGGCTTTTGCATGGCGAAGTCGAGCGGGACCGGTGGTTGAACCGGGAAGAGGCAGAACGGCTCATTGTGGCCTGCTCGCCTCACTTGGCTGCAATCGTTCGGTTTGCCTTAGCTACCGGCTGTCGTGCGCGGGAGATAACCGGCTTGGAATGGAACCGGGTGGACCTGGATCGCAGGACCGCCTGGCTAGACCGGACCAAGAATGGCACGCCGCGAGGCGTTCCGTTGAATGCTGATGCTGTGGCAGTGCTGGAAGGTGAAGTCGGAAAGCATGCTCGCTATTGCTTCACGTATGAGGGCAAGCCGATCCGGTGGGAGCTGACCAATACGGCTTGGCATACAGCGTTAAGGAAAACCGGCATCAAGGATTTCCGCTTCCATGATCTCAGGCATACCTGGGCATCATGGCATCGTCAGGCGGGAACGTCTTGCGATGAGCTGAAGGACCTGGGCGGCTGGAAGTCGCGCGTAATGGTGGATCGTTACGCGAAGTATGCAACCGAGCATCTGGCGGTTGCGGCGGCTCGAATCGAAAACGGAAAGGGCGGAAAGGTAATAAAGCTCTCCACGTTTTCACCACGCCACAAAGAACAAAGGGCCAGCGGTTAGGCTAACCCTTTGTAACTTCTTGGTAGGCGGTGGGAGATTCGAACTCCCGACCAACGGATTAAAAGTCCGCTGCTCTACCGACTGAGCTAACCGCCCGGGAAAAGGGCGTAATTTTATCTGCCGCGGTGAGCGCGGGTCAACAAAACCGGGGCGAAAAGCGCTTTCACGCTTCCTGCGTCATCCGCCAGTACTGGAATTTCATCGTGCCGGAGGAGCCGATGACGATCGCCATGAAGGTGAGTATGGATCCGATGGCGAGCGTCGAGATGCCGGTGATCGCCTGGCCGACGGTGCAGCCCATCGAGAGCACGCCGCCGATGCCCATCAGCGCGCCGCCGGCCGCATGCCGCACGAAATCACCGCCCGAAGCAAACCACTCGATCCGGAAGCTGCGCGTCGCGATCGCGTAAATGAGCGACCCGGCTATGACGCCGGCAAGCGCCACCACGCCGAAATTCACCAGCAGGAAGTTATCGGGATCGAGCAGATAGCGCGCCGTGTCGCCCATGGGACTCACAAACGTGTAGGACTGCACCTGCACGCGGCTTGGCACATCGATCGCCATTTCCGCGTATTCCTTCCACTGGCGCCCCCATGGGCCACCGGTGATCCACCAACCGGCGACCACCGCGAGCCCTACCACCGCGCCGCCGAGAATGTTGTCGCGGCTGCCCCGGAAATCGACGGAGCGAAACACGAAGATGAGCATGCCGGCGACAACGATGCCGCCGACGAGTAGATGCAGCCACGCCGCCGATTGCATGCCGAACATCCCGGCCAGCACGGTGGACAGTTCCTGGTTGGGCACGCCGTGCTGCGCCAGATTGACCGTGGTGGGTCCGATCCACGACAGGAACGCTTTTTCGAACAGCGCCGACCACAGCATGAAATAAGCGGCGACCGACGCCACCGCGAGCACCAGCAGCGATTTAAGATTGCCGCTGCCCACGCGCACCAACGTCTTGTTGCCGCAGCCGCTGCCGAGCGTCATGCCGATTCCGAAGAGCAGCCCCCCGAGGAGGTAGCGCAGCCATGCAAAGCTCGCGGTGCGGTACGGCGGAAAGGTCTCGGCATAGAGATTCACCACGCCCGCGGCCTCCAGTCCGAGCACGCCCAGCAGCGCCACCGCCATCGCGAATACCCACGCCCGCATGCGTCCGGTATCGCCGATGTTGATCCAATCCGAAACGGCGCCCATGGTGCAGAAGTTGGTCTTGTTCGCCACGGCGCCCATCGCGGCGGCCACGGCAAACACCGAGAGGAGAACCTGATGATGGATGGTAAGGGTCATGTCGTGTGCCGCCGGATCCGGCGGCCAAATATATTAGCAAATTCTAATCCAATGCTCTACTGGTTCGCATAGCGGGTAGGATCCGCAATCCCGGCCGTCTCGAATCCGGCGCGACGCAAGCGACACGCATCGCAGCGACCGCAGGCTCGCCCCTCGGCATCGGCCTGGTAGCACGACACCGTGAGCGCGTAATCCACTCCCAGCACGGTGCCCCGGCGGATGATCTCGGCCTTGGTAAGCGCGATGATCGGGGTATGCAAAACGAGGCGGCGGCCTTCCACGCCTGCCTTCGTCGCGAGATTGGCAAGGGTCTCGAACGCGCGCATGTATTCCGGGCGGCAGTCCGGATATCCGGAATAGTCCACGGCATTGGCGCCGAAAAAGATATCCTGTGCGTCGCGCACTTCCGCCCAGGCCAGGGCGAGCGCGAGGAAAATCGTGTTGCGCGCGGGGACGTACGTCACCGGAATGCCTGCCGTGCGCGACTCGGGCACGGGAATGGAGGGATCGGTCAGCGCCGAGCCGCCGATCGGCGTGAGATCGAACGCGAGAACCCGGTGCTCCGCGGCGTTGAGCGCGGCCGCGACGCGGGCTGCCGCATCGAGTTCGGCACGATGGCGCTGGCCATAATCGATGGTGAGGCAGTGACAGGTGTAGTTTTCACCTCGCGCGATGGCGAGGATGGTCGCGGAATCGAGTCCGCCGGAAAGCAGGACCACTGCGCGGCGCATCACCGGGGCGATCCGCTTGTCGGCGTTCGATCCGGCACCCGGTTACGCCGCCGTGAACGGGATATCAGCGCGAATTCGCGAGCCGCCGTCGTGCTTTTTCCGCGGCGTCGCTCGTCGGAAAGCGCGCGACCAGCCCGTCCAGAGTCTTGCGCGCCGCCGCGCTCTCGCCCAGTTCCTGCTGCGAACTGGCGATGTTGAGCAGCGCGTCGGGCACGGACGAGCTGTCCGGATAGGCGCTCAGCAGTTTTTGCTGGTTTGCGATCGCGTTCTTATAGTCGCGCAGGTTGTAGTACGAGTCGCCGATCCAGTACTGCGCCCGCGGCGCGAGCGGACTCTTCGGGTGCTGCACGAGGAAGTTCTGGAAGGCGGTGATGGCGGCCGGATAGTTCCCGCTGCGGCGATGCTGCTGGGCCGCTTCATAGGCGCGCCCTTCGTCCGGCGCCGGGCTCGCAGTCGTGCCAGGCGCGGCTGATGCCGCGGCACCGCCGGGCGGCGGCGCGGCCGCAGGCGGAGCGCTCGGCGGCGGCGCACCGGTGCCCGCCTGCTCCAGGCGCCGCAGGCGCGAATCGAGATCGATGTACATATCCCGCTGGCGCTTCGCCGCCATGTCGATGTTATGGCCCACGACCTCGATCTGGCCGCGCAGCTGGCGCATGTCCTCGCGCAACGCCTCGATCTGCGAGGCAAGAGTCATCACCGGCTGGTTCTTGAGCGCTTCCTCGGCCCGCGCCAGACGTTCGGCAAGCTGCTGGTGATACTGATGGAGCGCATCGATCTGCTTTTGCTGCTCGGCGACCTGCTTGCGCGCGACATCGTCACCGAACAACGCGCCAGCCGCCGGGGTCGCTGCGACGGCCACCACCATTGCCGCGGCGAAGAGTACCGGCCGCATCACTGCTCCCATGCCATTACACCCGCCGTTCGGGCCTCACTCGCCCTGATAGCGGATATCGGCGCGCCGGTTCTCGGCCCACGAAGCTTCGTCGCTGCCGCTGGCCTTCGGCTTCTCTTCGCCGAAGCTCAAGGTCTCGATCTGGCTGCCGGACGCTCCGAGCAGTTCCATCATCTGCTTCACCGCGTCGGCGCGGCGCTGCCCCAGCGCGAGGTTGTATTCCCGGCTGCCACGCTCGTCGGTATTGCCCTCGATACGCACGCGACGCGAGCGGTTCTGGCTCAGGTACTTGGCATGCGCAGCGATAACCGGACGGTACTCGTCTTTCACCTGATTGCTGTCGTAGTCGAAGTAGATGCTGCGCTTGGACAGGATGTTCGCGGGATCCTTCAGCGGATCGCCGGCCACCCTGCCGGTGTCGAGCGGCTTGGTCGCGGTGCCGGGATCCACCGGCTTGGTCGCGGGCGCCGCCGGCTTGCCGCTCGGGAGACGCTCCTCGACTTTCGCACCTTCCTGTTCGTCTGGCGTGCTCGCGCACGCGGTCAGCAGGCCGGCGATCGCCAGGCCCGTGAGAATTCTTCTCATATCTCCGCTCCTCGGATAAATAACGTTGTCATTTGACCAGCGGCCCCCATGCGGGTTCACGCACGTCGCCTGCTGTTTCGGTGAGCCTTTGACGCACTCTGCCATCGCTCGATACCGCAGCTAATATACCACGCCCCCCCACGGTGGACGCGTAGAGGATCATCCTTCCGTTCGGCGCAAAACTCGGCGATTCGTCGATGCTGCCATCGGTGAGCACCTGCACCTGTCGCGATCCGAGGTCCTGCACCGCGATATTGAATCGGCCGCCGTTCCGCTGAACGAAAGCGAAGCTCTTGCCGTCGGGACTGAACCGCGGCGAGACGTTGTAAGTCCCCTCGAATGTCAGGCGCCGCGCCGCGCCACCGTTCGCCGGCATGCCATACACCTGCGGGCTGCCGCCGCGATCGGAGGTGAACAGCAAGAGCTGGCCGTCCGGCGAAAAATTCGGCTCGGTATCGATCGCAGAGCTGTTGCTCACGCGCGTCGGCGTGCCGCTGCCATCGGCGTTGATGAGATAGATCTGCGAATTGCCATCCCGCGTCAAGACCACCGCGAGCCGCCGGCCGTCCGGGGACCACGCCGGCGCGCTGTTGCTGCCGCGGAAGTTGGCGACGGCATGGCGCCCACCGGTTACCAGCGACTGCACGTACACCACCGGCTTGCGGTTCTCGAACGACACGTAGGCGAGCCGCGTGCCGTCGGGCGACCACGAGGGCGAGATGATCGGTTCGTTCGATCCGAGCACGCTTTGCGCGTTGTAGCCGTCGGCATCGGCGACATGCAGTTCGTAGCGCGAGCCGCGCTTGACGATGTAGGTGATCCGCGTGGAAAAGACGCCGACGTCACCGGTCAGCTTCTCGTAAATCACGTCGGCGATCTTGTGAGCGGTAAGCCGCAACTGCGCGGCGCTCGCGGTATAAGCAAAGCCGGCGAGTTGCGTCTGCTTGACCGCATCCATCAACCGGAAACGGATCTCGTAACGGCCATCGGGCTGTGCGATCACGTTGCCGATGACGAGCGCTTCGGCGCCGCGCGCCGTCCATGTCCCGAAATTGACCTCGGCCGGCTCGGTCGGCAGCGGATTCACCCCGCCGGCATCGACCATCCGAAAAAGACCGCTGCGGGCGAGATCGGCCGAGATCACCGGCGTCAATTGCTGCGCGAGCGTGTTCTCCGCGCGGAAGGGAACGATGGCGATCGGTATCTGGTTGGCGCCGGCGCCGATGATTTCGATGGTGAGCGCGGCGCGCGCGCCGGGCGCGGCAACCAGCGCAAATACCAGAGAGGCGATGAAGAGCTTGATCGAACGCATGAGCAAGGATGTATTTTGGATACTGTAGGACATTATCGGATCTTCTGCTATCTACCTTCTGGGCGGATGATAAGTTCGAGTTCCCTTACCTCGTTGAAGCGGGCAGGATCGGGCGGCGGTGGAAGCGGCTGTGCTCTGCGTATCGCCCGTTCTGCCGCTGCATCATACGCGGCATTGCCACTGCTACGTTTCAGCTTTAAGTCGATAATGTCACCGCCCGGGATCTGCACCACCGTAAATACTGCTTCGGGTTTACCCTGCATGTTGGGAGGCTCGACGATGAAACGCTTGATGCGGTCGCCCACGAGACGGCTGTAGGCGTCGAGCCGGGCCCGCGCCGCGGCATCAGCCGCCTGCTGCGCCTGCTGCTTTTGCAGCATGGCCTGCAACTCCTGTTCCTTCTTCGCTTCTTCCTGCCGCTTGAGCTCGGCGAGCTTCTTCTGCTCTTCCTCGCGCTTCTTGCGCTCGGCGACCTCTTTCTCCTTGCGCTTCTGCGCTTCGGCTTCTTTCAGTTTCCGTTCTTTCTCCGCTTTTTCCTTTGCGAGCTTTTCCTTCTGTTCGCGCTCGACCCTTTCCTTGGCCTCCTGCTGTTTCTTCTTGGCGAGCTGCTCCTGAAGCGCTATGTCGGGCTTGGGCGCGGGCTTGAAGTCCGGTTTGGGCTCGGGCCGCGGTTCCGGACGCGGCGCCTGCTTCACCGGTTCGGGCGGCGGCGGGGGCGGCGCCGGAGTGGGGCGCGCCGGCGCGGGAAGCTCGCTCCACAGCTCTACCGCAATGGGGGCGGCGCTGCGCTGGGACTGCCACGACACGCCGACGACGAGCAGGATGAGAAACAGCACATGCATCGCCAGCGCGAGCGCGCCGGAGATCGTGCGTTCCCGTCGGGTGACGTCGTCCACGGTCACTTGCGCGGCTTCGCGAGCAGTCCCACTTTGCGGATCTGGTTCTGCTGCAGCATGTCCATCACGTCGAGCACGGCCTCGTAGCGCACGTCCTTGTCGGCGGCGATGACGACCGCCTGCTCCGCATTCTGCGTTTGCTTCTCGCGCAGCGCCTGGATCAATTCATCCCGCGACACCCGGCGATCGGCCGAGCCCCTGGAGCGGTCGCGCAGCCACAGCGAACGATCGGCGCGGATCGAAACTTCGAGCGGCTGGACCGGTGGCGCGGAGGCCTTGTCGATCTGCGGCAGCTCGACCTGTCCGGGGGTAATGAACGGCGCAGTGACCATGAAGATCACCAGCAGTACCAGCATCACGTCGATATAAGGCACGACGTTGATCTGGTTCATGAGCCGCCTGCCGCTGCGCTTTCCGACGATCATGTGCGCACGCTTTAGTGCACCTGACGCTGCAGGATGTTGGAGAATTCTTCCATGAACGACTCGAAGCGCGTCGCCAGCCGATCAACCTCGCCGGCAAAGCGGTTGTAGGCGATCACCGCCGGTATGGCGGCGAACAGGCCCATCGCCGTGGCGATCAGCGCTTCGGCGATGCCCGGCGCCACGTGACCCAACGTCGCCTGGGCGACGTTTGCAAGTCCGCGAAAGGCATTCATGATGCCCCACACCGTACCGAACAGGCCCACGTAAGGGCTCACCGAGCCCACCGACGCCAGAAACGAGAGATGCGCATCGAGCTGGTCCATCTCGCGCTGCAAGGTTGCCCGCATCGCCCGGCGCGTGCCGTCCATGACGACGACCAGATCCATGCCGGCCTGCTTGCGCAGCTTGGCAAACTCGCGAAAGCCGGCCTCGAAAATCCGCTCCATGCTGCCGGCGCCTTTACGCGAATTGACGGCACGCTGGTAGAGATCGTTGAGATCGGCACCGCTCCAGAACTCCTTCTCGAATTCGCCCGCCAGCCGGTCCGCGCGCTTCAGCACGAAAACCTTGATGAAGATGTAATACCAGGAGAAGAGCGAGGCGAGGAGCAGCAGGGCCATGACAAGCTGCACCAGCACGCTGGCATTGGCCACCAGGCTCAACACCGACATGTCGTGGGTAACCGTGGATGTCACGATATCGTTCCTGTTCTTATGAGGACGGCCTGCGGAATTCTAACGGGCCGTAGGGTGGCCGCGTTGACGCAGGCGAGCCGTACCTCCGCGCTCGCCAGCATGTCGCCCGCGCGCAGCACTTGCTGCGCCACCACGATTTGCCCGGCGCCCACCTTAACGGGTTCCACCGTCACCTGCAAACTGTCGTCAAATCGCGACGGTTTGAGGTACTCGATCGACAGCGAACGAACGACGAAGACGATGCCTTCGCGCTCGGCCAGCTCGCGCTGGGTGAAGCCGCCTGCGCGCAGCCACTCGGTGCGCGCGCGTTCCATGAACTTGAGGTAATTCGCGTAGTAGACGATGCCGCCGCTGTCCGTGTCTTCGTAATAAACGCGGATCGGCCAGGAAAAGGGTTCCGCGCGCGCCAAACCCGTTGGTGTGACGCGCAGCTCGGTCCGTCTATTCATCCGTCATCGTTGATCGCTCCTGGGCTCGTCCCACAAGCCGGGCGTCCCGGAGGTTTGAGGCTGCGCCAGTCCGAAATGGCGGTACGCCGAGACCGTCGCCATGCGTCCGCGCGGCGTACGCTGCAGATAACCCTGCTGGATGAGATACGGCTCCAGCACGTCCTCGATGGTGTCGCGCTCCTCCCCGATTGCCGCCGCGAGATTGTCGAGGCCCACCGGGCCGCCGCTGAACTTCTCGATCACCGCGAGCAGCAGCTTGCGATCCATCACGTCGAAGCCGAGCGGGTCGACGTCGAGCATTTTCAGCGCGGCCCCCGCGACATCGAGAGTCACTTTTCCGGCGGCTTTCACCTCGGCGTAGTCGCGCACGCGGCGCAGCAGGCGGTTGGAAACGCGGTGGGTGCCGCGCGAGCGGCCGGCGATCTCGCGCGCGCCGTCCGCGCTCACTTCCACGCCGAGCAGTTGCGCCGAGCGCTGCACGATGCGGGTCAGTTCTTCGGCGGAATAAAACTCGAGCCGCGCGACGATGCCGAAGCGATCGCGCAGCGGATTCGTGAGCATGCCGGCGCGCGTGGTGGCGCCCACCAGCGTGAACGGCGGCAGATCGAGCTTCACCGACCGCGCCGCCGGCCCCTCGCCGATCATGATATCGATCTGGAAATCCTCGAGCGCGGGGTAAAGCACCTCTTCGACGACCGGCGACAGGCGATGGATTTCATCGATGAAGAGCACGTCGTTCGGCTCGAGGTTGGTGAGGATTGCCGCAAGGTCGCCGGCACGCTCGAGCACCGGGCCGGAGGTGTGCCGCAGATTGACGCCCATCTCGCGCGAAATGATGTGGGCCAGCGTGGTCTTGCCCAGGCCCGGCGGCCCGAACAGCAGCACGTGATCGAGCGCTTCGCGCCGCCGGCGCGCCGCCTCGATGAAAATCGAGATCTGGCCGCGAATTTTTTCCTGGCCGATGTATTCGTCCAGCGCCTTGGGCCGCAGCGCGCGCTCGAACGCCTCCTCCTGCGGTGACGCGGGAGCAGCGGAGATGAGACGATCGGTCTCTATCATTGTTTGGATAGCAGCTTCAACGCTTGCCGGATGCCGTCGGTCACGTTGGCCCCGGCCGGCAGTTGCTTCAGCGCCCACGCCACTTCGCGGTCATTATAGCCAAGCGCGAGCAGCGCATTGACGATGTCGCTCCCGGATTCCGCCGCTCCGTTTGCCGATGTCGCGAGGCCCGTCAGGTCGAGCTTGTGCCTCAGTTCGAGCATCAGCCGCTCGGCCGTCTTCTTGCCGATGCCCGGTATCTTGGTCAGCCGCCCGGTATCCTGCGCGCTCACCGCCTGCTGCAGATCGGCGACGCTCATACCCGACAAAACCGCGAGCGCCGTGCGCGCACCCACGCCCGAAATCTTCAGCAACTGGCGGAACGCGGCCCGCTCCGATTCGGTCGCGAAACCGTAGAGCTGATGGGCGTCTTCGCGCACGATGAGATGCGTGTACAACGTCACGTCCGCGCCACTCGCCGGCAACTGATAAAGCGTGCTCATCGGGACATCGATCTCGTAACCCACCCCCTGCACGTCGACGATGATCTGCGGCGGGTGTTTCGCGAGCAGCCTGCCGCTCAACCGGCCGATCACACCAGTCTCCCGCGCCGCACGCGATAGCCTGCCGTCGCGAGACGCCCCAGTCCCTGCCCGCCGTGCGCATGACAGATCGCGCACGCCAGCGCATCGGCGGCGTCGGCGCTGGGGCTGCCGTCCAGTTTAAGCAGCCGCTTCACCATTTCCTGCACCTGCTCCTTCGCCGCGTGCCCGTTGCCGACCACCGCCTGTTTGACCTGCAACGCGGTGTACTCGGAGACCGGGAGCTGATGCATCACGGCCGCGCAAATCGCCGTGCCGCGTGCCTGGCCGAGGAGCAATGTGGATTGCGGATTGACGTTGACGAAGACTTTTTCCACCGCCACCTGCTCGGGATGGCAGCTTTCGATCACTTCGGTAAGCCCGTCGAGGATGGCCTTGAGCCGGGCGCTCAACTCACCGCCCGGGACCTTGATGCAGCCGCTGGTGACATAGGCGAGCCGCTGTCCGGCCTTGTCGAGCACACCGAAGCCGGTCACCCGCAAGCCCGGATCTATGCCGAGAATTCGAATGAGGGCTGCCCTCCCCGTGCAGCGACCGTCATGCCGGCTGGTCCAGCACCGCGTTCGTATAAACCTCCTGCACGTCGTCGACGGCTTCCAGCGCATCGAGCAGCCGCTGCATGCGCACGGCCTCATCCCCCGTCAACACCGTCTCGCTGGCGGGCTTCATGGTGACCTCGGCGAGATCCGGCTTGAAGCCCGATTTCTCGAGCGCCTTCCTGACTTCGGGAAAGTCGTTGGGACCGGTGATCACTTCGATGCTGTCGTCATCGTTGGTGACGACGTCGTCCGCACCGGCGTCGATCGCCGCTTCCATCAGCTTTTCCTCGTTGGTGCCCGGCGCAAACACCATCTGGCCGCAGTGCTTGAAGAGGAACGCAACCGAGCCGTCGGTTCCGAGATTGCCGCCGTGCTTGGTGAAAGCGTGCCGCACATCAGCCACCGTGCGGTGCTTGTTGTCGGTCATGCAATCGACCATCACCGCGGCGCCGCCGATGCCATAACCCTCGTAGCGGACCTCTTCGTAATTCACGCCCTCCAGCCCGCCGGTACCGCGCTTGATCGCGCGCTCGACGTTCTCCTTCGGCATGTTGTTGTCGTAGGCCTTGTCGACCGCAAGCCGCAGCCGGGGATTGGAAGCCGGATCGCCCCCTCCGAGCCGCGCCGCCACCGTGATTTCCTTGATCAGGCGCGTGAAGATCTTCCCGCGCTTCGCATCCTGACGTCCCTTGCGATGCTGGATGTTGGCCCATTTCGAATGGCCCGCCATATGCTGCTCTGCAGGTAAAGCCGCTAAAATGATCCAAATCTTACCACACCGTCTCACCGAGACCGTCATGCCGGATCCCATTCTGATCGCGAAATCGAAGAGTGAAATCCATCTTCTGCCGCAGATGGCGAATCGCCACGGCCTGATCGCCGGCGCAACCGGAACCGGCAAGACGGTGACACTGCAGCGCATCGCCGAAGGACTGAGCAACATCGGCGTGCCGGTGTTCATGGCTGACGTGAAAGGCGATCTCGCCGGCCTGTCGCAGCAGGGCGAGCCCAAAGGCAAGATCAAGGAGCGCATCGACCAGCTCAAGCTGAAAAATTTCGCGTTCGACGCCTGCCCGGTCGTGCTGTGGGACACGTTTGGCGACCAGGGCCATCCGGTGCGGGCCACCATTTCCGAGATGGGGCCGCTGCTGCTCTCGCGCATGCTCAACCTCAACGACACGCAGGCCGGCGTGCTGACGCTCGCCTTCAAGATTGCAGACGACAACGGGTTGCTGCTGCTCGATCTCAAGGATCTGCGCGCCATGCTGCAGCACGTCGGGGAAAACGCGCGTTCCTACACCACCCGGTACGGCAACATTTCGTCCGCCTCCATCGGCGCCATCCAGCGCGGGCTGCTGACGCTCGAGCACCAGGGCGCGGAGAAATTCTTTGCCGAGCCGGCGCTCAACATCAACGATCTGATCCAGACCGATGACCGGGGTCGGGGAGCCATCAACATCCTGGCGGCCGACAAGCTGATGACAGCGCCCAAGCTCTACGCCAGTTTCCTGCTGTGGCTGCTGGCGGAGCTGTTCGAGCAGTTGCCCGAAGTGGGTGATCCGGAAAAGCCGAAGCTCGTGTTCTTCTTCGACGAAGCGCACCTGCTCTTCGACGATGCGCCGGCCGCGTTGCTCGAGAAGATCGAGCAGGTGGTGCGCCTCATTCGATCCAAAGGCGTCGGCGTCTTCTTCGTCACGCAGAACCCGCTCGATATCCCGGATACCGTACTGGGTCAGCTCGGCAACCGCATCCAGCACGCGCTAAGGGCGTTCACGCCGCGCGATCAAAAGGCGGTCAAGTCCGCAGCGACGACGTTGCGCGCCAATCCCAAGGTCAACGTCGAGAAGGCGATCACCGAACTGGGCGTCGGCGAAGCGCTGGTGTCGTTGCTGGACGAGAAAGGCCGGCCTGCGGTGGTGGAACGCGCCTTCGTGGTGCCCCCGGGCACGCGCATCGGCCCGATCAGCCCCCAGGAGCGCGCTGCGTTGATTCGCTCATCTTCCATCGCCGGCGTGTACGACAAGACCGAAGACCGTGAATCCGCGTACGAGAAATTGAGCCAGCGGGTCGTGGAGACCGGGGCTTCGGGCAAGGCGTCAGGGAGCGCGTCCGGACAGCAGGCAAGCGGCGGATTGCTCGGAACCCTGGGCAGCATACTGGGCGGCTCGACGGGCCCGCGCGGCGGCAGGCGGGAAGGCGCCGTGGAAGCGGCAACGCGCAGCGCCGCGCGTGCCATCGGTTCGGAAGTCGGGCGTCAGATCATACGGGGCGTACTCGGGTCACTGCTCGGCGGCGGCAGGCGCCGGTGAGCCGGGCGGACAGGCCTTCCGGATACATTGCCGTCGGGCTGCTTTTCGCCATCGCCGGGGTCATATGTTTTTCGCTGCGCCCGATCTTCATCAAGCTCGCCTACGCCTACGTCGTCGATCCGGTGACGCTGCTCGCGCTGCGCATGCTGTTTTCCGTTCCATTCTTCGTTGCCACGGCGCTGTGGTCAAGTCAGCGCGCGGAGCAGCGCCCGCTCGAGCGCCGCGACATCGCAGCCATCATCGGCCTCGGTCTGTTGAGTTATTACGTGGCGAGCTTTCTCGATTTCCTCGGACTGCAGTACATTTCCGCCGGGCTCGGACGCCTGCTGCAGTTCGTGTACCCCACCGTCGTGGTCGTGCTCTCGGCCCTGTTTCTCCGCAAACGCGCAACTTCGCGCGAAGTGCTCGCCCTGATGCTGACGTATGTCGGCCTGCTGCTCGTGTTCTGGCACGCGGTGGGCGGCGAACAGCGCGATCTCTGGCTGGGCGCCTTTCTGGTCTTCGCGAGCGCCACCTGCTATGCGATCTACCTCGTAGCGGGCAGCGAGGTCATCTCGCGCGTGGGCTCCGTGCGCTTTACGGCGTACGCCATGACCGTGGCCAGCATCGCGTGCATTGCGCAGTTTTTCGTGTTGCGCCCGCTTTCGGCACTCGATCTGCCGGGCGCGGTGTATGGACTTTCGATCGCGATGGCGCTGGTCAGCACGGTGATACCGGGCTTCCTGGTCGCCGAGGCGCTGCGCCGCATCGGCGCCAACCGGGTGGCCATCATCGGCGCACTCGGCCCGGTCACCGCCATATTCCTGGGCTACGTCGGCCTGGACGAAATGATGACACCGCTGCAGGCGGCCGGCGCAGCGCTGGTCCTGATCGGGGTAGTGGCGATCAGTCTCAAGCCTTCGGCCCCGGCACGGCCGTAACCCGCCGGTATGGCGAATTTCGGCAGTCGCCCGCTGTCTACCCTCCACTGTAAGTGAACCCATAAGGCCTCGATATGCTGGTGCGATTTCGGAGCGACGCGGGCGATCTGCTGATGTTCGGCGACGTGGCGGTGACGCTGCTCAAGATGATGGGGCAGACGGGTGACCTGCCGGGCGCGATACTGGCTTCCGACATTCCGGCCGCGCTCGACCGGTTGCAGGGCGCCGTCGGCGCGCAGCGCGATGCGCCGAGCCCCGAGGCGGCAGGCCGCCACGACGAACGCGATCCCCCGGTGTCGCTGCGCCAGCGCGCCTTCCCGCTAATCGAGCTGCTGCAGCGCGCCATCCGAAAAAACGTGGACGTGATCTGGCAGGTCGAACGCGCCTAGCCGCTCCGCGCTCGAGCGTGAACTAACGCGTGGTCAAGGATGGTCAGGAATAGGTATGCCCGCTCAACAGGGTGGCTATTCTGATTGCGCTCTCGTGCAGAGATTCGATCCGCCACTGCGTAGTGGGCAGCGGCGACCGGTAATGAACCGACAGCATGCCGATGACCGAACCGGATGAGTTCACCAAGGGGATGGACTGAACGCCGCGAAAGCCGGCTGATTTCGCTATTGCAATATCGGGTGCGAAAGCGGCGTCCTCGTTCACGTCTGTAATGACCAGCGGACTTGCCGTGCGAAAGCTTCGTGCGCAGATCGAGTAGCCGTCGAGTCGCACACAGGCGAAGTGCTCGAGAAAATCTCGCTCAAAACCCCGCTGCGCCACAATCCGCAGCGCACCGCTGCTGTCAACGAGTTGAATATTTCCCTTGTCCGCGCCTTGCAACGAGATAGCAGCGTCGAGCGCTTCCTGAAGCGCCCGGACGATTTGCGGCGATAGCCGGGAGAACATGTCGGTTGCGCTGCCTTCTTCCGCAGCATCCACAACCCGCCGCAGCGCTTTCTCTATGTCCGTCTCCTGCAATGTGCCGCCCACCGTATCGAGAAGCGCCAGAAGCCTGTCAAACCGGGGATGATTTTTGAGCCGCTGCAGGAGCATCCAGGCTTCGAGACTTGCTCGCCCGCACAGGTGCACCAGTCGCTTCTCCTGATCGCGTACGTGACCTGCTTCGTGCGCTGATCGTGGGGTCGATTCGAACCCGGAGCCCGGTGACTTGTCCTCCATGCTGTAAGTGTAGGCCTTGCAGCGACAAGGTAGATGTCGTCGCCTCGGCATCGGCAGCGCCTGCAGGTAATCCAAATGGACTATTTGTAACGACTGGACTCTGTTGAACCCATGGCGGCACGCATATACACCGGGAGTCCAGGCCGGGCGGCACTGGCGACTCACACGTTGAAGCGGAAAAAGATGACGTCGCCATCCTTGACGACGTAGTCCTTGCCTTCCAGGCGCATCTTTCCCGCCTCTTTCGCCGCCTGCTCGCCCTGGCAGGCGATGTAGTCGTCGAAGGCGATGACCTCGGCGCGGATGAAGCCTTTTTCGAAATCGGTGTGGATGACACCGGCGGCCTGCGGTGCGGTGTCGCCGCGATGGAGCGTCCAGGCGCGCACTTCCTTTGGCCCGGCGGTAAAAAAGGTCTCGAGCCCGAGCAGCGCATAGCCGCTGTGCACCACCCGGTCGAGCCCCGGTTCGCTCATGCCCATGTCGGCGAGAAACATCTGCCTGTCTTTGTCCGGCATATCGGCGATTTCCGCTTCGATCGCCGCGCACACCGCAACCACCGGCGCGCCCTCGCGCGCGGCATGCGCGCGCACCGCGTCGAGATGCGGGTTGCCTTCGAAACCGTTCTCCCGCACGTTTGCGACGTACATCACCGGCTTGGCAGTAAGCAGGAACAGCGTGCGCAGGATCGCCTTTTCTTCTTCGTAGAAACTTACCGTGCGCACCGGCTGGCCTGCGCTCAGCGCGGCCATGCATTTGTCCAGTACGGCTACCAGCCGCTGGGCTTCCTTGTCGCCGCCGGCGCGCGCTGCCTTGCCGTACTTGGCAAGCTGACGCTCGACGCTCGCCAGGTCGGCCAGTGCCAGTTCCGTGTCGATCGTCTCGATGTCGGAAACCGGATCGATCTTGCCGGCGACGTGCGTGACATTCTCGTCCTCGAAGCAGCGCACGACGTGGGCGATGGCATCGGTCTCACGAATGTTGGCGAGAAACTGGTTGCCCAGACCCTCGCCCTTGGAGGCGCCGGCCACCAGCCCCGCGATGTCGACGAACTGAACGGCAGCCGGTATGACTTTCTGCGGTTTGGCGAGCGCAGCCAGCTGCGCCAGGCGAGGATCGGGAACCTCGACGATGCCCACGTTGGGCTCGATGGTGCAAAACGGATAATTCTCGGCCGCGATGCCGGCCTTGGTGAGGGCGTTGAACAGCGTCGACTTGCCGACATTGGGAAGTCCGACGATGCCGCACTTCAAGCTCATTGCTTCGGCGCCGGATCGGTGTCCCGCCCGGGTGCGCCTGCGGCCTTCCCATCCGCCGCGCCTGTCTCGGGCGGGGCGGGTTTATCCTGCGTGTGCAGCTTCAGCATCGCACCCCGCACGTCGTTCGCAAGAACGAGCGGCATGACCTCGAGCGCCCGATCGAGCGCAGCGTCGATGGCGGCGCGTTCCTCCTTCGCTGGATGGCTGTTGAGCAGGTGGTGCGTCACCAGTTCCCGCGCGCCGGGATGGCCGATACCGATGCGCAGCCGCCAGTACTCATGCGTGCCGAGACGGGCGGAAATATCCTTGAGGCCGTTGTGACCCGCGACGCCGCCGCCCTGCTTGATGCGGATGGTGCCCGGCGGGAAATCGAGTTCGTCGTGCGCGACGAGAATGTCAGCCGCGGCGATCTTGAAGAATCCGGCCAGCATCTGCACCGGCCTGCCGCTCGTGTTCATGTAGCCCTGCGGCAGCAGTAGCCAGGTCCCGGTCGATTCGTGACGGCCTACGAGCGCCTGGAATTTCGCATCCTTGCGCAATATGACGTTGTTGCGCGCGGCGAAACGCTCGACGAACCAGAAACCGGCATTGTGCCGCGTGTCTTCGTATTTGCGACCGGGATTGCCCAGCCCGACGAGCAGTTTCACGCTAGGCGGTCTGCAGCAGCGGCTCCGCGCGGGCGCGTTGGCGCAGCCGCGGGGCTGCGACCCACGCGCTCGCCTTCAGCCGGTACAGCAGATGCGGGCGCCGGGCGTGGACCAAAGGACGCTCGCAGACGAACCCCGCCTTCTCGACGACGCGGCGAGAGGCGTGGTGTTCCGGAAGCACGTAGCTCACCAGATCGCGCGCAGCGAGCCGCACGAATCCCTGGGCTACGGCAACGCGGGCGAGTTCGCTCGCATAGCCGCGTCCCCAGAATTCGGGCAGGAACCCATAGCCGAGTTCCGTTTCCAGCTCGCCCTCGACCATCACCGGGCGCAGGCCGCCATAACCGAGCAGCTCGCCGCTGTCCGGCGCGCGCGCCATCCACCAGCCGTAGCCCTGGTCATCCCAGTGACCGGCGAGCGTGTGGCAGAGCGCCCGCGCCTGCTCGGCATCCACGGCCCCCAGAATTTGCGTCACTTCCGGTGCGCTGCGCATCCTGAAAAAATCCGCCCCATCGCGGCGCTCGATGCGCGTGAGCAGCAGGCGGCCCGTCCTCAGCTTCGTTGGAAAATCCATTGGATCCTTCCCGGAACAGTAAAAAAATGAAAAGCCCGCCTTCGCCAGGGCAAGCGGCGGGCTCGAACAGTTCGCGCAGTAAAGCCGGTTACTCCTTCTTGCCGGCTTCCTTCTTCTCGGGCTCTTTCTTTTCGCCCTCTGCGGCCGGTGCGGCCTCGCCTTCGGCCGGAACCTCGCCGATGATCTCCGTGACCGGCGCGGCAGCCTCTTCCTCCACCACGATGGCCTTGGGCAGTTGCACCGTCACCACCGCGGGATTGTCGTGCTTCAGTTTCGCGACCGGCTCGACGCCTTTCGGCAACGCGAGTTCCGTCGCGTGGATGGAATGGCCCAGCTCGAGATGGCTCAAGTCCACTTCGATGTATTCCGGCAGATCATCCGGCAAGCACTGAATTTCGATCTCGTTCATGACGTGCTGCACTACGCCGCCGCCGGTCTTTACGCCCGGGCAGATTTCGGCGTTGGTGAAGTGCAGCGGCACCCACATGTGGATCTTCTTGGTCTTGTCGATGCGCTGGAAATCGACATGCAGCACCATCGGCTTCCACGGATGCATCTGAAAGTCCCGCAGCAGCACCTGTTCCTTGCCGCCGTCGACCGTCATGTCCAATATCGACGCATGAAACGCTTCGAGCTTGAGATGCCGCAGCAGCGCCTGATGATCCAGCTCCACCGGCTGTGCCGGCTTGCTCGCACCGTAAATCACGCCCGGCACGCGTCCACTCCCGCGCAGACGGCGGCTCGCACCCGTTCCCTGCTGCGTGCGTGGATAAGCAACCACTTCGATCTTCATTTCACTCTCCTGTGTAAACGGGGCGTCCGCGACCAGATCGACCCGGAATTACCCTTACTCCACGAACAACGAACTTACCGAATCCTCGGCGCTGATGCGGCGCATGGTCTCCGCGAGCAGGCTCGCCACCGACAGCACGCGGATGCGCCCGCACGTCTTCGCGTCTTCACGCAACGGGATCGTATCCGTGACCACCAGTTCATCCAGCGCCGACTTTGCGATGCGCTCCACCGCAGGCCCGGACAACACCGCGTGGGTGCAGTAGGCCAGTACTTGCTGCGCCCCCTGGTTCTTCAGGGCCTGCGCCGCCTCGCACAGCGTGTTGGCCGTATCGACCAGATCGTCGACGATGACGCAGGTTCGTCCCTCGACCTCGCCGATGATGTTCATGACGGTCGCGACAGAGGGCCGCGGGCGCCGCTTATCGATGATCGCAAGGTCGGCTTCGAGCCTTTTTGCGAGCGCGCGCGCGCGCACCACGCCGCCGACGTCCGGGGACACCACCACCAGGTTCTGGTAATCGTGCTTCCACACGTCCCCCAGCATGATCGGCCCGGAATAGATGTTGTCGACCGGGATGTCGAAGAACCCCTGGATCTGTTCCGAGTGCAGATCCATCGTGAGCAGCCGGTCGACCCCGGCGCTGGTCATCATGTTGGCGACGACCTTGGCAGTGATCGGCACCCGCGCCGAACTGGGCCGCCGGTCCTGCCGTGCATAGCCCATATACGGTATCGCGGCGGTAACCCGGCCGGCCGAGGCACGCTTCAACGCATCGACGATCACGAGCAGTTCCATGAGATTGTCGTTGGTCGGCGCGCAGATCGACTGCAGCACGAACACGTCCTTGCCGCGCACGTTCTCGAGGATCTCGACCATCACCTCGCCGTCGCTGAAACGGCCGACTTTGGCGCGTCCGAGATGGATGTTGAGGTGGCTCACCACGTTTTCGGCAAGCTCGCGGATCGCATTGCCGGTGAACACCATCAGACGGTCTAAGGCCACGCTCTCACCCATCGCCGGGCGGATAACGCCCTGTCAAAGTTGGCTGGGGAGGTAGGATTCGAACCCACGAATGCCGGAATCAAAATCCGGTGCCTTAACCAGCTTGGCGACTCCCCAACGGTAGCTGCTCGGCGCGGTTCAACGCGCCATGTCGCGCAACGGATGACGCTCCAGCCCGCGCGCGACAAATCCTTCCATGCTGTCTGGCAGCTGTGCCAGCACCGCTCGCGCCGCGCTTTCGCTCGCGAAAGCCGCGAACACACACGCGCCCGAACCGGTCATCATCGCCGGCCCGAACTGCCGCAACCACTGGAGATGCCGCGCCACCTCAGGGTAAGCCTGACACACCAGCGGCTCAAGGTCGTTGACCGCCAGATCGACCGAAAAGCTTTGTATTCTAATTGGTTTAAAGTCCCGTTTCAATTCAGGAGCGGCAAAAACGGCAGCGGTGGGGACCGCAATCGCGGGCGTCAACACCAGGTACCAGGCCTGCGGCACCGCGACCGGCGTCAAAATTTCCCCGATGCCCTCGGCCAGCGCGTTTTCGCCAAACACGAATACCGGCACATCGGCGCCCAACTGCAGCGCGAGTGCCCGCAGCTTGGCGCGCGCCAGGCCGAGCCGCCACAGATGATTGAGGGCCAGCAGTGCGGTCGCGGCGTCGGAACTGCCGCCCCCGAGTCCCCCGCCGAGCGGCAGGCGCTTTTGGAGCTTGATTTCAACCCCCTCGGCACACCCCGTCGCCTCGCGCAGCAGCCGCGCGGCCCTGACCGTGAGGTCGACATCGGCATCCACTCCGGCCACCTCATTGATCCGTTTCACCATGCCGTCGCCGCGGAGGCGCAAGCTGACGGTGTCCCCGAAATCGATGAAACGGATCACGGTCTGCAGCAAATGGTAGCCATCGGCGCGCCGGCCCACCACGCGCAACATGAGGTTGAGTTTCCCCGGCGCGGGAAACGCCTGGAAAGCGTTCATGGCGCGGCGTTGTCGCGGCGCCAGGCGTCGATCACCAGCCGGATGGTCTCGCCCCCGCGGCGCAGCTCGATCCGGCGCGGCAACCCGTCGTGCTGATCCGCAGGATAGCGCTCGAGTGCGATGTGCCAGCCTTCCTGTTCAAAAGCGCTATGGCGCCCCGCGGCATCCCGTTCCACCTTCTGCGGCGGGCTGCCCGGCGCCGGCTCGCCGCGAACCCAGTATTGCAGCCGCGTCACCGGCAGTTCCCAGCCCAGTGCCCGCCTCGTCAACGCCTCGACGTCTGCGCCCTGATATTGCTTGCGGTCCGCGCCCGTCACGGTGGCGCCCTCGGCCGTGCTGACGATCTGAGCGAGCGCCTGCCCGAGCGGCGTCAGCAGCCAGATTTCGTCGCGTTCAGCGAGGTGTTGCCAGCGCAGGCTCGAGGAGAAGGCACGGCCATCGAAACTGGCCGCGACGCGACCGGAGAGATCGAAGGTTTCGGGCGCCCGGGGGGGCAGTCCGGGTGTTGCACAAGCGGCAACGGCGAGGAGAAGCGCGAGGGCAGCGATCCGCGACCGGCTCATCGCGCGGCGGGATGGTCCGTCCTCAGAAAACGATTGACGGTGTTCTGCAGCACCTCGTTGTTGGGATGCTCTTTTTGCACGCTGGACCACAGCTTGCGCGCCTCGTCGCGTTGCCCGCTGACCCACAGCAGCTCGCCCAGGTGCGCGGCGATTTCCGGATCGGGCCGCAGTGCGTGCGCCCGCTTCAGATAATCAAGAGCTTGCGCGATCTGCCCCTGGCGATACAGCACCCATCCCATGCTGTCCATGATGAAGGGGTCTTCCGGTGCGAGCTTCAGCGCCGTTTCGATGAGCTGGCGTGCTTCGTCCAGCCTTTCGTTGCGATCCGCAAACGTGTAGCCGAGCGCATTGTGGGCATGCGCGTGATCGGGGCGCAGCGTTATCAGCTTGCGCAGGTTCGCCTCCAGCACGTCGAGGCGGTTGACCTTTTCCGCCGCCATGGCGTGGTCGTACAGCAGTTCGTGAGAATCCGGAAGCTTTTCCAGCGCGCGACCAAGAAGATCGAAGGCGTCCTGATAGGCGGTCGCCTCGCGCAGCAGCTGCGCTTCCGCCTGGGTCAACTGCACGCGCTGCTGGGTGTTGCGCGGACTGACCTGCTGCAGATGCTTGCGCGCATCGGCAAGCCGCCCCTGCTTGGCGAGGATGCCGGCGTAACGCGCCTGGGCATTGATGTGCTGCTCTCCGGCGCCGACCGCCCCGTACCACTTCAACGCCTCGTCGTAGCGCTTGCGTTCCTCGTTCACCTGGCCCAGATACAGGCGCACCGCATCCGGATCCTTGTAGTTCTTTTCAAGTGCGCGCTTGAGCTGCGTTTCGGCAGCGTCGTAGTCGTTCAACTGCAGCGCGAGCAACGCCACCGCCATGGTGACTTCCGCATTGTCCGGAAATTCCGCCAGCAGCACTTCGAACTGCGTCCGCGCCTCGGGCAGTTGCTTGTCAGCGACCAGCATTCGCGCATAACTCAGGCGCGCGTCCTTCGCCTGGGGATGCTGCTTGAGATAGCCGGCGAGGTAAGTCAGCGCCTCGGCGGCGGAGCGGCGCTGCAGGATCTGAGCCTGAAACAGCGCAGCAATTTCCCAGTCGGGCCGCAACCGCAGCGCGGCGCGCACTTCGTTCAGCGCAAGCTCCGCATTTTCCGCATTCCACGCCGCCTGGGCGACCGCGAAACGCGCTTCCGGCACTTCCCGGTACGAGCTTGCGAGTCCCTGCATCAGCTCCAGCACCGCTTTCCTGTCCTTGTGCCGGGCCAGCAGTGAGGTAATTTGCAGAAAGCTCTGCCCCACGCGCGCCTCGTCGGCGCGCAACCATTTTTCGAGATGCGGCAAGGCGTTCGCGAGCTGCGCCTGATTCACCAGCAGCGCCGCCAGGACCTGCCGTGCCTGCTGCGACTGCGGATCCGCCTGCAGCCATATGCCCGCAGCCTCGATCGCGGAATCGATGAAGCGCGCGTTCCACGCGATCTCCGTCGCGCGCTGCGCGACGCGCGGGTCGCGCGTCTCGCGCGCCAGGTCGAGATATGCCGGTACCGCAACCTGCGGCTGCCCGCGCTGCACCGCCACCTCGGCCAGCATGAGCTTCATCATGAGCTGCTCGGTCAGCTCGTGGGTCGGAAGCTGGAGTTTGGGTGGCGCAGGCTTCGCGGCAGTTTTTGCCTGCGGCTTAGCGGCGCCCTTGGCTTGCGCGGGAGACGCTCCGCCCGCGTCGGGGGCGATCGGTTGTTGGGCGCAAGCCGCAAGGACCGTGCACACCACGAGGGCAAGCAAGCTCGATTTCATCATAATGTGACGGCTGCCCGCGATTGCGCGGGGCCTTCGTGAACGATTAAGGAACTACCGGTAGTGCTGCTTCATAAACGAGCACATATTAGGTATATTTTGCCCTCTTCACAAGATGGCGCCGTCCTCCTTTCGAGATTAGATGAACGAACACGCAAACGGCGTCACCCTCTGCGCTCACGGGTTGACGCGTAAGTTCGGCGCCCACACTGCGGTTAACAATATCAGCATCGAATTGAAACGCGGCGAGGTGCTCGGATTTCTCGGCCCGAATGGCGCCGGCAAGACCACCACCATGCAGATGCTGACCGGGAATCTCGCGCCCTCGAGCGGCGCGATCAGCATCTGCGGTGTCGATCTGCTGGACCGTCCCGTGGCGGCGAAAGCGAAGCTCGGCTACCTGCCGGAAGTGCCGCCGCTCTATCGTGAATTGACCGTGGACGAGTATCTGCTGCTCGCCGCCCGGCTGCATCGCGTGGAGCGGGGCGCGCGCCGCGCCGCGGTTGCGCGCGTCAAGGCGCGCTGCGGCTTGACCGACGTCGGCGGCAAACTCATCGGCTCGCTCTCAAAGGGCTACCAGCAGCGCGTGGGAATCGCACAGGCCATCATTCACGAGCCGGACGTCGTGATACTGGACGAGCCTACCGCGGGTCTCGACCCGAATCAGATCCGGCACATCCGCGACCTCATACGGGAGCTCGGCGGTGAGCGCAGCGTGATCCTTTCCACGCACATCCTTCCCGAAGTCGAGGCGGTATGCGACCAGGTGCAGATTCTGCACCACGGCAACCTGGTTTACAGCGACACCATCAGCGCACTCGAACGGTTTCACAGCGGTCGCACCTTGCTGGTCGGTTTGCGCAGCCCGCCGCCGGAGAACGAGCTGGCCGCCATCAACGGCGTCGTCTCGGTCGAGAAGGATACCGATACGCTGTTTCGCATTCAGTGGTCGGCGAATACCGACCCGACTGACGAGCTGGTCATGCGCGCGGTGTCCGCGAAGTGGGGGCTCTACCAGTTGAGCCCCGCTCAGACCCGGCTCGAAGACGTCTTCGTGCACCTCACGCGCAGCGAAGGCCCGGCAGAATGATATTCACCATAGCGGCGAAGGAACTGAAAACGCTGTTCGCTTCCCCGCTTGCGTGGGTCGTGTTGACGGTGATGCAGCTCATCCTCGGCTACAACTTCCTGCGGCGCATCGACGATTTTCTGCAGTTGCAGCCGCGCTTGAGT
This sequence comes from Betaproteobacteria bacterium, assembly GCA_052386775.1. Classification (GTDB taxonomy): domain Bacteria; phylum Pseudomonadota; class Gammaproteobacteria; order Burkholderiales; family SG8-41; genus DSOT01. The sequence goes on from JBQTJV010000063.1 coordinate 25,394, forward strand.
CAGATGGCGAATCCGCCCGGTGTCACGGAACTGGTCATCGCCCCGGTCTTCGGCACAGTCGCCGTCGTGCTGCTTTTCGCGGTGCCCGTTCTGGCGACGCGCCTCATCGCGGAAGAGCGTCGCCACCACACCATCGTGTTCCTCACCACCGCGCCGGTTTCGATCACCGATATCGTGCTGGGAAAATTCCTCGGTTTGATGGGATTCCTGTTCGTAATCGTGAGCCTTGCCGTGCTGATGCCTTTCGCGCTGGCGCCCAGCACATCGCTCGACTACGGGCTCCTGGCCAGCCTGGTCGCCGGCATGATGCTTCTTGCCGCCTGTTTCACGGCGGTGAGCCTTTACGTCTCCTGTCTTACCGCGCATCCCGTGGTTGCGGCCGTCGGCGCGTTCGGCGCGCTCCTGGGTATGCTGCTCGCCGGTGAGACCGCCGGCGACAGCCTGCGGGCGCGTGACTGGCACCTGCCGGCGGCACTGATGCAGGTGTTTACCCCGGTGAAGAATTTCGAGCCTCTGGGCCGCGGGCTCCTGGATACCTACGCCATAGCGTGTTCGCTACTCCTGATCGGCGGATTCATCGTCATGGCGATCCGCAGACTCGATGCCATGCGGCTACGCGGCTGACCATGGAAGCGACACCGCGTCTGCGCGCGCGCCTGTTTATCCAGAACGGCGTCTTCGTCGCGCTGCTCGTGGCGCTCATCATGCTGCTTGCTTACCTCGCGCACGAGTTTCGCCGGGAGTGGGATGTTACGCGCAGCGGGCGCAATACGCTGTCGGCCTCGACGCTCGAAATACTGAAGCAGCTGGAAGGCCCGCTGAACATCACGGCTTACGCCATTACGGTGGATCAGTCCGGCGCCAATGTGCACAAGCGTCTGGAGGAGCGGCTGCACGTCTATCAGCGTGCGAAGCCCGATATCTCGGTAAGCTTCGTCGATCCCCGCGAGCAGCCGAAACTTGCTGAAGCAGCCGCCTTGCGCACGCCCAATGAGCTGGTGGTCGAGTACCGCCGGCGTACCGAGCATCTCCCGCTCGAGGAGTTCGGCGAGCAGCAATTCGTCAACGTCCTGATGCGGCTCGCGCGCGGCGCGGACAGCCTCGTGTTCTGGCTCGACGGGCACGGTGAACGCAGGTGGAACGGCACCGCGAACCACGACCTTGGCAGTTTCGGCCATCACCTCCAGCAGCGGGGATTTCGCCTGAACAGCGTGAATCTCGCGGTGGCCCAGGAAGTGCCGGCGAATGCGGCGGCACTGGTCATCGCCAGTCCGCAGGCGGATCTCCTGCCTGCCGAAGTCGAGAAGCTGCGCCGCTACCTCGAGCGCGGCGGGAATCTGCTGTGGCTGCTCGACCCCGAGCCGCTGCGCGGCCTCGAGCCGCTCGCCGAGGCGCTCGGCCTGGTACTGACGCCCGGCACCATCGTCGATTTCGAAGTGAAGCCGCGCAGCGGTCCCCCGGTATTTGCGGTGGGCGCGGCGGCCAGCTACGGGCGCCATCCGATCACGCTCGACTTTCGAATGAACACCCTGTTTCCGCACGCGCGCCCGATCGGTGTCACCGAGAACGATGAATGGCGCGTCACTGCGCTCGTGGAGGTGGCGCCGCGCGGCTGGGTCGAGGCGGGAAGGCTGGATCAGCACGTTCAGTTCGACAAGGACCGCGACATCCCGGGCCCGCTTCCCGTCGCGCAGGCGTTCGAGCGCACCGTCGGCGATCGCCAGCAGCGCGCCGTGGTCGTCGGCAACGGCCAGTTTCTTTCCAACACTTTTCTCGGCAACGGCGGCAATCTTGACCTCGGAATCAACATCATGAACTGGCTCACCGGCGCGGATCGGATGATCACGATTGAGCCACGCCCGGCGGCGGACAGCATGCTGCGAATCGACCAGGCGACGCTTTACCTCATCGCCTTCACGTTTCTGCTCGGCTTGCCGCTCGCGTTTGCGGTCACCGGCGTCGTCGTCTGGTGGCGCCGGCGCCGGTCGATTTAAGGGAGCTTGGCAGCAGTGGATCTCGGTCTTGCCCGGGTCACGGCGTGACGCGCGGTTGGCTACTCAATGCGGTCCTGCTGCTGGCCGTGGCAGCGCTGGCCTCGTTCCTTGCGTTCAGGCCGCGCAGCGACGCTCCCGGACAGCATCGTCTCACGACGCTGAAGGCAAATGCGGTAAGCGATATCCGGCTGGAACGCAGCGGGCGTCCACCGGTATTGCTGCGCCGAGAGAACAATCAATGGACCATCACCGCGCCAGTGCCGGCGCGCGCCGACAACTTTCAGGTCGCACGCCTGCTCGGCATACTGGATGCAACCGCCACGCAGCGCCTGCCGGGGCAGGACCTCGCTCGCTTCGGCCTGGATTCACCGCTCGCCCGCCTCACCATAGACGGCGCACAGTTCGATTTCGGCTCGGTAAACGCGGTGACGCGGGAGCAGTACGTGCTCACCGCCGGTGTGGTCCACGCCGTGGCACCGCGCTATGGCGCGGCGCTTGCGGGCGACGTCAGTGAACTCATCGCCAGGCAGCCGTTCCCTGCGGGCGAGTCACCGGTGCGCTTCGCGTTTCCTGGTTTCACCATCGCCCAGGACGGCAACCGGTGGCAGGTCATGCCGGCAAGCGGCGACGTCAGTCAGGACGATATCAACCGCTGGATCGATGCCTGGCGTCACGCCCACGCCCTGCGGGCCGAGCCGGATCCCGGCGGCACGCCGCTGGAAACCATAACAATCCAGATGCGGAGCGGGACCGGACTTGCCTTGCACGTCGTGCAGAAGGGCCCCGAGTACATCATTGCCCGGCCCGATGAGAAACTGCGCTACCATTTCGCGCCCGAAATCGCCAAGCGCCTGCTGGCGCCGCCGGCAGCGCCACAATAAAGGCAACGCCTGACGATCATGCCCGAGCTTCCGGAAGTGGAAACGACGCGCCGCGGGCTGGCTCCGGTGGTCGAAAATCGCAGGATCGCCAGCGCCATCGTGCGCAATCGCGCGCTGCGTCTGCCGGTTCCGCTCAGTCTGCCGCGGGTCCTGGCCGGGCAGACTATCTCGAGGTTAGGCCGCCGCGGCAAATACCTGCTCTTCACCTGCGACACCGGGACCCTGATATTGCATCTCGGCATGTCGGGGCGGCTATGGCTCGTCGACCGCAGCACGCCCGCCGCGCCCCACGATCATTTCGACCTCGTCATGGACAACGGCGCCATCGTGCGCCTGCGCGATCCGCGACGCTTCGGGCTCGTGCTTTGGGCGCGCGGCGATCCGCTGCGCCATACGCTGCTGGCCGCGCTGGGGCCCGAGCCCTTCGATGCAGCGTTCACAGCAGAAGGGCTGTACCGGGTTACCCGCAAGCGCAGCGCGCCCATCAAACAGGTGCTCATGGACGGTCGGGTGGTCGCCGGGGTGGGCAACATCTATGCCAATGAGGCGCTGTTTCGCGCCCGCTTGAATCCCCGGCAGCCGGCGCATCGCATCGGGCTCGCGCGCTATCAGGTTCTCGTGCATCAGATACGGGAGACGCTGGAACAGGCGATCGGCGCCGGCGGCAGCTCGCTGCGCGATTACGTGGGCAGCGACGGCCTGGCGGGTTCGTTCCAGAGCCAGTTCTCGGTTTACGACCGCGGTGGAGCGCCGTGCCCGCGCTGCAGCACCCCGATCACCGCGATCCGCCAGGCACAACGCTCGACGTTCTACTGCCGGCGTTGTCAGCGTTGAACGCTGCCCGAAGCGCGCTGCGCGCTCCCGCGTCTAGGCGGGCTTGCTCGCCGTCAGCCGCAGGTATTTCTCGTGGAGCTGTTCGCGCGTCTCAACCCATTGCGGATCGAGCGGAATGCAATCCACGGGACACACCTTCCGGCACTGCGGCTCGTCGTAATGGCCCACGCATTCCGTGCATTTGTGCGGATCGATCTCGTAGAACTCCGCGCCCTGCGCAATCGCGTCGTTGGGGCACTCCGGCTCGCAGACGTCGCAGTTGATGCATTCATCGGTAATCATCAATGCCATGGCGGTGGACCGGTCTATTTGCCGCCGAGCTGCCTGATCTTGTTCTTCAGCCGTTTTGCGACGTGGGGATGGACGAACTGGCTGACATCTCCGCCCAGTATGGAGATTTCCCGCACGATGGTCGCTGAAATGAACATGAACTGCTCGCCCGGCGTCAGAAATAGCGTTTCGACATCGGGATACATTCCGCGGTTCATGCCGGCCAGCTGAAACTCGTATTCGAAGTCGGACACCGCGCGCAGGCCCCGCACCACGACCCGCGCCTTGTGCTGCTGCACGAACTTCATCAGCAGCCCCGAGAAGCCGACCACTTCGACATTGGGGAGATCCTTCAGCACCTCGCTCGCCATTTCCACGCGTTCGTCGAGCGTGAAGAACGGCTGCTTGGCACGGCTGTCCGCGATCGCCAGTATCACCCGGTCGAACAGCCGCGCCGCGCGGCGCACGAGGTCTTCGTGACCGAGCGTCATGGGATCGAACGTTCCTGGATACACCGCCCTGTTATTCATGTTCGGCTCGCTGGAGGAGTTCAAAATGGACCTGTCCCGCACGGCTCTTTCTTCGGATCTCCCAGCCGGGCGGAACGTCAACCGACTTCGCGCTCTCGACGTAGACCAGGGCGCCGGCGTTCAGGCGCGCTTGCAGCGATGCCAGCATGCGCGGCCAGTCCGCGTCCCGGAAAGGCGGATCGAGGAATACGACGTCATAACGACCGCTGTCGCCGCGGAGGAATTCTAGCGCATTCGCGCGCACGAGTTCCACCGACTCCGCGGCGAGCGCAAGGCGGGTCTGCCCCAGCGCGGCGTAGATCGCCCGGTCGCGTTCGACCATCACGACGCGCTGCGCACCACGCGACGCTGCCTCGAAACCGAGCGCGCCGCTGCCCGCGTAGAGATCGAGACAGCTCCTGCCGCTCAGATCCTGACCCAACCAGTTGAAAAGCGTTTCGCGCACGCGGTCCGGCGTCGGGCGCAGCTCGTCATGGGAAACAAAATGGATGTAGCGGCTGCGCCACGCGCCGCCGATGATGCGAACGCGGTTGGCGAGACCGTGACGCGCGGCGCGCGCAGCCGTCATGATCTCAGTTCGGCTTTGGAGCGGCCGCGGGCGCGTCGCCGGCGACCACAACCGTGACCATGCGCTCCGGGTCGATGCGCCGCGAGAAGGCGTTGCGGATGTCGACCACAGTCACTTTTTCGACGTTCTTGGTGTAGTCGTCAAGATAGGTCAGCGGCAGCCGGTAGAACCCGATGATCCCGAGATAGCCGTGTATGTCGCGGTTGCTGTCGATGCGCAGCGGAAAGCCGCCGATGATGTTCTTCTTCGCGGCAGCAAGCTCGTCTTCGGTCGGCCCGCGGGCGAGGAACTCACGCAGGATGGCTCGCGTCACATCGAGCGCCTGCTGCACCTGGTCGCGCGCGGTCTGCAGGCCGATCGTGAACGGTCCCGGGCGCTGCAGCGGAGTGAAGTAGCTGTAGGCTGAATAGGCGAGTCCGCGCTTGCTGCGTACTTCTTCAAGGAGACGCGAGACGAAACCGCCGCCACCGAGAATATGGTTGCCCACGACCAGCGGGAAATAATCAGGATCATGACGGCTGATCCCCGGTGCCCCGATGAGGATATGGCTCTGCGTCGCCGGGTGCGGAATGATGCTGGTCTGCGCCGCCGCCACCGGCGGCACGGGCGGCAGATCGGCTTGCGTGCCGCCGGCACGCGGCAGCGCCGCAGTCAGTTGCTCCGCGATGCGTTCCGCTTCGGTCCGCGCCAGATCACCCACGATCGCAACGACTGCGCGGTCGCCGACATACTGGCGGCGATGAAATTCGACGAGATCCTGCCGGGTGAGCTTCTGTATCGTCGGTATCTCGCCGGTACTGCGATGGGCATAGGGATGATCGCGATAGAGCATCCGATGGAACGTCCTGCCGGCGATGGTATCGGGCCTGGTGTCCGCTTCCTTGAGCGCGGCCACGAGCCGCGCCTTCTCCCGCTCCAGGACTTCCGCGGGAAATACCGGCCGCTGCAGGAGCCGCGCCAGGATGTCCAGCGCCCGCGTGCGCTCCTCGCGGCTCGACAGCGTCCTCAATGACAATCCCGCGCGATCGGTATTGAACGCCCCGCCGAGCTGCGCACCGACATCCGCGATGCCGCGGGCGATTTCATCCTCGTTCATGCCGTCGGCGCCCAGCTGCAGCAAGCGGTGCGTCATGCTCGCCGTGCCCGATTTCTGGTCGCTGTCGTAGGCTGCGCCGGCCGGAAACTCGACGCTGATATCCACCATCGGCAGGTCGTGGTTTTCCACGAAGTAGACCCGGGCACCCCCCGGCGTCTGCCAGTGTTGTATGGGCAGTATGGCGCGCGCCGGCGTCGTCGCAAGCAGCAGCAGAACGGCCAGCAGCCAGCGGGTCGGTTGCTTAGCGGCCATGGCGTGCTCCGGGCGGCGGCGCAAACGCCTTGCGTCCCTCCAAAGGCTGCGGATCGAGATACGCTACGGTAAGCTGGTCGTCGCCAAAATACTTGCGCGCGACTTCCTGAACCTGCGCCGGCGTCACCTGCTTCAGCTTCTCCAGCATCACGTCCGGCGTCTTGTACGACAACCCGGACATCTCCATCGACCCCATCTGTCGCGCCTGGAAAAACATCGAATCGCGCTGATAGACGTGCGCCGCGACCACTTGCGCCCGTATGCGTTTCAGTTCGTCTTCGCTGACCCCTTCAGCGGCCACCTTGCGCACTTCTCGCCGCAGCGCCTCTTCGAGCTGCGCAGCCGTCCTGCCGTCGCTCGGCACGCCGTCGAGATAAAACATCGCCGGCCCGTGGCCTATGCCGTCATAGCTGGCGCCCGCCGAGTTGGCGAGCCGCTCGGTGCGGACCAGCGTGCGCGGAAACCGCGCCGCATCGTTGCCGTCCAGCACGTTGGCCAGCATTTCCAGCGCGTAGGGCTCCCAGTCCTGGTGCGGATCGCGCAGCGCAGGCACGCGATAGGCCATCAGCACGTACGGCAATTCGGCGGGCGCCTTCACCGTCAAGCGCTTGAGCCCGAGCTGCGGCGGCTCATCCTGCGGTTTTCGGGCGGGTAGCGCTTTGGGCTGGTGCTTGCCGAAGTATGTTTCGGCAAGCGTGAAGACCTCCTCGGGTTTCACATCGCCGACCACCACCAGTATCGCGTTGTTCGGCGAGTACCAGGTTTCGTAGAATGCACGCGCATCCTCGACCCGCATGTGTTCGATGTCGCTCATCCAGCCGATGACGGGATGACGATACGGGTGGGCCATGAGCGCGGTTGCCATGAGCCGTTCGTAGACCAGCGCGCGGGGCCGGTCGTCGGTGCGCCATCGGCGCTCCTCCATCACCACGCGCGCTTCCCTCCTGAACTCCTCTTCCGAGAGCACAAGGTTGGCCATCCGATCGGCCTCGAGCCGCAACGCGAGCGGCAACTGGGACTTGTGCAGCGTCTGAAAGTAACCGGTGTAGTCGCGCCCGGTGAAAGCGTTCTCGCGTCCGCCCGCCCCCGCGATGATGCGCGAGAATTCTCCGGAAGCCACCTCTTTCGTACCCTTGAACATCATGTGCTCGAGCACATGCGCCACCCCGGTTGTGCCGTTCACTTCGTCGACGCTGCCGATGCGGTACCAGACCATCGAGACGACGACGGGCGCGCGATGGTCGGACTTCACGATGACACGCATTCCATTTGAAAGCGCATGTTCCACCGCCGCCGTGGCCGCTGCCACCGCGTTTGCGGTGACGATGCAGGCCGCTACTGCGGCGAGGAACGCTTGCGTACGCAGAACGATTCGCACAGTGTTCTCGATTGAAGATGATCGGTTTGGAGTAGAATTGTAGCCGTTTGCGTCGCGCTCCATCCTGTCCCGCGCAACGCACTTTTCTTTGCTTCCTCTGGAGCTTCCGACTACTTTCGGCATGTTAAGTTTCCTCAAGGGCCGCAGCGAAGGCGAGAACGGAGGCTGGCTCGATCGCCTGAAACAGGGCCTTGCCAAGACTCGCCAGCAGTTGAACACCCAGCTTTCCGGCCTTTTCAGCCCGGGCCGCAAGCTGGACGAGGAATTGTACGACGAACTGGAGACGGTGCTGCTCGTTGCGGACGTCGGGGTATCTGCGACCGACGATCTTCTCGCGACGCTGCGCGCGCGCGCCCGGCGCGAGGGCTTCACCGAGGCGCAGCAACTCAAATCAGCGCTTCGCGAGGCGCTGCTCGACCTGCTGCGGCCGATCGCAGTGCCGCTCGACATCAGCAGGCATCGCCCCTTCGTGATCATGCTCGCCGGCGTCAACGGTGCGGGCAAGACCACCTCGATCGGAAAGCTGGCGAGCTATTATCAGCGACAGGGCAAGAAGGTACTGCTCGCGGCGGGCGACACCTTTCGCGCCGCTGCACGCGAACAGTTGCTGGTATGGGGAGAGCGCAACAACGTGGCTGTGATCGCGCAGCAATCCGGGGATGCGGCGGCCGTCATCTACGATGCCATCGCGGCCGCGCTGGCGCGCAACATCGACATCGTGCTGGCCGACACCGCCGGACGCCTTCCCACCCAATTGCATCTCATGGAAGAGATAAAAAAGGTGAAGCGGGTGATCGCCAAGGCCCTGCCGGGCGCGCCGCATGAGGTGCTGCTGGTGCTCGACGCCAACACGGGGCAAAACGCCCTCAACCAGGTGAAGGCCTTCGATGACGCGCTCGGGGTAACGGGCTTGGTGCTGACCAAGCTCGACGGTACCGCGCGCGGCGGCGTCATCGCTGCCATCGCCCGCCAGAAGCTCATCCCGTTGCGCTTTATCGGCGTCGGCGAAACGCTGGACGATCTGCGCCCCTTTGCCGCCGAGGACTTCGTCGATGCGCTGCTCGACTGAGAGGGACGGTCGATGCCCCGATTGCTGCGCGAATGATCTCGTTCAGCCGCGTTCATAAGCGCTATCCCCAGGGCTACGAAGCGCTCAAGGACGTCTCTTTCACCATTGCCGACGGTGAAATGGTGTTCATCACGGGCCATTCCGGCGCCGGCAAGAGCACGCTTCTGAAGCTGCTCGCGGCGATCGAGCGGCCGACCAGCGGCACGGTGATCGTCAACGGCCAGAACGTGGGCACGTTGAGACCGCGCGCCATTCCCTTCCTGCGCCGCAATCTCGGACTCAATTTCCAGGATCACAAGCTGCTGTTCGACCGCAACGTGTTCGACAACGTCGCGTTGCCGCTCCATATCATTGGCTATGAGCGACGCGAGGCGGCGCGGCGCGTGCGCGCGGCCCTGGACAAAGTCGGCTTGCTCCCCAAGGAGAAGGTTTTTCCCATCACGCTCTCGGGAGGCGAACAGCAGCGGCTCGCCATCGCGCGCGCCATCGTGCACCGTCCGTCTCTGCTCCTTGCCGATGAGCCGACCGGCAATCTCGACGCCGACTACGGCGGGCAACTGGGCGAGCTGTTCAGGTCGTTCAATCAAGTGGGCGTGACCGTGGTGATCGCCACGCACGACCAGCAGCTGGCGGCACGGCTCGAGCCGCGCGTGGTGGCGCTGCGCAACGGCGCGCTGGTCACCGCCCCGACTGCGGCGGCGGCATGAGCGTCTGGCTCTCACAGCATTTCCGAACGATCGGCGCCACGCTGGGAAAGCTGGCGCGGGCGCCGCTGGCCAATCTGCTCAATGCGATCGTGATCGGCGTGGCACTCGCGTTCCCCGCAGCGTTTCACGTGCTGCTGTCCAATCTGCAAACGCTGACACAGCAGGTGTTGGCGGCGCCCCAGCTTTCGGTGTTTGTTGCGCGCACCGCCGGCGCAGCCGAGGCGGCGCGCATCAAAGCGCGGCTGGATCAGCACCCGCAAGTCCGCAAGTATCGATACATTCCGCGCAGCGAGGCTTTGAAGGAGTTGCGCGCCAGCACCGGGCTCGCGGACGTGATCGACAGCCTCGAACGCAATCCCCTGCCCGACACGTTCGTCGTGGACGCGACCGAAACCGGCGCCCAGTCCCTCGATGCGCTGCGGGACGAGATCGCGCGCTGGCCCGGCGTAGAGCAGGTCCAGCTCGACTCGAGATGGGCGCAGCGGCTGGAAGCCTTGCTCTATCTCGGCCGCTTGGTGGTACTGTTGTTGGGGGCGTTGCTCGGCTTCGCGCTGATCGCGGTGACTTTCAACACCATCCGACTGCAGGTCCTCACGCAGCGCGATGAAATCGAGGTATCGCGACTGTTCGGCGCCACGCACGCCTTCATCCGGCGGCCCTTCCTGTATTTCGGCACCTTCACCGGTCTTGCAGGAGGCCTAGCGGCGTGGGGCATCGTGCTCGCCGGCGGCTACCTGTTCAACGACGGCCTTGCCGAAGTCTCCAGGGTGTACGGGATCGCGATACGCCTTGAGCCCATCGCCGCGGGGGACGGCGCCAGTCTGCTCGGGTTTGCGGCCGGGCTGGGATGGCTGGGCGCGTGGCTGTCGGTCAACCGTCACCTTGCCGCCACCGGCCCTTCGTAGACGTAAGCGATTGTTGTGTAATGGTTTAGTGGCGCCTCCACAGCCCCTGGCAGCGGAACTTTACAGGGCTGTTGGCACTCTCATACCTTGAGTGCTAAACTCATCGCATAACGGGAGGCAACCATGAGCAGCTTGGCATTATCCCTGCCGTCGGTCACCGGCAGCCTGGAAAGCTATATCCGGGCGGTCAATACGTTTCCGATCCTGACTCAGGCTCAGGAGGTCGAGTACGCGCGCCGCTATCACCGCGACGACGATCTGGAGGCCGCGCGGCAACTGGTGCTGTCGCATCTCCGTGTCGTGGTGGCGATTGCCCGCGGCTATACCGGTTACGGTCTGCCGCAGGCCGACCTGATCCAGGAGGGCAATATCGGGCTCATGAAGGCGGTTAAGCGCTTCGACCCCGAACGCGGAGTGCGCCTAGTTTCCTTTGCCGTGCATTGGATCCGGGCCGAGATCCATGAATTCATCCTTCGCAACTGGCGCATCGTGAAGGTTGCGACCACCAAGGCGCAGCGCAAGCTGTTCTTCAATTTGCGCAGCATGAAGACGCACAGCGGCAGCCTGCATGCCGACGAAATCCGCGAAATCGCGCGCGATCTGAATGTGAAGCCGGAAGAAGTGATCGAAATGGAATCCCGCATGGG